>SXWI01000014.1 GCA_005791465.1 Bacteroidota bacterium | reverse complement strand
GCAGGAATGTTAGCAGGCATCGGGTTTACCATGTCAATTTTTATTACCATCTTGGCTTTTCCAGATTCTGCTACGATAGTCAGCTCCAAAGTAGCAATCCTGGTGGCATCCTTACTTTCTGCGATCATTGGACTTTTCACTTTTAGACTCTTTGGTTCAAGAACCATTCAATAATTTTAGTCCCTGCAAAAAAATTCTATGTCATATCCCTATCAAATACGCAGTGAAGCTGATTATCGGGCTGCTTACAAACAAAGTGTGGAGGATCCCGAACAATTCTGGGGAACAGTGGCCGAAAACTTTTCTTGGAAAAAAAAATGGGACAAGGTATTGTCCTGGAATTTTGAAGAACCCAAGGTGGAGTGGTTTGCTGGTGCCAAACTCAATATCACGGAGAATTGTATCGATCGTCATTTGGCTACGTTGGGCGATAAACCCGCTATTATCTGGGAGCCCAATGATCCGAATGAACGCGTGCGCGTAGTAACGTACAATCGGCTACACAAACGTGTTTGTCAATTTGCACAAGTGTTGTTGAACAATGGAGTAAAAAAGGGAGACCGTGTTTGTATTTATATGGGGATGGTACCTGAGTTGGCTTATGCGGTACTGGGTTGTGCGCGTATTGGCGCTATTCATAGTGTGGTATTTGGAGGGTTCTCTGCGCAGAGTATTGCAGATCGATTAGAAGATGCCAAAGCAGAATTTATTGTTACCTGCGATGGTGCTTACCGAGGTAATAAAGACATTCCACTTAAATCAGTGATTGATGATGCACTGATTGGAAATAAATTAGTGAAGAAGGTAATTGTCTATACGCGTACACGCACGCCTGTATCGATGTTAAAGGGACGTGATGTATGGTGGGAGGACGAAATGGAACATGCCGAAGCACAGGTTGAAGTAAATGGAGTAGTACATCAGCAAGCGGCAGCAATGGATGCTGAAGATCCGCTCTTTATTCTATACACTTCGGGAAGTACCGGCAAGCCCAAGGGTGTGGTTCATACTACGGCAGGTTATATGGTGTGGACTAATTACACTTTTGTGAATGCGTTTCAATACAAACCCGGCGATATTCATTTTTGTACTGCCGATATCGGTTGGATTACCGGGCATAGTTATATCTTATACGGTCCGCTCAGTGCTGGTGCAACTTGCGTATTATTCGAAGGCATTCCTACCTGGCCCGATGCCGGGCGTTTCTGGGATATTGTTGAAAAACATCGCGTGAACATTTTGTATACAGCACCAACCGCCATCAGAAGTTTGATGGGATTTGGTACTACACCACTAGAAGGAAAAGATCTTTCCTCACTCAAAGTATTAGGAACAGTAGGTGAGCCCATCAATGAAGAGGCATGGCATTGGTATCATAAAAATGTAGGAAAAGAAAAATGTCCTGTTGTTGATACCTGGTGGCAAACCGAAACAGGGGGTTGTATGATTTCGAATATGGCGGGTGTTACACCGGGTATTCCATCTTGGGCTTCCTTGCCTATGCCTGGTATTCAACCCATCCTGGTTGATGAAACAGGAAAAGAAATAATAGTGAAGGACGAACAGGGACATTACAAAGGCAATTTGTGTGTCAAAGCACCATGGCCTGGTATATTAAGAACTACCTATGGCGATCATGAACGTTGTCGCAAAAATTATTTCTCTACGTATCCCGGTCTCTATTTTACCGGAGATGGTGCTTTGAAGGACGAACAAGGCAATTTCAGAATTACTGGCCGGGTGGATGATGTATTGAATGTTAGTGGACACCGATTAGGAACGGCCGAAGTGGAGAATGCTATCAATATGCATGCTGGGGTGGTAGAGAGTGCAGTAGTCGGGTATCCGCATGATATCAAGGGGCAGGGTATCTATGCCTATGTAATCATGGAGCAACTACATGACGATCCTCAATTAACTCGCAAGGATATTTTGCAGACAGTAACTCGTCAAATCGGACCTATAGCAAAGCCAGATAAAATTCAGTTTGTAAAAGGGCTCCCTAAAACGCGCAGTGGAAAAATCATGCGACGTATACTTCGAAAAATTGCGGAGGGGGAAACTAAAAACTTAGGAGATACTAGCACCTTGCTGGATCCCGCTATTGTAGACGAGATCGCAGTAGGGCGGGTAGCCGATTAAAGTTTTTCAGACCAGTTGAAGGAGCTGGATTTTTTTGTTGAGGTGATAGTTTTAGTTTTTGCTTTTTCTGGACGTGCTCCCAAACGAATACCCACATTGTAAGGGCGCATATCCAATCCTTTATTCCACATATTATTCATTGCAAAACTGGTGTAGAGCGTGATGGGGCCTAATCCTAATTCGCCCACCCATGAAAATTTGAAGGGTTCAAGGTCGAAGTCGCTTCTGATTTTATCGATATCTCCTCCCTCTTTTGTTTTGAAACGGGAGGAATATAAAAATCCGGCACTCACTCCCGCAGAAAGTCTGAGTCCATTACTTTTTTCTGGCGATGTATTTAGGTTCAACATCATGGGTACAGTAATATAATCTGCGGCTAGTTTTACTTTATTGTATTCCACCATTCCTAAATAGATAGCTGTTGGATTTTTTTGAAACTGTATATTCTCCTGCTCAAAACGATAATTGTTCATCTCCAGTCCTACACCATATTTTAAGTTCAACATGTGCTTAACCAGGTTCACACGCTGCATCAAGATCCAAAGGTTCACATTTCTGGAAGCGGCCATATTCAACTTTAGTTGGTCTTTGCCAACGTTGGGAGCAACAAATCCTATTGTACGCGCCAGGGCGTAGTTGCTTTGGTCAGTGTACCCTGAAAATCCAAGGTCCAGCACCCACCAGAAGTTTTCAATGTTTTTGAGTTCCTTTTTCTTTTCCGTTTTGAAAAGATCAAAGCCTTCTACCAGTTTTTCTGTTTTAAATAAGTCAAATCCTTCAACTTTCTTTCCTGGCTTTTTATCACGGTTGGTAAAAAAGTCGATTTGTTTTTCGATCATTTCGCCCAGTCCTTCACCAGAAACTGAAATCTCCACCGTTTTTTGTTGCTTACCATTCACTGTATCCGTTTTCGAAAGGATGGTTGTTTTACCCATCACAATTTTATCGGTTTTGAGAACAAAGCTGTCCGCTTTGTTGACGCTAAGACTATCCCCTTTGATAACTATAATTCTTTCAATATTCGAGGGGTCGTTCCCGATTTTGAAAGTATCCACTTTAGTGTAAATGGTTTTCCCGCGATTGATAATGATGGTGTCTTTCTGCGCTATAGCAGTCAGGGAAAACAGCATCGTAATTACTAAAAGGCTTGAACGAAAAGCAGTCATGTGATTTTTTGTTTTGTGGCGCAAAACTAGCCGCATAAAATTGAAAAAAATGTTAAGACAGGTAAAAGATTGCTGTAATTACACCAATGGCAAGGCCACCTATCTTTGTGGCAAATACTAGGTATGAACGAAAAGTTAGTACAACGTGTGGGCGCCGAGCTGGAGGAGATCAAACAAGCCGGACTATTTAAAACGGAGCGTGTGATTGAGAGTCCACAAGGTGCAGTTATAAAAGTGGGCGGACGTGAGGTGCTGAATTTTTGTGCTAATAATTATCTGGGACTTTCCTCGCATCCCAAAGTAATTGAGGCAGCACATCAAGCTATTGACCAACGTGGCTTTGGTATGAGCAGTGTACGTTTTATTTGTGGTACGCAGGATATTCACAAAGAACTGGAAGCTAAAATTTCTGCTTTTCTCGGTACCGAGGATACGATTTTATATGCAGCGGCCTTTGACGCAAATGGCGGTGTATTTGAGCCCTTGTTCAATGAGGAAGATGCATTGATTTCTGATGCACTGAATCATGCTTCCATTATTGATGGTGTTCGTCTTTGTAAGGCACAGCGTTTTCGGTATGAGCATAATAATATGGAGGATCTAGAGCGCAAACTGCAAGAAGCCGCTTCTTGCAGAAGCCGAATCATTATTACGGATGGCTCCTTTAGTATGGATGGTACCATTGCCCAGCTAGATAAGATTGTGGTACTCGCAGAAAAATATGATGCTGCGGTAATGATAGACGAATGTCACTCCTCTGGTTTCCTTGGTAAAACAGGTAGGGGCACACATGAGTATCGGGGTGTAATGGGTAAGATCGATATCATTACCGGTACTTTGGGTAAAGCGCTCGGTGGAGCTTCTGGTGGATTCACTAGCGGACGTAAAGAAATTATTGAAATGCTCCGTCAGCGTTCAAGACCTTATTTATTCAGCAATACGCTGGCCCCTTCCATTGTAGGCGCTTCTATTGCTGTATTAGATATGCTCACGGAAACCACTGAGCTTCGTGACAAATTAGAGTATAACACTCGCTACTTCCGAAGTAAGGTTACAGAAGCCGGTTTTGATATTAAACCAGGCGATCACCCCATTGTACCCATTATGTTATACGATGCAGTGTTGGCGCAGAAAATGGCTGCTCGCTTATTAGAGGAAGGGATCTATGTCATTGGGTTTTTCTTTCCGGTGGTGGCTAAAGGCCAGGCCAGGATTCGTGTTCAGTTAAGTGCTGCCCACGAGCAAGCCCATCTTGACAAAGCTATCGCTGCCTTTATTAAAGCAGGGAAAGAGCTCGGTGTACTAAAGTAGGATAGTTACCTTTGCCCGAAAGTTTATCGGGATGCGTTACATCACTTTTATTGCCTTTGTACTATTGCTGAGTTCCTGCACATTCAATGCAGTAGAGCAGGATTCCAAGTTGGAAGACTATTTTCAGGAAAATAACCTCAATGGTTCCTTTGCTATCATGGATAATGGAACGGGGCGATTTACTGTACATAATTTGAAGCGGTTTAGAGACAGCAGTTATTTACCTGCCGGTACATTTAGCATTGTACATGCCTTGATTGGGCTGCAGACCGGTCAAATTACCGGAGTTCCCTCTCTTTCTATTGATAGTTTGCCGGTATTAGATAAAAAGGGAGCGCAGGCCTGGATGGATTCATTGGGATACGGCGCGCGCAATGATAAAGAACGCTTCAAGATCAATAATATTGATTCTTTCTGGCTAGACAACTCTTTAAAAATTACATCTGATGCGCAATTAGGATTAATCAAGCAACTGTATTTTGGACAACTTCCATTTTTTAAAGCCTACCAGGAAACCGTTAAAAAAGCGTTGGTACAGGAGGATAATACACTTTACCAGTTGGGCTATAAGACAGGAACGGGTATTCTAAAAAATGGAAATCAAATCGGATGGGTCGTAGGTTGGATAGAAGAGAACAATCATGCCTACTTTTTTGTTTTGAATACGGAATCCAGCACGTCACAGGAAAACCTGCCAGCTATATTGGTAGACCATGTAAAAAATATCCTGAAAGGTCAGGGCTTTTTTGAAGGAAATAGATAATCAACGCATTTATCATGCAAGCCTACTGTTCGTCACAAACCCAATACAAACGTCTGATCACGCGGGAGGTTCGTGTTGGTAATCTGCTACTGGGTAATGGTCATCCGATACGGGTGCAAACCATGACTACTACCGATACCATGGACATTAACGCAACGGTGGAACAAACCATTCGATGTATTGAAGCCGGTGCAGAATTAGTCCGTATAACCGCCCCTTCCATGAAAGAGGCCAATCAGTTACAAATTATTAAGGACGAACTCAGAAAACGCGGCTATGATACTCCACTGGTTGCAGATATTCATTTCACTCCCAACGCAGCGGAGATTGCTGCACGTATAGTGGAAAAAGTAAGAGTGAATCCCGGCAACTACGTTGATAAGAAAAAGTTTGAACAACTAGAATATACTGATGCGGAATACGCAGAGGAAATCGAGCGTATCAGGGAACGATTTACTCCTTTGGTAAAAATCTGTCGTGAACATGGTACTGCTATGCGAATTGGAACTAACCATGGTTCGCTTAGTGATCGTATTATGAGTCGGTATGGAGATACGCCGATTGGCATGGTGGAGAGTGCAATGGAGTTTTTACGAATTGCACGTGATGAAGATTTTCATAATATTATTTTGAGTATGAAGAGTAGCAATCCACAGGTGATGGTCCAGGCCTATCGGTTGCTGATTAGAAGTATGAATGATGAGTTTGGAGAAATCTATCCCTTGCATTTAGGTGTTACTGAAGCGGGTGATGGAGAAGATGGACGAATTAAAAGTGCCGTGGGGATTGGTACATTGTTGGAGGATGGGATTGGCGATACTATTCGTGTATCACTAACTGAGGATCCTGAATTAGAAATTCCGGTTTGCAAGGATATGGTCAAGCGCTATACTACTTGTGAGCCCAGTTCGGTACCTCCCATTGAAACTTTGCCTTACAATCCATTTGCCTATACGCGTAGAGAAAGTTTTCAAGTGGAGCGTATTGGTGGTTCACAGGTTCCAGTTGTAATAGCAGATCTAAGCACTATTGAAGAAATTACTCCTGCACATTTACAAAGTGTGGGATACACGTATGATGCGGATACCGATAAGTGGTCAATTGCTGATACTGCTGCTGATTTTATATTTACTGGCAATCAATTACTAAATTTTGAATTGCCTGGTACGCTGCGTGTCTTGGTTTATCCTGCTGCCTGGAAATCTGCTAACTCCAAAACCTACGTTCCACTGTTTGAATACAGGCAGTATGTAGAAAGTGAATTGCGAAGTGACACACTCAATTTTGTGATGATGGATTGCTACAGTGATCCGGATCGAAAAGTACTTCAACTCTATCTTAATGCCATTCGTCAAGACAAGACGGCAGTGCTTTGCTTAAGTAGTTTGAACAAGAATGCCATGCAGTCGGTGCGTCGTATGTTCTCTGAATTGCATATAAATCAGGTGAAAAATCCGGTGGTATTGATTTGTGATAGTCCAGGGCAATCTCCTGACGAACACTTGATTCATTTTGCAACCGAGACTGGTGGATTATTGTTAGATGGTATGGGGGATGGTATTTGTTTAGGCTACAAGCCCGAGGCTGCCGTGGAACAACCTCAAGTAAAAGGACGAACTTATTTACCAGTAAAAGATATTTATCAGTTTACCAATAACACTGCGTTTAGTATTCTGCAAGCTACACGTACCCGTATTTCAAAAACAGAATACATCAGCTGTCCCAGCTGTGGTCGCACCTTGTTTGATTTACAGGAAACCACCGCTCGTATCAGAGCGGTAACGCATCATCTCAAGGGTGTGAAGATTGCTATCATGGGTTGTATTGTAAACGGCCCCGGAGAAATGGCCGATGCTGATTTTGGTTATGTGGGAAGTGGCCCCGGAAAAATTACCTTGTATAAGGGTAAGGATATTGTAAAACGAAATGTAGACAGTGCTGTTGCGGTGGATCAACTCATTGAGCTACTCAAGGAAAATGGTGTTTGGATTGAAAAAGCTGCACATGCGTAAAATAGTTTGGATAATCGGTTTTTCAGTGGTATTCCTGTTTCATTTGGCGGGGATTATTCATGAAATTGTTTGGTTAGCCAAACTAACTAAACCTATGTTGATCCCTTTCTTAGGTTATTTTTTCTGGGATCTGACTTATGGAATTAAAAATCGATTGATTACGTTGTTTCTTGTTGCACTATTGTTTTCCTGGTTCGGTGATCTGCTATTGATGAATACAGCAGATCCTTCTTTTTTTCTATATGGCCTAATTTGTTTTCTAGTGGCACAGCTTTGTTATAGTTATTTTTTCTATCGTATAATGGGTCAGCAGAAAATCAAGTTCAGTTGGCTTTTATTTTTTCCTGTAGTTATTTATTATGCCGTATTAATTAGTTGGTTAGCGCCACAGCTGGGTGGAATGAAAATCCCCGTGATGATTTACGGAGCGGTAATTAGCATGATGCTATTGCTGGCACTTCATTTATTATACATGCCTGCTATTCGAGCTGGTCGCTTGTTTGCATTGGGTGCTGTTTTTTTTGTTGCTTCTGATTCGGCTCTTGCCATTAATAAATTTAGTGCCCCGTTTCCGCATGCCGCTCTTGTAATCATGGTCACGTATGGATTAGCGCAGCTTCTCCTGACTAATGGTGCCTTGCAGTATATTCTTCGTGAAAAATCACGTCACTCTCTTTTTTAGATTATGCGGGAAACAGATTTTTTAGTGATTGGTTCCGGTATTGCCGGATTGACGTTCGCTCTAAAGTGTGCGAAGGAATTTCCTGATCGAAAAGTATTGGTAATTACCAAAGCGACGGCAGACGAAACAAACACCAAGTATGCGCAAGGTGGTATTGCTGTGGTCAGCGATGCGCTTCACGATAGTATCGAGCAGCATGTTCAGGATACACTCATTGCAGGTGATGGGCTTTGTGACGAAGTGATGGTTCGTTTATTGGTCAGTGAGGGGCCTGCACGTGTGGAAGAAATTATTGAATGGGGCGCGCGTTTTGATAAGAATGAGGAAGGGGAGTTTAAAAAAGGAAAAGAAGGCGGGCACTCTGCCAATCGAATTTTACATCATAAGGATGTTACAGGACTAGAGATGGAAAGAGCATTACTGGAAGCAGTAAAATCTTTTTCCAATATTGAATTGATCAAACATTGTTTTGTTATTGATTTAATCACACAGCACCACGAAGGTTATCTGGTTACCAAGTCAACGCCGGATATTACTTGCTATGGAGTATATGTGCTCAATCGTGAAACTAATACGATCGATAAAATTCTTTCCCGTGTTACGTTATTGGCTACGGGCGGTGTGGGCCAGGTTTACCGAACTACTACCAATCCCTCGATTGCCACCGGTGATGGCGTAGCCATGGTGTATCGTGCCAAGGGGCGAATTGAAAATATGGAGTTCATCCAATTTCATCCCACCGCATTATATGAGCCAGGCTTACGTGGCCAAGCTTTTTTAATTACAGAAGCCGTGCGTGGCGAAGGAGCCATTCTTCGTAATCAACAGGGCGACGATTTTATGCGGCATTATGATGCGCGAAAGGATCTCGCTCCCCGCGATATTGTGGCAAGAGCGATTGATTCTGAAATGAAAAAATCAGGAACAGAATATGTGTGGTTAGATTGTATGCATATTGATATGGTACAATTCAAATCTCACTTTCCAACTATTCATGAAAAATGTTTATCAATCGGTATTGATGTTTCCAAACAATTTATACCGGTAGCGCCCGCCGCCCACTATAGTTGTGGCGGTATTCAAACCAATGAGTGGGGTGCCAGTTCGATTCAGCGGCTGTATGCCTGTGGCGAATGTGCTAGTACTGGTGTACATGGGGCTAACCGATTAGCCAGTAATTCTTTGTTGGAAGCGATGGTATTTGCACATCGTTGTTTTGAAGATGCCCGTGCCAGCATTACAATGCTCGAATACAATCAGGCTATTCCCAATTGGAGTGCAAAAGGCACCACGGATCCCAAGGAAATGATCCTTATCACACAAAGTTTAAAAGAGTTACAACAGATCATGAGCGATTATGTTGGGATTGTCAGAAACGATATTCGTCTACATCGGGCTTCCCGTCGTATGGATCTATTATGGGAAGAAACAGAGCAGCTTTATCAAAATACTACGGTTTCACCGCAGTTGCTAGAGCTCCGTAATATGATTTCTATTGGTTATTTGATCGTGAAATGTGCCAGTTTCCGTAAGGAGAGTCGAGGACTACATTATAATACTGATTATCCGCAACCGGCATCATTAGTTCAAAATATTGTACTCTAATCAAGTTGGTTCGGAAGAGCCTTCTATCTTTGAAGTATGTACCGAGTAGTTTTTCTGCTTTTTCAAGGGGTTTCCTTATTACCCATGTCTTTTTTTCATGCGTTGAGTGAAGTGGCTGTTTTTATTTTGACTCATGTGATTCAATATCGCCGGGATGTAATCGAACAAAATATCCGAACTGTTTTTCCTAATCATTCTTCTAAAGAAGTCAATCAACTAATCAGCCAGTTTTATAGAAACTTTGCCGATACATTTACGGAGTCTATCAAATTATTGTCCCTCTCCAAAGCACAAATTGATAAGCGTTGTACTATTGATTTTTCTGTAGTTCGTCAATTAATGCAGGAAAGAAAATCAGTTCAACTCATGGCGGCTCATCAGTTTAACTGGGAGTATGTGAATCAGGTTATTCCCGGACAAATTCCCGGACCCTACTATCTTGTCTATCGTACGATACAATCTTCTGTTTTTAATCAGTTGTTTTTGTTTCTTCGAAGTCGACAAGGAGGTAAGCCGGTAGCTGCCGAAGCTTTTGCTGCAGCCCGCGATCAAATTTTTGCACAACCCGCTGCCTTAATCCTAGGTGCCGATCAAAATCCCAGTCAACCGGATCGAGCAATTTGGATCGAGTTCTTTGGAAAAGCCACTCCTTTTCATCCCGGACCAGCCAAAGGAGCTATTGCTAAGAACACAGCGATGGTCATGTTGAACCTGACTAGAAAAAAAAGAGGATATTATCACTTGGATGCCACCCTCATTACGCGCGACTGTGCCAATTATACTCCTGAGCAACTAACCTGGCTCTATAAAAAAGAAACGGAGCGTTTAATACTAGAGAATCCTTCTAATTATTTATGGAGTCATCGTCGCTGGCGTCATCAGTGGCAGCCTTCTTACGGGCCAGTTTACAAAGGGGAGTAAATGCTGTTTTGAGATTATCCTAGCATCTGTTCCATAAATCCCACCATGGCTCTAGCTTTCTCGATGTTTACCGAATAGTAGATAAACTTTCCCTCCCGCGTAGTTTTTACAAACCCTGCTTTACGCAGCACTGCCAAATGTTGGGAAGCTACTGATTGTTCCAACCGAAGATGAACATACAGCTCTGTTACGGTAATCCTTCCTTTCTCATCGATCCATTGTAAAATCTCCTGTCGTAGCTTGTGATTGATGGCGCGAATCAGTATCGCTGATTTTTTTAATTGCAGGAGATCCAGCCTTACTAATTCCTCTGGATTCTCCCTATCATGAAGAGTAAGTATATATGAGTGCATAACCCCCTAAAGATAAATCCAATTATCAAGATATATTATGATAAATATCAATATGATGGAGATACTGGTGTGTAAAACTCTTTGACGTAGAGGGGATCTTGGTAGGCAAGGTCTGCAAAATCATTATTTCTGAATTTCTGCAAGGCCAAGTGAATTTGATTTTTTGCTGTTGCTGTAATATCCAGGAATTGCGCATTTGGATGAGTGCAAAGTGATTTGAATTTCCTTGCCCCATCGCCACAATACAAAACGATTTGTTTTTGTAACACCGCGTCAAAACTATTGGGTTCAAGTATCAGTGCATGCGCAGGTTGTATTTCTTTGAGCGCTGCATCATACAAAGCTGTGTATACTTCCATACGACGCGCATCAATCATGGGGCAGATTAATTGATCAGCTGTACTTGGTATCACTGAAGCCATTAATTCTAAGGTGGGAATAGTCAGCAAAGGTTTTTGTAAGGCATAACAAAAACCTTTAGCTGTGGAGAGTCCCACGCGTAATCCGGTATAAGAACCCGGACCAATCGTTACACTGACCCCATCCAATTCATTTAGTGAAATCCCGCAAGCCGATGATCCCTCTTGTATGGCACTATGTATCCACGCCGCATGATCTTGTAAGCGATCATTTGTTTTTTCTAATACGCATTGTTCATTCTGTGAAAATGCAATAGAGGCCAGCGCTCCCGAAGTATCGATATGAAGCAGTTTTATCATAGGTTAATTACTTCTTCACAAAAATTAGGAGCCGGTGTATAGCGTGGAAAATCTTTTGATAGTTCAGTGAGCAAGGCGAGTATTTTTTTCTTTCCAATTTTTTCAGCCCAGACAAAAGGCCCCAAGGGATAATTAGTTCCTAGTTGCATGGCTAGATCAATTTGATCTTTGGTACTCACGCCTTCCTGCAAAGCCAGATAAGCTTCGTTGATAATGGAAGCAATCACCCGAGGAGTAATAAAACCAATTTGATCCTTGACAAACTCTGTTGTTCGTCCTATTTCTTTTAAAAAAAGATTTACTTGTTCTTGCGCGGATGAATTACCGCCGGCTAACTCTACACATACCTTGTCCAAAAATCCGGGCCAGGCATTCATGCGTATAAAACCTTCAGGTAATTCTTTACAAGTTTTTAATGAAGCGGCTACTACAACAATACCGCCTTGCTGTTGAAAATTTTCTAAGGATGTAAGATGGTCTGGTTCGTCCTCAAAACATAGATCAAAACAAAGAGTCTGGTCAGTTAATGAAGAAGGGTGGGTGAGCCAGGTCTCTTGGGCAATACCACTTTGTTCGGGAGTATGCCCCGGAAATGAGCACCACTCCTGTTTTTGTTCATCCTTTGCAATCCATGCCACCTTCATACGACCATTTTTTGCAAAGAAAGCGTATAAAGCTAAATTCGCCCTGCAAAACAAGCACCATGTCAAAAACCATTCTCAACACCAATCAGGCTCCCGCACCCATTGGGCCCTATAATCAGGCAGTCCGTTATAACGGCGTTCTCTATATTTCAGGACAAATTTGTCTGGATCCTGTGAGCGGTCAGCTCAATAATGCCGATCTGGCCATGGAAACCCGTCAGGTTATGGAAAATCTTAAAGCCATTCTTAACGAGGCTGGACTTGATTTTGGACATGTGCTTAAGACTACCATTTTTCTAACCGATATGAACCGATTTGCAGAAGTAAATACTATTTATGGTAGTTACTTTACGGGGGATTATCCGGCCCGGGAAACAGTGCAGGTGTCTGCTCTCCCCAAATTTGTTAATGTGGAGATCAGTATGATCGCTGCAGGCTAAGCGGGTTTATCCTTTTTGCCATTCTTCAATTCTCTTCAACAAAGGTCTTTTTTTAGAGGGGGTTTGCTTAATTTTATCGACTTCAAACTTCCCCCATGCTTCTATCAAATTCGCGCTCGCTTCGTGCGTTTATTGGATTGTTGACTCTGTCCATTTTTTTTGTGGCCTGTCAGCAAAATACATCCATCGATAAAGACAAAAAAGATCATTACGACGGTCCTGCAGAAATGTGGGAACAGGAATTAGAAATGATCCGTGATCCGCGTACGGGTCAAGTGCCTTGGCAAAAATTATTCGAAGCTAAAATGACTACGGAAGTAGCGCGTGAGGCGGCTCGTCAAAACCGAATCAATGCACTGAATTGGGAAGAACGTGGTCCTAATGCAGATGCCGTAGGTCCCAGCAATGGAAACACAAGGGCGAACGGAGGAATTACAGCAGGACGTGTACGTGCGTTGATGGTAGACTCCTTGGACCCCAACAAAAAAACAGTATTTGCAGGAAGTGTTTCTGGTGGACTTTGGAAAACAACTGATATCACGGCTACTCCTGCCATCTGGACGCCAGTGAATGATTTCTTATCCAATCTGGCTATCTCTTCTATTTGTCAGGATCCCCGTCCAGGTTTTAGAAACAATATGTATCTGTGTACGGGTGAATCTTATTTTAATGCAGATGCTGCGCAAGGAGTAGGTGTATTTAAAAGTACCGATGGCGGAACTACCTGGACATTTCTTGCCAGCACTTCTGCTTATACATTCTGTACCCGTATCCTCTGCGATTTTCAGGGTAATGTTTATCTCGGTACACGTAATGGGCTGTTTCGCTCTACCGATGGAGGAACTAGCTGGACGGGTATCACACCTTCTGGTTTAGCGTCCAGTCGTATTTGTGATATGGAGATTTCATCTACGGCTGCGCAAGCACGTTTGCATGTGGTAACAGGAATCAATAACTCTCAAGCCTATCGATATACAGATGATCCAGCCGGTGTGAGCACGGGTGCTGGATGGAATGCACCGACTACACCGTTCCCTTCTTATAATAATCGTGCTGAGATTGCTGTATCGGGTACTGTACTTTATGCATTACCGGTAAACAATTCCAGTCAGATTCCAGAAGTTTATAAGTCAGTAGATGGAGGTGCTACTTGGGCCGTTACTCCTGGCGTTCCACCCAATGCACAAGGAGCTAGCTCATTTGCAAACGGACAAGGTTGGTATGATGTTTCTGTACGAATCAATCCAGCTAACCCCGAGGAATGTATTATTGGGGGAATTGACTGTGCGCGTACATTGGATGGCGGAACTACCTGGACAAGAATTTCTGCCTGGGTAGGTACATCCAGCTTGTATCAATACGTACACGCAGATCAACACGATATTCAATGGTGGGATGGAGGTAATAAATTGATTTTTGGTTGCGATGGGGGAGTGCATTACTCATCTGATAAGGGAACTACTATTCGTGATCGCAACACTGGATTTAGAGTCAAACAGTTTTATGCCGTGGCGGTTCATCCAACACAGACCAATTATTTCTTAGCAGGAGCACAGGATAATGGGGTGCATCAACTAAATAATCCCGGACTGGGTGCATCAGTTGAAGTAACGGGTGGCGATGGTGCTTTTGTTGCCATCGATCAAAATGAAGCTAACTACCAGTTTGGTTCTTATGTGTACAATGTATATCGTCGCAGTACCAACAATGGCGCTAACTGGAGTTCGTTTTCCATAAACAGTAGTAGCGGTCGATTTATTAATCCCTGGGATTATGATAACCAAGGCAACATGATTTATGCATGTAATGCTGCCGGTAACTATTTGCGTTGGGAAAATCCGCAAACAGCATTGAACGCTGCTTCTGCAATAACTGCTGTAGTGCCCATTTCAGAATTTGCCAGTCAGAATGTTTCTGCTGTGCATGTTTCACCCTTTACCGCTAATCGTGTATTCTTTGGTATGGGTGCAGGTAAAGTGGTACGTGTATCAGATGCTCATGCTACTACGCCCACAGCTGCAGATATTACACCGGCTGGTGCTACCGGTTATGTGAGCTGTGTGAATACAGGTTCGTCCGAATCAAAACTTATTGCAGTATACTCCAGTTACAATGTAAATAATGTGTGGGTGAGTCAGGATGGTGGTGCAACATGGACACAATGCGATGGTAACTTACCAAACATGCCCGTACGTTGGGCTATGTTTCATCCTGATTCAGATACCAAAGCAATTATTGCTACCGAAACTGGTGTGTGGGAAACAGATTTACTCAATGGAACCAGTACCGTATGGGAAGCGAATCCAAGTTTTCCTAATGTGCGTGTGAGTATGCTGAAATATCGTGCATCGGATCGTACACTGGTTGCAGCAACCTATGGCAGAGGCGTTTGGTCGGCTACCATTCCTGCTCCTTCCGGATTTAGTTTTAATACACCTGCTGCTGCTACTGCTGCTTGTCCTGCTCCACAGAATATGAGTATTACATTGAACACTATCTCCAATGGCGGATTTACAGGTGCGGTAAGTTTAAGTGCAACGGGTAATCCTGCAGGAACTACTGTTTCCTTCACTACTAACCCTGTTACAGCGGGTAATAATACCATTGTGATTTTGAATGGAACGAACACTTTATTGCCAGGCACCTATAATGTAACTGTCAACGGAACTGCTACAGGTGCTGTAGCACAATCACGTACACTTACCTTCACCATTACGGCGGGAACAGCGCCTGTTATTGCCTCACAACCTTCGGATATTACAGTGTGTAGTGGGAACAATGCATCTTTTACGGTGTTGGTGAATGAAGGCACTTATCAATGGCAGGTTAGCACCAATGGAGGAACTACTTTCTCCAATATATCTGGTGC
>SXWI01000097.1 GCA_005791465.1 Bacteroidota bacterium | reverse complement strand
CAATTTTTGCATACTCCTCTCCTCCTTCATTGATGATTGGAACTAACGCAGCAATGGTTTCTACATTGTTAACCACCGTTGGGCAGCCCCATAACCCTTTGACTGCAGGGAAGGGAGGCTTTATACGAGGATTACCCCGCTTACCCTCCAATGATTCTAGCAACGCTGTTTCCTCACCACAGATGTAAGCACCGGCTCCACGCTGCACATAGATCTCGCAATCAAACCCACTGCCCAAAATATTTTTTCCTAACCATCCATGCTGACGCGCTTCATCAATAGCCTGCTCGAGAATATGGGTGATCCAGGCATACTCTCCCCGGATATAGATATAAGATCGGTTTGAGCCCAAAGCATATGAGGAGGTAATCATTCCCTCAATCAATAAATGAGGGATGAACTCCATCAGATAACGATCCTTGAAAGTACCAGGCTCTGATTCATCCGCATTCACTACCAAATAACGAGGCACTCCCTCCGGTTTAGCCAAAAAACTCCATTTCATACCGGTAGGAAAACCCGCACCACCACGACCACGCAGTCCACTTTTTTTAACCTCTTCGGTTACTTGATCTGGTGAAAGGGTTTTAAGCGCTTTCTCTACACTGCGATAGCCCCCCTCTCTTCTATAAACCTCATAAGAGCGGATATTCTCGACGTGTGCTTTTTCTAATAATAATTTTCTTCCCATTCTTTAATTCAGTTTAGTGCAGCTGATTTAGCATAACAGGATTCAATCAGCGCATCAATTTTTTCTTTGGTCAAATGCTCTTTATAATGTTCCCCCAATTGCAACATGGGTGCGTAACCACAGGCCCCTAAACATTCTACCGTTTTCAAGGTAAACTGACCATCTGTTGTTGTTTCACCTGGACGAATCCCCAACCTTACATAGATATATTCAACAATGGATTCACTGCCATTGAGCATACAAGGACCCGTTTGACAAACTTCCAGCAAATGCTTTCCAACCGGAGAAAGATTGAACATGGAATAAAAAGAAGCCACCTCATACACTTCGATCGGCTTTAATTGCAGCAACGATGCCACATAATCCATTACATCAGTACTCAGCCAGCCCCCGAATGTGTCTTGGGCTAAATGCAAAACAGGAATAAGGGCGCTTTTCTCACGTCCTTCCGGATAACGACTCACTAGTCGTTGAACTTCCTGTAACTGCTCGCTTGTAAAACTTACTTTCATCTTTATACTTTAAGCGTCCATTTCTCCTGCAATCAAATTCAAACTACTCATGGTCATAATCGCATCACTCAGCATTGAGTCTTTGACCAATTCTTCATAGGCCTGGTAATAAATAAAACAGGGACGGCGAAAATGTAATCGATAGGGCGAACGACCACCGTCACTGATCAAATAAAATCCTAACTCACCATTCCCCGCTTCAATAGAGTGATATACCTCCCCAACAGGAATTTCCGTTTCACCCATGATAATTTTAAAATGATAAATCAGGGCCTCCATTTTTGTATAAACATCTTTCTTCTCGGGGAGATAGTAAGCAGGTGTGTCCGCATGATATACATCCGCTTCTGCTCCTTTAAAAGATTGAATTTTTTGATAGGCTTGACGAAGAATAGACAAACTCTGCCACATTTCCTGCTCACGAACCAACCAACGATCATAGCAATCACCGGTGGAACCAACAGGAATTATAAAATCAAAATCCTGATAGCTGGAATAAGGATTTTGCACCCGCACATCATAATCAACACCAGCTGCACGCAAATTGGGTCCTGTAAATCCATAATTCAAAGCGCGCTGCGCAGCAATACCTCCGACACCCATTGTGCGATCCATAAAAATTCGATTCCGCTGGAACATGTTCTCAAACTCCTTCAGCGCGGGGGGATATTCCTCTAAAAATTTCTCAAGCTTTTGAAAGGCCTTATCCGTGAAGTTTCGTTCAAACCCACCGATTCGACCCATGTTTGTAGTCAAGCGCGCCCCACAAACCTCCTCATAAATTTCATAGATCAACTCGCGATATTGCATCACATACAAAAAGCCTGTATAAGCTCCGGCATCTACCCCCATGATTGAGTTACAAATCAAATGGTCGGAAATTCGAGCTAGCTCCATCATAATCACACGTAGGTAATCAACTCGCTTAGGAGTTTGAACGCCTAATAACTTTTCGCAAGTCATATGCCAACCCATGTTATTGAGCGGGGCAGAACAATAATTCAAACGATCAGTAAGCGTAGTGATTTGAGCAAGGGGACGTCGCTCGGCCAATTTTTCAAAGGCCCGATGGATATATCCAATGGTTTGATCAGCGGATACTATTCTTTCCCCATCCAACTCCAAGATATTTTGCATCACCCCGTGTGTGGCCGGGTGCGTCGGACCCAAGTTGAGCGTAGTGGTTGTTTTCTCAATAGAGCCTTCGGGTAATTTGATGTGCTGTTCACTCATATACTATCGCGTCAATCAGTTTATTTTATAGTTCCCCCTCTTCCAAACATTTCGTCGTCTTTGTCAATTCGAGTCTGGTCCTCCAAAGGAAATTCTTTGCGCAACGGGAAATAATTCATCTCATCGACATTCAAGATTCGCTTAAGCTTGGGATGTCCTACAAATAGAATTCCAAAAAAATCATAGGTCTCTCGCTCCATCCAATTAGCAGCTGAGAACAATCCGGTTGCCGTATACACTTCAGGATTTTCTATCGGAGCAAATACTTTAAATCGTAATCTGCTATTTTGCTTTAAACTGTGTAGATGATATACAACAGCTAACTCGTTTCCTTTGTTGGAAGGATAATGCACACCTGTTAGATCAGTTAAAAATTGAAACTGTAGTGTAGCGTCGTCATAGAGAAAATTGAGCACTTTGAGATTTAATTCCCGCGGTGCAGAAAACTCTAGCATGCCATGACTATCACGAAATGCAGATACGCTTTCCCCGAATTTTTCCTGAAGCCGCTGTTGAATTGTATCGTTAGTCAAAGCCATACTTTCAAAATCATTTATTGAATTCCGTAACTATTGAGGAGTGCTTTATAATGTTCGCTATTGCGTCTGCGAAGACTTTCATTACCCACCAAATCCTGAATACGCAACACCCCATCTATAATCGCTTCCGGACGAGGAGGACAACCAGGTACATATACGTCAACAGGTACCACCTGATCAATACCCTGCAAAACGCTATAGGTATCGAATATTCCTCCGCTACTGGCGCATGCTCCCACCGCAATCACCCAACGCGGTTCAGCCATCTGCAAATAAACCTGTCTTACAACAGGTCCCATTTTTTTTGCTATCGTTCCCATGACCATCAATAAATCACATTGCCGTGGCGAAAAGCCAACCCGCTCAGAACCGAAGCGTGCTAAATCATAGTGAGAACCCATGGTGGCCATGAATTCAATACCACAACAAGAAGTGGCGAATGGAAGAGGCCAAATGGAATTTTTACGGGCAAGTCCGATTACACTATCCAGTGAAGTTGCAAAAAATCCCTCTCCCTGATGTCCATCAGGTAAGGAAGCCACGCTGATATCTTTTTCCAGCGGCTTTTGAATCAAATTGTAAGAAACCGGACGACTCATATTCAACACATTTTATAATTAACAAGCAAGGAGGCGATCAGTTGATTACAAATCCGTTAATCTTCCCAATTCAACGCACCCTTCTTGACGATGTAAAGAAAACCACAAAGGAAAAAACCTACAAATAACAAAACAGCCCAAAAACCCGACCATCCAAGGCCTTGAATGTTTACTGCATACGGGTAGAAGAAAATTACCTCTACATCAAACAACACAAATAAAATAGCAGTCAAGAAATACTTGATGGCCATGGGTTGTCTGGCATCTCCATGCGATTCAATACCACTAGTGAAATTCTGAAGTTTGTCGGAGGTCTTACGACTGGGTCCCAATAAGTGGGTAAGCACCATCAAAAAAACCACCAATCCCACTGCAATTAGGACCTGTAAAGCAAGGGGCAAATATGTGGTTGCACTAGAAGAAGAAGCACCTGCCTGCAGCAAATAAAACATAGCCCTTTTTTATTGGCCGCAAAGTTAGGGTGAGGGCAGGAGAAAACCTTATGTTTTAAAGGGTCAGGGCCTATTTCCGGTAGGCTTAGGCGGCTGGTTGGCCGGGGCCGTCTCTTTGGGAGGCTCTGGCTTATTAGCAGGGGCATTTTCAAGCACCGTAATATTCTGCTGAATGGCTGCATTGGTTGGATCCAATGAAAGCATCCTACGCAAATATTGGAGCGCTTTTTCTTTATCCTTAAGGATATTGGCGCTATAGGCAGCCAGGTAACCCGCTACTCCAATAATGGTCTTTTTATTTTTTACAGTATCCCGCTCCAAAATCTCAAGATACTTGATGGCCCAAGGAACAGCTGAACCTTTTTCCATGGCAGTATCCACCGCACGTTGAATATTGTATTGCATCATGTAACCAAATGGTTCATCAGGATATTTTGTTACATAAATAGAGAAAATGCTATCCGCACGGGTATAATCCTTGCCCTGGTAGAAGGCAAACCCCGCGTCAAAATAATCACGATTGCTCGGAGTAGGCTTCACTTTTATCACCTCCGTGCGAAGCACCCCCTCCAATACCCTACTGAGGCTATCTCCCTTTGCTTTAAAACGGTCTGCTCCCTTTTTCAGCAGATCAACCTTTAGGTTGTACAAAGTATCTACACGAGTTGCACGCAGATAGGTGGTGGAAATTTCCTCGGGTGTTCCGCCTGTTTTATCCAGGATATCAGCACGCAGCTGATAATCATAAAGGATTACCGCATCCCCCTCTTCTCCAGTTTTACCAAAAAAAAGATCACTGTATTTTTTTGCGTTAGCAAATGAAGTAGTAGCCCCCTCAGTATTTCCCTGTTTTTGTAAGGTATCGCCTACTTGAAAATAAGCATCGGACAATAAACGAAAAACCCGAGGTTTAGTTTTGTCTCCCAAGGCTGTCAACACAGTTTCAGACTTAGTGATTGCAAAATTAAAATCACCACGTGCCCAACACAATTGAGAGTACAGGAATTCATCCTGAATATCCTTTTCTGGTTGCTTGGTAGCAATAAATTTTTTGAGTTGATCCTCCGCAGTGGCATAATCCCTGCGATAGAAATAATAATAAAATAATTCGTAGTAGGCTGGCGTAAAATTTGAATCCTTCTGCACACACTCGTTGAGATACTGGGATACCATTTCCCAGTTTTTCTGAGAATCAAACAAACGAGCTAATCGATAGCTGGCCAAAGCATAATTTGGATTCAATTTAAGTGCTTCCTGGTAGTTTCTGAAAGCCTCTCCCCCTCCTTCACCAGGTCTTGCCTTACGAATAGCATTACCTAACATGAGGTATAATTCAGCATTCTTTTCTCCTTTCTCAACCTGCGCATTAATTTTTGCTATGATAGTTTCCAGATCATGAAATGGAGCATCTGTATTTGCACGTGCTATCGCAATTAAAATGTCTGCATTGTCGCCCTTACGCGTACGTGTTTGCGTTAGAGCCGACTCAAACTTCTGACGTGCCTCGTTGATCTTATTTTCATAAAGGTCTGCTTGCCCAGCACCCACTTGTACTAGTGGTGAAGCAGCAGCCGTTTGCATGGCCTTGTCATACCAAGCTCTAGCAACAGAAGGTTTACGAGTAGAATCTAACTCCAGGCTAATCGCTGATTGTCCACCCCAATACAACGCTTCAGCATCAGCAGGGTTGGCTTTTAATAGTTGCTGAAATACAGCATCAGCCAATTGATAGCGCTGCGCAAAAAAATGAGCTTTTCCTTCCTGGATAGACTGCGCACATAGAACAAAGCCATTCAGTACAAAACAACTAAGCAATACAAGGGCACGATTCATCTTTATCTTTTTACGTTTAAAGGGTTGTAAATATAATGGAATTACTCGTTGAGTTTAACAGGACGTATTCCTAACCTTTTCTGTGCCGGCGCTAGATACGCCCTTCTGAAAATAAGTTGCCCCAGTTCTCCACTAACAAAATGAGCAAAGCCGGTAGCCAAACCCCGATGTCTTTCTTTGAGCACATAGACCAGGTCCCGTACCATAGGATAACGCTTTGCGTAAATATTAGCCTGGTATGCCTTCACGTACGCTCCTTTTTTATTCGTGCTTTCCAAATGTGCCACTTTTACTTTCTTCAAAAAACTCATCTGTAAAGAATCCTCTGGATTTCCAACCCATCCTACGCCCACAAAACCAATTACACCCTGATTCTTTGCCACAAAATCGACCACCCCTTCACTGCTACGCGCCGCCATTGCGGTGGGAGTCAGAGAATCTCCTTGCAATACTGAATCTACAACAAATCGGACCGTACTGGTAGCCTTGACACCATCGAATACCGGAATTAACTTTTTCTTGTACTTCCCGGTAAGAATCTCTTTGATCTCCTGCATTGTAAAAATGGTGTCAGGAGAATTAGGATGAACAATAACAGCAATGGCATCTCTTGCCACTACCAGGCTTCGTGCGTTGAGTCGAAGCGAATCTGACAACAGCGATTTTTCTTCAAGAGACAATCGACGAGTAACAAAAAGCAATCGTACACTATCACTAAGCGCATCTCGTAAACAATCCGCCTCAGTTTTATATTCTATTTCAATTTTTGTTTGTGGATGATTGGATTGGTAAACCTGCACCAGTTCGTCCATGACAGGCTTGAAGGTCTCGTCCACAGCAATACTGATTTGCCCTCTGTCGGGTGTATCCGGCAATTGATTGCGCTGCTCCTCATAGGAAGTACACCCCATTACAAAAAAGAGAAACAGCAAAACCCAAGCATTATTCTTGTTCATCATGAGAAAAAATTGAGGACGAACGGGTTTGTTGGTACCCTCGGTACACACGCCACCCGCCATAGAGTAAACAAACAATTCCAAATAAATTATCCAGCTGATCAGGCGGATAACGCTGGTTAAAATCCAGGTTCATCCAAGATCGACCTAAAAAGAAAAGTCCTGCACCCAGCACTATAATTCCCATACTAACGTCACGAAGCACTAGGAAGCGTTTTTGCTGCTTCTTTCTCTCTTGTTGAAAATCGATCCGCATGGTGGCAAATTAGACAAATTTTGGCTGTGGTTGAATGACCATTTCGTTAAGAGAGCTAACTATATTTGCAACAATGAGAATATTAATGGTTTGCCTGGGTAATATTTGCCGCAGTCCACTGGCGGAGGGTATTCTTCAGGAAAAAGTAAAAAAGGCTGGACTTGACTGGGTTGTTGATAGTGCTGGTACTAACCATTACCATACCGGTGATGCCCCGCATCCGCTTTCTCAAAAAATTGCATTGATCAATGGAATTGATATTAGCCAGCAGCGAGCCAGAAGATTTACATCCGAGGATCTAACTCAATTCGATAAAATCTATGCCCTAGCTGGAGATGTGTTGAATGATATACAAAGAATAACAGGTAATAAATTCGACAGCGCAAAAGTAGATTTGCTTCTTAATGAACAATACCCTGGCAAAAATCTGGATGTACCCGACCCGTATTATGGGGGTGAACCTGATTTTCATGAAGTATATGAATTGCTGGATGAAGTGTGTGACCAGTTAATTTTAAAGTACCAAAACAACAACGCCGCTAAATAAAATGTCAAAGCCCAGCCTTCCTTCAGGAACCAGAGATTTTAGTGCGGACGTCGTGCGAAAAAGACGTTTTATTCTGGACACAATTCGCGCTGTATTTGAGTGTTATGGATTTGAACCACTCGAAACCCCGGCCATGGAAAATTTGGACACCTTGCAGGGTAAATATGGAGAAGAGGGTGACAAATTAATTTTCAAAATTTTAAATAACGGACTGGATAATCCAGAAAAAGAAAAAGGCATCCGGGAAGAATGGGAAAAAGTATTAGCAGGAAAATCTAGTAAACAAATTACAGAACGAGCCTTACGTTACGATCTAACTATTCCCTTTGCCCGTTATGTAGCCACCTGGCATCAGCAGCTGCCCATTCCTTTCAAACGATATCAGATTCAACCTGTATGGCGGGCTGACAGACCACAAAAAGGACGTTATCGTGAATTCTACCAATGTGATGTGGATGTTGTGGGAAGTAGCTCTTTATTGAATGAAATTGAATTGGGATGTATCACGCACCAGGTATTTGTTAAACTGGGATTACCCAACTACACACTTCGCATCAATCACCGAAAATTGCTGGTGGCACTGGCAGAACAATGTGGAGGATTAAACTGGCTAGTACCGATTACAGTAGCCATTGACAAACTCGATAAGATTGGTCTTGATAAAGTCAAGGACGAACTTCGTTTGCGAGGGCTAGAGGAGCCACAGATCAGCATCATTGAAAAATATCTTACCGCAAAAGAAAATGGACTTGCCTTATTACAAGAACTAAATACCCTGCTTGGCAACAAAGAGGCTGCCCAAGAAGGTACAAATGACCTTGTAACACTATACAATTCTCTACAAGGGGAAGGAGTGAACGTGCAGATCGATCCCACCTTGGCACGTGGATTAAATTATTATACCGGCGTGATTTTTGAAATGCAAGCACCCGATTCAGTCAAAATCGGTAGCATTGGAGGCGGAGGACGTTACGATGATCTGACCGGACTTTTTGGTGTTCCAAACATGCCTGGGGTGGGCATTTCCTTTGGTGTAGATCGCATCTATGATGTATTGGAAGAACTACAACTATTTCCGGCTACTACACAAACAAGTACACAAGTTTTGTTTTTCAATTTGGGAGCAGAAGAAGCAAAAGTTGCCTTTCTCCAAATGCAAAAATTAAGACAAGCTGGAATCTCCTGCGAACTTTACCCGGAAGCAGTCAAATTTGACAAGCAGTTCAAATACGCTGAAAGAAAAAAAATTGTAACTGTAATAATTATGGGTGACAAAGAAATTGCAGCGGAATCGGCTACCGTCAAGAATTTACAAACAGGAAAACAAGAAACTGTAAGCTGGACAGCATTAAGTAATCAATTTCTAGGCTAGTTCGTATAAGACTGCGGCACCCTGCCCCACGCCCACACACATCGTGGCTACTCCGTATTTAACGTTTTGACGTTTCATTTCGTAAAGCAGCGTAGCAGAAATTCTTGCCCCACTACAACCTAACGGATGACCAATTGCAAT
>SXWI01000096.1 GCA_005791465.1 Bacteroidota bacterium | reverse complement strand
TTTCCAAAAACTGCGCACACATCGATCGAATCATCTGTTGCTCCTCTGTAAATTCCTCTGGAATAAACGTTTCAGCAGGTTGGGATTCATGAATCAACCATTCGCCGCCCTTTAAACTTTGTTTTATATGTTCAGCTACTGACATGAGAATTTATTTTAAGTGAGTTTAGCCAGGTTATCATAAACAACTTGCAACACTTGTTTACATACTTCTACTTTATCTGTGGGTACTCCACGCAAGGCCTCAATCAATGTTTGATCCGCCAGCTTGAGCGTCTGCTCTTGTAACTGTTGTCCCTCTTTAGTCAAATAGATCAAATTGATACGTCGATCATTGGCGGCAGCAACCCTTTTCACCAACTCCGCTTTTTCCATATTATCAACTAATCGTGTAATACTAGGTTTATCACGAAAGCTCGCCGTACAAAGATCTTGCTGACTGATTCCATCTTTTTTCCAAAGATGATAGAGTACACTCCATTGCTCAATAGTCAGATTCAGCCCGGCTGCATTGAATTTTTTTTGGACTCTGCGCGCAATAGCAGTGGAGGCAACCCCTGTGATAAAGCTGTACAGTTCTCCGCGTTTGAATTGGTTGTTTGGCATATAGTTGTTTATGCAACTATCAAATCTACACTTTTCTTTTGCACTTGCCAATGACTCTTCAGAAAATTAACAGATTAAAGTAGGCTCGGTCATCGGTAGATTTGTACTATGCTGGTTTCCGTACTATTAATTGTATTGACACTACTTTATGGCGGGCTACTCTATTATTTTAAGACAGGCTGGGAGGCTATTCCGGAAGAACCTAATCCAACTTTGCTACAAGGGGACTGGCCCACAGTAGCGATTATCATTCCAGCTCGTAATGAAGAGAAAAATATTGGAAATCTATTAAAGGCCCTTTCCAGCCAATCATACCCGCTCCACAAAATGGAAGTGTTGGTCATTGATGATCATTCCACAGATGGAACGGCTAGCATCGTCAGTCAATTTCCTTTTGCAAAAAGTATTTTGCAGGAAGAAGAGGGGATCATCGCCTATAAGAAAAAGGCGTTGGAAAAGGGAATTGCCAACACAAACGCTGACTGGATTTTATGTACCGACGCAGATTGCATTCCATCCAAAGACTGGGTTTTGATGATGGTGAATAGCCTGACCTCCAATCAGACCAGTTTTTTAGCAGCCCCGGTGTATTTGCAGAATAATGGTAGTTTATTGGGGCGTTTTCAAACCCTGGATTTCTTAGTCTTACAAGGAATTACCGGAGCTGGCCTTCAGCTACGCTGGATCTATATGGCCAATGGGGCGAACCTGGGATATCCTCGTTTTGTGTTTGATGCAGTAAAGGGATATTCCGGCAATGAACAAGTAGCATCCGGAGACGATTTTTTTCTCTTACACAAAATAAAAGAACAGTACCCTTCGCAAATTTATTATCTCAAAGATTCCCGTGCCATTATGCAAACAGCAGCAATGCCTGATTGGTATTCGTTTTTACAACAACGAATTCGTTGGGCTAGTAAATCTCCCTACTATACGGATCTTGTATTAAAAGGAGTATTGGGTGGTGTATGGATTTACAACGCCACTTTACTGCTCTGCGCCTTGCTGACAATTATTACCCCAACAATAGGAAGTATTGTTCTTTTAGCTTGGTGTTGCAAAACCATTGTCGAGTGGCCTTTTGTAAAAAGCGTAGCAAAATTTTTTAGACACCGCATTTCATTCTTAGAATTTTTTATTTCCCAGCCCTTGCACATTCTATATATGACAGCTACAGGGCTGCTGGGACTAAAAGGATCCTACGAGTGGAAAGGCAGACAGGTCCGTTGATCAATCTTCTGCAAAAAAATAAATCAAATGCTATAGTTTTGAAGCACTAACCAGTAAATATGCCCGTGCTTCGTTCATCCGTAGTTATTTTATTGAATTTACTCTTGATGGGGTCGGTTGCTAATGGACAAGATGCCACCATTCGAAAATTACAGGTAGAGTCGCTGCGTCCCGTTAAAAAATATGTTCCGGATTCTCTAATTAAAAAATGGAAGTCAGGTGGAAACTATACCCTGACGGTTGGACAGGGCAGCTTAAGTAATTGGGCAGCCGGTGGAGATCAATTCTCTTTTACCCTAAATACCATTCTACAACTCTACTCCTATTATCGCAAAGGCCGCAACAGCTGGGATAATACATTGGATATTTTCTTTGGCTATATCAACACCACTTCACTGGGAAGTCGGAAGAATGACGACCGTTTTGATCTGATCTCCAAATATGGTTATTCGCTGAATAAGAAAATAAATCTGGCTACTCTCTTTAATGTGCGTTCTCAATTTATACCCGGTTATACCTATCCCAATAACGTAAAAACATTTGCTTCCACGTTTATGTCCCCGGGCTATATCATTTTCAGTCAGGGATTGGATTTTAGACCAAATAAACAGTTTTCTGTTTTTTTCTCCCCTATTACCGCTCGTTGGGTAATCATAACCAATGAAACACTATCTAATCGTGGGGAGTATGGTGTAAAACCCGGCTCAAAAAGTATTGGACAATTTGGTGCCTTTGGAACCTTTACGGTAGAAAAGAATTTTAATAAAAAGGTATTGTATAAAGCCAGGATCGATCTATTCTCCAATTATCAACGCAAACCAGACAACATAGATATATTCGTCACGAATGTATTAACGACCAAGATTGGGAAAAATCTTGCCCTCAGCTGGAACGTAGATTTGATTTACGACGACGATGTACGTTTGTTCGGTCCTAAAAAAACCTCTCCGGGATTGCAAGCAAAATCGATTATTGGCTTTGGCTTGCAAGTAAAATTTTAAAATGGGGCAGAAAAAATTGATTCGATTTGCGGAACTCAAATCATTTA
>SXWI01000095.1 GCA_005791465.1 Bacteroidota bacterium | reverse complement strand
TTTACGAATACTGCGTAAAAATGTAAAGTAGGTCGTAGCATCCAACGATGAGATGAACGGACAAGCCATTAATTTTCGATTCAATCGATCAGACCACGGTTGTATCTGTGGTTGAATCTCCAACATAAAAAAATTGAAGGATTCTTCCAGTGATTTATTCTCCGTATCACAAGTCATACGGATCTGACGCCAGCAAGCATCCTCGCTTATTACAGACTCTAACTCACTGAGATCCCGAAGCCATTGCTCTAATTGATCCAACGATAATAAAGGGCGAGCATCTAACTCCTCAAAAAAGGGAGCTAGACTGCTCCAATCTGTCAGCGTAAAATCAGCTGGCAAATACTGTCGGGAAAGTTTCTGAATATCCGCAGAATACATAGTAACTACTAAATCTACTCAGCTCCCTCAGAGAGCTTTAATTCAATTTTTGCATTTTTCAACTGCGTAAACCACTTGACCATTTTACGACGATCACTATCATAAACCCGCTCAAAATCCATATCAGGGAAAACTTGCTTTAAGTAATTTTTTACTGCCTCAGCATCTTTTTCTGCAGGCAAAGCAATTGAAGCTTTTTCCATGGCTTTAAATACTTCCACCAGATTAACATTCTCCCGAATGGTATACACTTCAATACTCTCCAAGTGAGAGAACTGATGAACACGGGTAGAAACAAAACGTGTACTACTGTCCTCCAAGGAGCGAACAATTCCTCCATCCGCTTTACTACTGACCAGCTCAAACAAGCCTGGCAAACCACTAACGGCAACTAACTGATTATACTCCATTTCTTTATAAAATGATAAGGGGGCAAAGATACTTGACTACAGTCAAATCCATACCTTTAAGATTGATTGAAACGAAAGTAAATATTTCCAAGTCCGTCCAATTGTTTTAAAAATAATAGTATGAAAAAAATAACCCTCCTTGTGATCCTAATCAGCTCTGCTGCTATTTCTTTTGCCCAACCCCCCGCAGGCGGTGGCTTCCAGCGTCGTACACCTGCTGAACGTGCAGCTGTAATTCATCAAAAATTAGATAGTGCATTCAAATTAGAGGCTGTCAAGTTAATTATGATCGATACGGCACTAACGGTGCTTTACAGAAAGCAGGACGCCCGCATGCAGGAAGTAAGAGATATGATGATGAATGGAGGTGGGAGTATGGACCGCGAGGCACTCCGTGAGGAAATGCAAAAATGGAATGGTGCACAGGAAGAAATCTTAAAAGCAGTGCTCACCACAGAACAATTTACAATCTGGAAAGATCAGATATTACCATCGATGCGTCCTGCACGTCCTGCTGGAGCAGGTGGAAGCGGTGGTGGCAATTGGCGTGGTGGAGGTAACTAAACGCCTATTAGCTTAGTGCGCTTCTAGCCAGTTTTCGCCCTGACCACATTCTGCAATAACTGGAACTCCATTGGGCAGTTCGAGTGCATCTTGCATAGAAGTTATAATCAAAGGCTTTAATGTAGCAGCTTCGGAACGTAAAGCATCAAAGATCAATTCGTCATGTACTTGTAAGATCATTTTGCTTTTTAAATCAGCTGCTTCTATTGCATGATAGACTTTTTGCATCGCCAGCTTTATCATATCAGCAGCTGTTCCTTGTATAGGCGAGTTGATTGCATTACGCTCTGCAAATCCACGAACAGTGAAGTTAGAAGAATGAATATCCCGTAACCAGCGTTTACGTCCCATCAAGGTTTCTACAAATCCTTTTTCCTTAGCAAAACGAATAGTACTATCCATGTACTCCTGAATCCCGGGGAATTCGCGTTTATAATTAGCGATAATTTCTTTTGCTTCCGTACGAGATATTCCTAAGTTATCTGCCAAACCAAAAGCCCCTTGCCCATAGATAATGCCAAAATTTACACTCTTTGCTTTATAGCGCATCTCTTTGGTAACCTCAGATTCAGAAATGTTATAGACTCGTGCAGCAGTCGCTGTATGAATATCTTTCCCCTCTTTAAATGCATTACACATATTGGTATCCCCACTAATCGCGGCGACTATACGTAATTCAATCTGCGAATAGTCAGCAGAAAGCAACACATGATTTTTATCTCTAGGGATGAATGCTTTTCTGATTTCTCTGCCTCGCTCCGTACGAACCGGAATATTCTGAAGATTAGGATTATTACTAGCCAGACGACCTGTTACTGCAACCGCCTGTCCATAGGTAGTATGTACACGCCCTGTTTTAGGGTTGATCAATTCTGGAAGCGCATCAACGTAAGTAGATTTTAATTTTGTCAACTGGCGAAAGGCTAAAATATCAGCCACTATTTCATGTCCCTTGGCAGCTAGCTTCAACAACACATCTTCCCCGGTTTGATACTGCCCTGTCTTTGTTTTCTTGGCAGAAGGGTCCAGCTGTAATTTATCAAAGAGTACCTCCCCTAGTTGTTTTGGAGAAGCCAGATTAAATCGGACACCCGCTTTTTCATAGACATTTTTTTCTGCACGATCGGCTTCCTTTTCTAATTCAACAG
>SXWI01000094.1 GCA_005791465.1 Bacteroidota bacterium | reverse complement strand
TGCTGCCGTTTATTTGAGCGGTTGCAAAAGTAAAGGAAATCACTCTTCTATTTGGAACCAGCAACTTGATTTTCCTATCTTCAACGGAACAATTGTAACTATGACTTTAGCCAGAATTTGGGCAGCTTTTGTCCTTATTGCCTTTTTAGTAGGGGGGACCCGCTTGCTGAATGGTGATCAAAAGATCTTTGTGCGTATGATCACAGGTAAATCTTCCGATCGGTACGATTCTACCTATTACGTATCTGTGGGAAGTCCAACGCATCTGGGTTTATCTTCGAACTATCCTACTTTTTTAGCTGAATATGGCTACTATCCAACTACAGAGCCTGCAAAAGCTACGGTGTTATTACATGATCTTCGACAGCCTGATTCAATAGCTAATTTCAAAAGACAATATTCACATTTAGAAGTGCTTAGTTTTAGCGGAATTCAATCGCGACTGGTACGTAAAGTGGATGGAGTAATTGAAACCGCCAAGAATGCATTTTTAGATATTATTTTACCCTTGGTCGGAATATTGGCCTTGTTTATGGGATTTCTGTCCATTGCTGAAAAGGCTGGGGGCGTTCGGCTCCTTTCCAGATTGATTTGGCCTTTCTTTTCCAGGATATTCCCTGAAGTTCCCAAAGGACACCCTGCTACGGGGCATATGATGATGAATTTCTCTGCAAACCTCCTCAATCTAGACAATGCTGCCACCCCTTTTGGTCTTAAAGCCATGGAGAGCCTGCAGGAGCTTAATCTTAATAAAAATGTAGCCAGCAATGCACAGTTAATGTTTTTAGCATTGCATGCTTCTGGCCTGACCTTGATCCCTGTAACAATTATCGCATATCGTTCTGGTCTGGGCGCAGCAGATCCCACCGACATATTCATACCCTGTATGATTGCCACTTTTGCAGCAACAATGGCTGCACTTTTTATTGTTTCCTGGAGACAAAAAATTAATCTTTTTCAACCGGTTATCATAGGTTGGGTGGGAGGTATAACTGCGCTGATTGCCTTGCTGGTTAGCTATGTGATGCGTTTGGATGCAACAGCCTCTCAACTTTTCTCTTCCCAATTAAGTAACGGAATTATTTTATTCATTTTTGTAGCCATTTTACTAGGAGGGCTATATAAAAAAATTGATGTGTTTGATGCATTCGTAGAGGGTGCTAAAGGAGGTTTTGAAACAGCCATTCGAATTATCCCTTATATCGTGGGTATGTTGGTGGCCATCAGTTTGCTACGTTCAAGTGGAAGCTTTGATTATTTGATAAACGGTATTAAATTTCTGTTCTCGCTGACTGGTTTAGATACGCGTTTTGTAGATGGCTTACCTACTGCCTTAATCAAGCCATTGAGTGGGAGTGGAGCGCGTGGGATGATGTTGGATACGATGAAAACATATGGCCCTGATTCTTTTGCAGGACGCCTAGCTTCTGTTCTTCAGGGTTCTTCTGATACTACTTTTTATGTGGTTGCCGTTTACTTTGGCTCAGTGAATATTAGAAATACACGATATGCAATTGGATCGATGTTGTTGGCCGATTTAGTGGGTGTTATTACTGCCATTCTACTCAGCTATGCGTTTTTTGGTTAAACTTTTTTACAATCTAAAAGCAACAAAAAAGCCGCACAAATTGTACGGCTTTTTTGTTATCAAGAAAAAGTAACTTGATTAATAATTCAAAAATACACTTACTGCGCGTATACTAGTTCCACTTGCAGCGCGATGAGAACCACGATATACAACCGTATAGCTTCTTTGTGGAATCAGGGTAGAAATTGTTGAGGTAGCTAGTACAGTGCTTGTACCGGCTAATCTCACTTGGAAAGCCTCTGTACCTATCCGGGTAGGGTGTACAACAAACTCTGTAACATCAGTATACTGCAAATTGGTGGCAACCACCTCATTTTTACCAAGGGAAACAATGTCAACAGCAGGCGTTACTGCTAAGCCATTGTAAGCAAAATTTGCAAAGCGAACGCGGCAGGTAGTGTCAGTTGGAATCACAATTTTTGTGATTACCGTTTTTTGCTTAGGGGCGGTAATGGTGTCGTACGTAAACACGGTGTAATTACCTCCAATTTCAAAATTCTGCGCAAAGGAAAGTTGAGGTTGTGTTGTGAGAGAGGAGGTGTCTCTTACCATCATATTGCGGAGTCCGCTAGTTACTCCATAGCCATATCCTGTTGTTGGAAATACGCTACCTGTAGTTAACGCCGAACCATTAACGGGCTTACCGTCAACATAAACATAATTACGGGCGGCACCTACTGTACCGATAAAGGCTTGAAGGGTTGAGCCACTACCCGTGTAGTAATCGGCAGCTAGTTTTTTATCAAATGACTTTTGGCAGGAGCTGAGCATGACTATACCAGCAAGAGCCATTAATACGAGCTTAGGTAATGAATTTAATTGCATATAGGTTGCAGTTTAGCAGTTTGGTTAAGGTTTGGAGAACCAGCATTCTTTAGTGATATAATCAGGTGCAAAGGCTCCCAAACGGTTTAGCTCATCAACATTGTACAAGTACTCGGAATTATAACGAGGTCTTACGCGGTAAATCCATTTATTCAAATTGTTGGTATAAAGATCAATACCCGTTGGTGGAGCAAAATCTCTGTAAACTTGCTGACCAGTAACTGGGTCAAGATCTGTATAGTGAAAACGACGCATATCCACCCAAACCTCAACAACACCCCAGCCGTACATAGAAATGTACTTCTGCATCATGATATGGGAGAGTGTTAAATTGGCAGCTGCTGGTACCACCAAAGGATTATTCAAGTAAGCATCACGTTGTGCATCAGTCATTCGGCGAGCAGTTGGAACGCTAACCTCATAATTAGTGCGTAATTCCAGAAAGTTTAATTCAATTCCTTTTTTGTAAGCTGCAACAGCGCCTGACTTATCACCCTTACGTAGCAGCGCTTCTGCCTTTAAAAACTGAATCTCTGCTGCAGTAATAATGGGGAAAATAGGCGCATTTTTGAAAATATATCGGCAAGCATTATCATTACTAGGAGCTGTAACAACCGAAAAAGCATCGCCCCAGAAATTGTCAGGTCTGTCACTAATACTAGTCAATAGATCAGAACCTTTATTAGGTCTAATTCCTTTGTAAGTCCCATTTGGATTTTCTCTGATTATGTAAGGAGCACGAGGGTCAATATTTCCCGTTGGAAATTGACCATTCAAGCCTGACATTAAATCAGCAATAAATTTAGATTGGCGAAGTGCTCCAAAGTTTTGTCGGTAAGGAGACCAGAAACTATAAGTACCAAATCCTGCTGTGTTAGACCAAGTAATATTAGTATTTTCACTATTGTTTTGCATGGCCAGATTAGCATAAAAAATTACTGAGTCAGGCTGATAAATTGATTTGTTGGTAACTCTATTAAATGTTCTGGCTAGTACCCCGTAAGTAAATCTTTTCCAGCGATTGATATCACCACCATTTCCGTAACGATCACTGATGGCTAGTTTGGCAGGATTAACACCATCACCTGTTTTTGACAGGTTAGCAAGTGCAGCATGGCAGAGTCTTTTTACTTCCTCGTAAACATCAGGTTGCGGATCGTATTTAAAGACTAATTGTTCAGGACGAAAAGCCTCACGAAGAATAACATCATCATGAGTATCAGTTAGAGTCATCCAGCCCCAGGCACGAACGGCCTGTGCTACCCCAACATAATCCCATTTTTTTTCTTCAGTCCCCCATTCGATAATACGACTAATGTTTGCTCCCATGCCATAGTAATGCATGGCCCAGAGGCTACCCAAAAGATCACTGCGGTTGATAAAATTATCACCCATTTGATCGTATTGATTTCCGGTAGTGTTGGTTGCCCAGAATTGTACAAAACGACCAAAATATAGTCCGTCATTTTGAGGACCGTATAGGGTACCATTTGCAGAGTGCTGGATTGCCATATTAGATATTACTCCGGGAAGTAACTCTTCAACAGGTTGTTTAGTTTGTGCATTGGGATTGGCGAATGCATCGTCAATTTTTTTAGTACATCCCGTTGCAAAAAGGATGGTTGCCAAGGCAGGCATCATCAACGATTTAAAGAAGGTATGTTTCATAAAAACGTTTTTCAAGATTTAAAAGGATGCTCTGATACCAATATTTACCTGCATAGGAGCGGCTAAGGTTCCGTAGTCAAAGCCAAAAGCACCTACACCACGACCAGCGGCAGTATTTCCATTTACTGACGGATCAGCCCCACTATAATTAGTGAAGAGGATCAAGTCATTTCCTGTAACAAATGCGCTCAAATTTTTAACTCCACGAATTATATTCTTCTTAAAGGTGTAACTAATAGTTACATCTCTCAAACGGAAGAAGTTAACATCTCTTTCAATAAACTCCTCGTCTGGTAAGGTATAATAAGCGTCATTTAAGGCAGGGATGATGCTGATTGTGTTAGTAGTTGGGGTAGCAGAGTTCTCTAAACCATCTCTTAATACACCAGTAACTACACGGGGCACATAACGATCCGCAGTGTATTTACTGAGACCGTTTACAGTCATGAAACGATTAGTTCCATTGAATATATCGCCACCCATTTTCAAGTCCCAAAGCATGCTGATGCGCCAGTTGCCCATTCTGAAATTGTTGGTCCAACCGGTGGTGAAGTCAGCATTTCTGTCTCCAATTACACGGTAAGTGGCGTCTGTGATGGGCAATCCGTTGGCAGGATTAATTAAAACTTGACCTGCATTATTACGTAAATACTTTGATCCAGTGATGGATGTAGTAGGGCCTCCTAAGGTAATACCACCACGGGCAGTATACAACCATGTGTCTGCAATGTAGTATTCAGATACACTCTTTGGCAGTTCAACTACCTTATTACGCATACGGTTGAAATTGAAGCGCATATCCCAGCTGAATTTGGCGCCTTTTTTCACGTTATAATCAAGTACCACTTCAATTCCTTTGTTACGTGTTGAACCTGCGTTTTGTGTGTTCAATACAAAGCCAGTACCATAACTCAAACGGAAGTTCTCGATGATCTGACCTTTGTTCAACGTGTTATAATAAGTAAAGTCAACACTTAAACGGCTATTGAATAAACGGAATTCAGTTCCTAATTCATAGGTATTCTGTTTTTCTGGCTCCAGTTCAGCATTATTGTTGAAGAAGCCGTATGAATAACCGCCTCCACTAGCCTGATTGTCTACAAATACAGACTGTGTAGAGTAGGGGCTATTTAAGCGAGCAGTGCTGGCGCGTGAAGCACGCAATTTCCAGTAGCTAACTAAACCGTTCTTTTTCAATTCAGGCAACATGTCACTCACGATCAAGCTCACACTCATACCCGGATAATTGTAATTTCTGTTTTGCACAGGAAGGGTAGAAGCTTGTTCAAAACGGTGTGTATAGTTTACAAAAAAGTAGTTTTTGTAGCTATAGGCAACCTCTCCGAAGAAAGCCAACTGACGAAGTGATACATAATTCCACTCGCCAAATTTATTTCTGTTCAAACGCAGACGGGTATTTTGACGTGTAACATTAGAATCCATATAGTTACCCATGAGTTGAGCAAGGTCTCTGTCTGTTACAAAATTTCCATTCTTATACATCTTTCCGTTTCCACCAGCGGTGTTGCTCAATCCTCCTACAGAGTCAACAATATTCAATCCATAAACGGCAAACATTTTTGTGGTGTAGTCCTGCCACATGGTACCACCCATAACGCGTATAGAGGAGCCTTTTCCTAAATCTTTTTTGGCGGTGGCGGTAAGGGTATGGTTGTAACCAGTGTATTGCCTCCAGTAATTATCCAAAGAGCCTCCTGCGCCTGCGCCTAAGTAAAAGGATTGCGGATGAAGGAACATAAATCCATCCTGACTATATTGGTCATATCCAAAACGGCCTGCAATGGTCAGCCATTTGTAAGGATTAATGTTAATTCCGAGTGTGTATGTTTTACGCTCTACCTCATCCTTTCCAAAATTGTTTTCAACATTCCAAAGTGGATTGTCATATTCACCGTTAGTGGAAGAGTTGTCAAACAAATCTAGTTTATCGCCGGTCTGATCATTTTCAAACGATCTAATATCATTGGTGCGAGGCCAAACTAATAAACTCAGTAGAAAACCACCTGCACTTCTCAATACTTTATTGTTGGTAGAACGAACATAAGCGAAGGAAGGGGTGATATCAACTTTTCCTTTTAGAAACTTAGTTGTGTTGGATATACGGAAGTTGTATCGCAAGAAGTCGTTATTGGGAACAACTCCTTGTTGATTGAAGTAACTACCAGAAACACGGAATTTACTTTCTCCCATACCAAAATCAGCACCTATATTATGCGTTTGCGCAGTACCTGTACGGAAGAAATTTCCTACGTTGTCAAAAAGCTGGGTACCTGGAGCATAAGCAGGGCCAAATCGACGGAAGCTTGTTCCAGCTAAACCGTTAGTACCAGGGCCGTAGGTATCGAGTGTTTCAGGAAAACGAGTTACTTCTTGAACGCGGAAGCTATTGTCGTACTGAAAAGCAAATTTGTTTGTCTTAGCTTTTTTAGTAGTGATAATAATCGCACCAGAGCTCGCTTGGCTTCCGTAAAGTGCGGTGGCTTCAGGACCTTTCAGAACGGTAATGCTTTCAATATCGTTAGGGTTGATATCGGCAATACGATTTTGATAGTCGTTAAAGCGGTTAGGGCGGTCAGAGGCAAGTCCAATTGTAGCACCACCTGAAGAAGTTTCATTCATGGTTGAGTTATCCATCACTACACCATCAACAACGTAAAGCGGTTGATTACTCAAGGATAAAGAGTTGAAACCACGCAAAACTACAGAGGAAGAGGCCCCGGCAATACCCGATGTTGGATCAAGCGTTAAACCAGCAACACGACCTTGCAATCCATTGATGAAGTTTTCGCGTTGTGTTTCTTGGATTTCTTCCCCCTTTAACGTTTGTGTAGAATAGCCCATGGAACGAGGATTTCTCTTGATGTCCATAGCAGTTACAACCACTTCTCCAAGGGTATTATCTGCAGTTTTTAAGTTCAATCCGATTGTTTCGCTGGATCCAACTTTGATATCAGTTGTTTCGTAGCCAACACTGGAAATTTGTAGCACTTCTCCAGTGTTCACACGAATGGAGAATTTACCGTTAGCATCTGTTTGTGCAAGGCGTCGAGTTCCTTTTACTCGAATCGTTACACCAGGCAGAGGAGATTTAGAATCTTCTGCCAAAATTGTACCAGTTAGCGTTCTATCCTGAGCCTCCACAGTTTGTGGAGCAACAACAGTAAGCAGAGCAAACGCCAAAAGGACATAGAGAATTTTTCTCATGGCTGTAAGTTTGGTTATATAAATCGCAATTTATGGAAATTTTAGCTCCGTTTTAATACTTGATAAGCTTGGATGGCCTCCACTTATGAACATGTCATGTTAATAAAAATAAGTGTAATTACTTATTTTTATTCTGCTGAAGAACTATTGCAATAAATCTAATCGAGATTTTGGTCGTCTGAGGTCATTCCATTTGAATAATGGAAGCTTCATTTCTGCAGGATTTTTTTGCTGAATTGGCCATACAGTTCCGCTCACTGCTCCCCGAAGAACTATGCGTTCAAGTGCTTGTATTGAGAAATAAATATCAATCAAATCACTTTTTGACTCGTTGATGCCTGTATAGGTACTGTCCTCATCTTGCAAAAAATAGATGGTTTCCGCATTACCAAAGGCACGAAGAGAGTCCAAATTTCCATCAGTGAACCTTCCTTCCATCCTGATTGAACCAACTTGATTATAAATGCCCGTATCGACCTGGCTAATAATCATACTGTTTTCAAAAACTGTTAGTCGGTCTGATTTTTTATTCTTTGTGTATAACCAAATAGTATCACCAGTTATTTGATTTTCCTTAGACCATAATACCGGATCTCTGAAAAGTCTGAAGATGGAGTCTTTGTCGGAATAATACAAGCTATCACACACAGCTTGGAGTGAATCGGAAAAAATTTTCACATGATGAAAGGCCTCCACATATCGCAGTATAGAATCCTTTTTTGAGACAGAAATACGAGTTGTGTTTTTTAGTAGGCTTGTATCTTTTTTCACAGCGTTAGGTTGCATAGCTGTAAAAATGGTGTCTGCAGTTAAATAAAGAGAGTCTTTCTCTTGTTTGAAAATTAAAAGAGGTTTTCCTGTGGCCAGCATTCTTTCCTCTTTATCCTGTCGGAAAAGTTGACCGGTTACCAGGGTAGTTCCCTGTGCGGTGTCAACTACTACCACATTTCCAATGGCCTGCGATGTTCCTGTACTATCGTCAAAAGCAATACGATCTCCTGTGATGGTTGTGGATCCATCAATGATGGTTGGTCGTTGGTTGAATTCTGCTTTTCCTCCTTTATAAAAGCCGTCTTTTGCTTCTATTCTTCGGCCACTGCTGTCAATTATGGTTGTTTTTGCAATGAACCGGTTAGTCTGCGTAGCTGTATTATATAGTAAAGAGTCTGTGGCAATCTTGTATCCAGGGTCATTCAGTTTGACATCGTTTTTAAAATAAATCTCTTTAAGCGAGGCATAATAATATCCTTCTTTGCTTGTTAAGGTAGTTTTTTTATTTACCACCTTTCCGCCATTCGTGTAGATTCCAATATCAGTATTCAGGTTGTACTCTAGCGAAGGAGTGGAGAGTATGGCTTTTCGATCGCTGAGGGTAACTCCGCCATCTAAGTAGGCAATTTTTTTGTCAATCTTATACAGTAAGTGTCGCGCGTTGACTTGTATACTATCGCCGTCTTTTATTTGCACGTTACGCCAAGCTTCAAAAATATTTTCGCTGTTGTTTAACACACAGCTATCGCAGTTAAAAAGTGCTTTCCCTTGACGTAAACGCACACGTCCAGCTAAGATCTGAATACTCGTAGTATCATCAACCTTTAATAAGGTAAGTCGGTCAGATCCCAATATTTCAACTTTGTTACTGTCTTGTTGAAGAGAAATTGAATCAATTGCGATTCTATTTTCCTGTCCTTTCAATGAAAAAACGGAAACTAGTAACAAACAGGAGATGAATATAACACGGTAAAAATACGTGGGCATGATTATTTTCTTGGAAGCGTATCCTTAACGGTAGGAGAATTCAATGGAGTTGATTTATCCTTTTTTCCAAAAACAGAAAAACTCACATATCTTTTAGGATGTGTTCTCAAATCATCCAAAAGTATTTCGGTACTCAGTAATGTTTGTTCAAGTTGGCTGTACAATTGCCTGTCTTTGAGCAGGGCTCCAGCCGTGCCTTCTCCTTTTTGTAAGGACGTTGTTATTCCTCTTAGGTTTTCTATAACTATCGCTAGTGTGTCTATTGTGCTCTTTAAGGGGAGAGAGGCTAAGGTTGAAGTGAATTTGGAGGCATTGTCTGCTGTTTGATTGATTGCCTCAGCACTCTTGTTCAGTCGCTTGGTTAAGCCAGCCAGACTTTCTAATGATTGGTCTATTGGTCCATTTTCCTGCAAATAATTGCTTAATGCAGTGCTTACTAAATTCAAATTGGATATGGTCTCACGAAGATTTTGTCTGGTACTGGCGTTTAATACATCATTGACACTACCTAGTGTTTTCTTGAGTGAGTCAAGTATTCCCCGAACACTACTTATGGTAGGATCAAGTTGTGCTTTTACATCACCTAATAAACCTGATTCCATCCGAGTTTCAATTGTATCGCCATCCTGCATCATGTTTGATTCATTTCCTCTCTCAATTACTATAAAAGAGGATCCAACCAAGCTGGAAGCAATATAAGCCACGGAATTTTTAGGAATATTTATGTCTCGGGTTAAATTGATTGTAACAACAATGGCACTTACATTTTTATCTTTTTCTTTTTTTTGATAAACAGTGCCAACAGGAAGTCCATTTATTTTAACCTCATTCGATTTTTCAAGGCTGCCAAGGTCTGTAAAAACAGCGTATATTTTTTTCGATGGAGCAAATAAATCTCTCCCCTTTAAATAATTAAACCCAATAAAAAGCAAGGCCAATGCTATAATGGTGAGGGCGCCAACTTTTGTTTCATTGGATACTTTCATTTCTTGGTCAATTTATGTTTATCCTCTACTGCTTCAAGAAATGAACGTGTGTTGGCTGTAGTGGGAGTATTGGTACTGGATATCTCAGGTTGTTGCTTTTGCTCGAGCCAGCTTAAATAGTTTCTTAAACCTCTAACCATGCATGCAGAAAGCTCCTCTTGGCCTGATTCGCTGTTAAGATAATCTTCCTCCTCGGGGTTAGAGATAAACCCTGTTTCCACTAAAACACTTGGCATGGCCGTGGCTTGTAATACCCAGATTCCAATTCCTCGTTGCCTTACATCTCTGTCTACTCTTCCCACTTTTGCAAATTCATCCTGTATAAAGCCAGCTAGTGTTGCGCTTCGCTTGAAATACTGTTTAGTTTTTAATAATGAAATAGCGATGAACTCGGGTGAATTGACGTCAACACCTCCATAGTTTTTCTCAAAATTTTCTTCTTGAAGCATGGGGGCATTTTCGATAATGGCTAATTCCTTGTCTTCGCTTCTGTGCGCTCCCCATATGTAGGTTTCAGTACCTTTTGCTTCACTAGGTAGATTTGTGTATTTGTACTGGGGTACTCTTTTTGTTCGTTTCTTTCTGCTGGCTCCTTTTCCTGTGTAATAGCTGACTGTTTTGTAGCCTACCACTTCAGCAACTCTTTTACCGCGGGCTGCATTAACATGCACACAGAGATACAGATCTCCCTTATTTTCATTCGCAAATTTTGCACGGTCATGTAGCTCGGGATATGAGTCGGTGGTGCGCGTATATAACACCCTTAGTTCTGGAAATTCTTTTGAAATTACAGCGCCCAGTTTAAGTGAAACGGCTAGACAAATATCTTTTTCATAACTAAATCGACCTTTGGCGCCATGATCACTACCTCCGTGTCCAGGGTCAATGATAACCGTTCCTATAACTTTCTTGCGATTTGTTTGTGTAGTAGTTGGTCGTACAAAGGATGAAATAGTAAGGATTCCGCCAGTTATCAAAAAGAAAAGAAGAATACGTTGCGTCATATTGGGAGTAAGTAAAATTCACATTTTGTTTAGTGAGGCGGACAAATCGCGATTCTATAAAAGGTTACATTTGCTCCGCTGCACTTTTAAGATGTACAAATTTAAGCCAAAATGCTGCTACTGGCGGATCTGTTTCGTCGCTTTATTTTATGCCCATGCGTGCATAACTCCTTTATTTGCGCAAACTACTCCAACATTTCGCAGATCCTTAACAGTCCAGCCAACAGATACCTTACCCTTTCGCACGGATACTTTACGGCAGCGTGTTGATTCGTTCCAAATAAAAAAATCAACTGACACGCTGGATGCGCCAGTCAAATATGAAGCCGAAGACTCAGCAGTTGTGTTAGTGCCACAAAAAAAAGTGCTGTTGTATGGAAAAACAAAAACTGTATATGCGGACATGGTTTTACAAGCTCCCAGGGTAGAGCTTGATCAGCGTACACAGATTGTATTAGCAACCCGTTCGGTAGATAGCGCTGGTAACACGCTTGATGCGGCTAAATTCAAGACTGGCGACACAGAAATGACTAATGATACCATTCGGTATAATTTTAAGACACAGGTTGGGCTCACCTCCAAAACTTATACGCAGCAAGGGGAGATGTTGGTCATTGGTGAAAAAGCAAAGAAGGTTAATCCTAGCACTACTTTTATCAGCACCGCACGATTTACCACTTGCTTGCTCGATGAACCTCATTTTTCTTTTGTAGCAGGCAAAATGAAAGTGATCAATCAGAAACTTGCAGTTTCTGGGCCTGCGCATCCTGAATTTGAAGGAGTACCAATTCCTGTATATGTTCCTTTTGGGTTTTATCCCCTTAGCCAGGGTAGGCATTCCGGTCTTCTAAGGCCCAATTTTATCACTGACGAAAATCGGGGGATAGGGCTTCAAGAAATCGGATATTATAAGGTGATTAATGACCATTGGGATATGAAATTGGGAGCTGATTTGTTTTCATACGGTGAATGGGCAACCAGTTTAGGTGCCTCTTATAGAACCCGATACCGTTTCAATGGTGGGCTTACTTTTAACTTCCGTTCTTCTAAGCAAAATTTTAAAGGTGATCCTGATTTTACCTCTAGTAAAGTCTTTAACGTTTCCTGGAGTCACTCTGTGGACAGTCGTGCACGTCCAGGTGTTAGCTTTTCCGCTAATGTAAATGCGGGTTCAACCAAATACAATCAAAGTATTCCTGGTAATGCAATATTACCTTTTCAAAATATCATGGGGTCCTCCATTAATTTTTCTAAGACTTGGAAGAATAAGCCGTATAATCTTTCTCTTAGTGCAACCCATTCTCAAAATAACAATCTTGGATTGATCAATCTAAGTTTACCAAACGGAGCCTTTACGGTTAATACCATTTTCCCCTTTCAACGCAAGGAAGGAGCGGGATCAGCGAGATGGTACGAAAAATTGGGAATTGGCTACACGGGTAATTTTTATAATAATATTGGTTTTTATGATACGTTGTCTTACGGAAAAAATGGAGTGAAGCCCTTTCTTCAATTTTTACTGGATACAGCAGAGTGGGGAGCCAATCATGCAATACCCATCACACTCTCCTTGCCCCCTGTACTAGGAGGAAGGTTGATTATTTCACCCGGTGTTAGTTACAATCAAGTATGGCTGCAGCGGTTGACTCAATACCAATGGAATCAATCATTAAGCAAGGTTGATACATTCAATAAAAAAGGGATGTTCATTGATCAACGTGCTAGTTTTTCTTTGGGTTTTAACACTGCAATTTATGGGATGTATTCTTTTAAAAAATCTCGTGTTATTGCAATAAGACATGTGATGCGACCGCAACTTGCTTTATCCTACACACCTGATTTAAATCGTTCTCGTATACGGTTCACTCAAGTTGATGCCTCAGGTCGTGGAGTATATTACAATGAGATGGGAGGCCAAGTATTGTTCAATGCAGCGTCCAGGCAATCGGGTGCCATTCAGTTTGGAATAGATAATAACCTCGAAATGAAGTTTCGTTCTAAAAAGGACACGGGTAAGGCTGCGATAAAAAAAGTAATGATATTAGAGGGTTTTGGTTTCAACGCATCCTACGATCTTATGCGTGATTCTATGAGGTTATCTAGAGATATTCCTCTCTATGTACGTACTACATTATTTGATAAAGTTAATATCAATGCTACAGCAACGCTGAATCCATACCAGGTAGATGCAACCGGTAATGAGATTAATAAACTTGCATGGCAGGGAGGTAAATTTAGCTTGGGAAGATTCACAGCTGGTAGTGTTTCCATCGGTACCAACCTCCAAAGCAAGCCCAAGGACCCAAAGAAGGAGGAATTAAAACGAAAACAACAAGAGGAGCGCATGCAAGACCCGGTGTTGGCTGCAGATCAACAACGTTTATTGGAATATATGCAGCAGAATCCAAATGAGTTTGTTGATTTTAATATCGATTGGCAACTGAACTTGAGCTACTCACTTTCCTTTTATAGTAGACTTCGTCCTGATTTTAGTGGCTACGAAACGGAGTTTACTAATGGGCTTAACCTAAATGGGAGTTTTAACTTAACTCCAAAGTGGAAATTATCCGGTAGTGCCAGTGTGGATGTTAAAAAGCTCGATATACAATATTTGACATTGTCAGTAAACAGAGATCTTCATTGCTGGCAATTATCAATTAATGTAATACCTGTTGGCTTTACGCGGTCATTTAATTTTACTGTTTCTCCAAAAGCAGGATTGCTGCAAGATCTTCGTATCAACCGAACTCGCTTTTTTACAGGGTACTAGTACTATTGTCCAGGTAATAATTGCTCATACAGTTGAAAACGTTTT
>SXWI01000093.1 GCA_005791465.1 Bacteroidota bacterium | reverse complement strand
TGCACTCCCTCTGAATTAGGTTTTACCCCCTCAAAAGCTTCAGCCGTTGAGATGGAGAAACCAGGATGTATGAGTAGGATTTGATAACCTGATAAAGAGGTCGAAAGCGGTGTTAGTTTTTCACCTCTTTTTTCCCCCAGTGCCGCTTTTTGAACTAAGAAAAATGGGCAATCGCTTCCTAATTGAAGAGCCATTGCTGCAAGCTCCTCATTTGATATGGACAGTTTGAAAATTGATTGAAGTGCAAGCAATGTAAAAGCGCCATCCGCACTTCCTCCTCCTAAACCGGCGCCAGTTGGAATATTTTTTTGAAGGTGTAAATAGACGGCGGGTAAATCAGGTATTCTTTTTTGCATCAGCCGATAGGCTCTTACGCAGAGATTTTTTTCACTTTCTCCTACAATGTAAATTCCAGTTTGTTGAAATTTTACTGTTCCAGTTTTTTCATTTACAAGTGGTAAAACCTCAAGCACATCATAAACGGGAATTGGATAAAATATGGTTTCCAGATCGTGATATCCATCTTCTCGCTTACGCAGGAGGCGAAGCCCAAGATTGATCTTACAATTTGGAAATACAATCATAGTCGTAGGGTTCCGAGCTTATTTATTTCTAGATTTAATCTCGTCGCGAATGGCGATGGCTCGGATATAGTCTTCGCTTTCCAGTACTTCTGTTAAAAGATGATTTAATTCTTCCAGCGTCATCTTTTTTAAATCTTCGTGTCCAGTGGTTCTTATTTCTTCCTCCAGGCTCTCTGTTTCTGTTTTTTTGCGCTTGGAGTCCTCTGTTTCTTCCAGTAAAATGCCCGCGTTCTGTAAAATATGCTCAAAGGTGTAAATCGGACAACCAAAGCGAACCGCCATGGCAATGGCATCAGAAGTCCTCGAATCAATTTCTATGGTGTCTTGCTCATTGGAGCAAACTAATTTTGAATAAAAGACACCCTCCTGTAAATCATTGATGATCACCTCGTGAAGGTCAATACCGAATGCAACCAAGAAGTTTTTCATTAGATCATGTGTCAATGGTCTTGAAGGATTCATTTTTTCCAATGCTACTGCAATTGCTTGTGCTTCAAAGCCGCCTATAACAATGGGTAATCTACGTGAGCCATTGACTTCACCCAACACAACAGCATAGGATTGTGTTTGTGTGATACTGTGGGAAATTGCTATAATTTCTAGTTCAATTTTTTTCATTCCGCCTACAAATATAGAGCTGCAGCCAGGGCTATTCCTAACTTGCTTTTACTTTTTTAAGTGCTGCCGTAAATTGAGGAACTACCTCAAAGGCGTCTCCAACTATACCATAGTCTGCCGCCTTAAAGAAGGGTGCTTCCGGGTCTTTATTGATGACTACAATTACTTTACTACGGTTAACGCCCGCTAGATGTTGTATGGCGCCTGAAATCCCAATGGCTATATACAGGTTTGGCGCTATGGCTACACCAGTCTGTCCAACATGCTCGTGGTGAGGGCGCCAGTGAGCATCTGCTACAGGTCTGCTACAAGCTAGCGCTGCATGTAACTCTCCGGCTAACTGCTCTACCATTCCCCAGTTTTCAGGTCCTTTTAAACCCCTTCCAGCGCTAACTACAATTCCGGCTTCTGTTAGTGGCAATTCACCTGAAGTTTTCTCTATGCTTATGCTTTTAACTCTGGATGCAGGACCTTCTAATGCAATATTTGTTACCTCCGCAGTGCCATTACGTTGTTTTACGGGGTAGGAGTTGGGGTTAATTGTTAGTACACGTGTAGGAGTCTTAATGGCAACCTTAGCAAAGGCTTTTCCAGAGAAGACAGATCTTTTTACAATAAAGCCATCAGTCAGATCTGGTTGAGAAATAACTCCTGATACCAAACCAGCCTTGAGTCGGGATGCAGTCAAGGGAGCGAGCAATTTACCGCTTAGTGAATGTGAGAAAAGCAATGTGGCCGACTTTTTTTCAATGGCAAGCGTTGCAATGGCCCAAGCATCTGTTTCGGCAGGAGCATTGCGATTAGAATCTTTACCTATATGCACTATTTCTTGTAAACCAAAGGAGCCCAACTCCTCTAATTGGTCTTGGCAATTGCCGATGGCTACTCCGATTAGCTTTTCTCCTGTGATTGCTGATAAATCTGCACCATAGGAGATAACCTCCTGTGTTGATTTTTTTATTTTTCCGTTGGCGATATCAATATAAACTAGAATGCTCATAGTGGGGGTCTTATTTTTTAAATAACTTTTGCTTCTTCATGAAGAAGGCGAACTAACTCCTCAACTTGATCGGGTGCAATCAGTTTAACACCAGATTTAGGAGCAGGCAATTCGAATTGAATTACTTGGGTGTATTCATTTGTAGCGATAGGTTCAACCACTTTGAGTGGTTTAGTTCTTGCAGCCATAATACCTCTCATATTTGGAATTCTGGCTTCAGCCATTCCCTTTTGTGCACTAACCACTACGGGTATTTCAACTTCACATACTTCCTGACCACCCTCTATTTCTCTAGTAATTGTCAAGGTATTTCCTTGGCGGTCTAATTTGGTGGCAAGACTAATGTAAGGCAGTTCGGTTTCACCGGCTATTAACCCACCCACGGTTGACCCATTATGATCAATTGTCTCTTTGCCTGTCAACACCAGGTCGTAATTACCTTCTTTGGCAATTGCCGCTATTTGGTGTGCTACAAATTGGCTTTCAGCCGGAGAAGCATTGATACGGATTGCCTCGTCACCACCTAAGGCTAAAGCCTTTCTGATAATGGGATCAGCATCCGATTCTCCAACTGTGATAAGATGAAGCGTAATGCTCGGGTCAGCCTCCTTGAGTTCGATAGCTCTAACTAAAGCAAACCACTCATCCCAAGGGTTTACGATCCACTGGACACCATTTGTGTCGAATTTCGTGTTGTTGTCCGTGAAAGCTATTTTTGCCGTTGTGTCGGGCGTTTTACTGATACAAACCAGAATCTTCATAAAAAAAGTTAATGCAGCTTAAAAGTTGTTGTTGCAACTATGCAAAGATAAGTTTTGCTGCATGTCCGGCGAAGAGGTTGATGGCATTTTTTCATCCTTTTACCGAATAATTATGGATAGAATTTCCAAGCTTAAAACTATGCTAGGGGATAGTCCCAGTGACTGTTTTTTATTACATGCACTGGGGTTGGAGTATGCCAAATTGGGCGATTTGCAAACCGCTCGTAATTATTTCGAACAGGTTTTACAAGCTGACCCAACTTATGTAGGGACTTATTACCATTTGGCAAAACTAATTGCGGAATCCGGCGATACAGAAAAGGCGGTCCTTGTCTATGAAAGTGGGATGGCGCAAGCCAAGTTATTAAATGATTTGCACGCTTATAACGAACTTCGTTCTGCTTGGGAGGAGTTAACTTTCTAACAGATGGATACACTATCTATTAAACAAAATCTTGAAAAAATCGCTCCGGTTTTATCGGATGATGTTTTATTGATTGCTATCAGTGGTGGGCTTGATTCAGTGGTAATGGCATATTTGTGCAAGTTAGCGGGTTATCCGATTGAGCTTGCACATTGTAATTTTCAATTAAGAGGAGAGGAGAGCGAAAGAGATGAACTATTTGTTCGTAAACTGGCCTCATCTTGGGGGCTTAATGTCCATGTTCAACGATTTGATACAGCTGAATATGCTGCAGCGGAACAATGCTCTGTGCAAGAAGCCGCAAGGCAGCTTCGTTATGAATGGTTTAATTCATTAGCAATTCAGTATTCCCGTATTAAATGGATTTTGACGGCACATCACAGGGATGATCAGGCTGAAACCCTGTTAATGAATTTTTTACGGGGCACCGGTTTGAGTGGACTGACAGGTATTCCTGTACGCAATGGAATTATTCTTCGCCCATTGCTATCCTATGAAAGGTGTCAACTGGAGCAATATGCCTTGGCCATGCAGTTGAGTTTTGTGACGGATTCCTCTAATCAAAAAGAAGAGTATACTCGTAATTATTTTCGACATACAGTTATTCCCGCTATTCAGAAAGTATTTCCCTCTGTAGTGGAGAACTTATGTGATAATCAGGTCCGTTTTACCAGTATTGAAAAACTATATAAGCAATTAACAGCAGTTCATACGCAACGATTATTAAAGGGAAAAGATGGGGAGTATCAGTTTCCTATTGCTGAATTAGCGCGTTTTCAAGGCACAGCTTTCCTATATGAATTATTGCAACCGTTTGGATTTACACCTGGTCAAATCATGGAAGCGGAGCGATTATTAGTTGCGAGAACAGGGGCGCAATTAGTAGCTAGTGAAGGCAATTGGAGATTAGTAAAGCACCGCAAATTTCTTATTCTTTCGCCACAGAAACAGATGAATGCTGATTTTATTTCAGTCGATTTAGACGATCAAACTATTGCATTTCCTGCCGGAAAATTAGAGTTCCAAAAAATAAAAAAAGTCGATTTAAAGGAATTGGGTTCTTCCCAAGTAGCTGCATTTGAAAGTCAGCACTTGGAATTTCCTTTGCAAATTCGTCGTTGGCGGGCTGGAGATTATTTTTATCCTCTTGGTATGTCTAAAAAGAAGAAGGTTGCTCGATTACTAATTGATTTGAAATATTCTTTACCTGAAAAAGAGAGAGTTTGGGTTTTAACTGCCGGGGAAAAAATCGTTTGGGTAATTGGAATTCGTATTGATGAACGATTCAAGGTAAAAGATAAAACTCAAGGAGCGATTCGTATCGCTTACACTCCGTTACTCCAGTCCTAATTTTTTGAGGAGGATTGATATGAATGTATTGAACGGCTGCTGGGGGCTGTTATAGAAATTAGCGGCCACAGTCGTAAAAAGCCATCCGTAAAGCGCCCCTCCAATATGTGCTGCGTGATTTATATTGTCTTTTCCTCTTTTTCCCATCCAAATCGATAGTATAATAAATAAGGGGCCAAATACATAGCCGGGTATAATTGGAGGAAAAATGAATAGTCCAATTTGAATAGTGGGGTCGATCAGAATTGCTGAAAAAATTACCGCACTTACAGCACCTGATGCGCCCAGGCTTGCATAGTTGGGTTTACTCCTGTATTTTACGTAGCTATATAATAATGAGAATGGGATAGCTGAAAAATATATAATCAAATACATTGAATTTCCATTGCTGCCAAACAATGATTCGGATTGGTATGCGTTTTCAACTAATGTGCCAAAAAGGTAAAGGGAAAAAAGGTTAAATAGGAGGTGCTCCCAGTCTGCATGAATAAACCCGCTTGTAAAAAAGCGATACCACTCTTGGTTGTTTTTAATCCGGACTGGTTTGAATAGCATGCTTTCTTTCAGTCTAGAAAAATGATTTGCCAAAATCGATATGGCAGCAGTACCGATAAGGAGTTGTAGTGTAGTAGTCATTTATTGGTGATGATACTTTTCGTTTTTTAGAATCGTTCCCGCTCGGTATAATTGCTCTGCAAGGATAAGTCGAACTAATTGATGTGGAAATACAAGTTTTGATAAACTCCATGTATACTGCGCTCTTTGCTGCACGGTGGCATCAACGCCATATGCTCCTCCAATCAGGAATATCATTTTTTTCAAACCTGTGTTTGCTTTTTTTTGAAGAAAATCTGCTAGATCTGTTGAACTTAGTTCTTTTCCTCGTTCATCTAGTAATACTAAATAATCGTCAGGTTGTAGCCATGCTAAGAGAAGTGCTGCTTCCTTTTTTCTAAGGTCCAACTCACTAAGCATTCCAGTAGATTTTGGGGTCGGAATCAATATCCATTCTGTTTTGAAATAATGGTTCAGCCGCTTAGTAAATTCTTCAATGCCAGACTTAACAAAAGCCTCATGGGCTTTACCAATGGACCACAATTCAATTCGCATTCTTAAAAATATTAAATATACCCTAACTTTCCAGTATGTATAAGCCATTTTACTCGATCTGTCTTTTTGCAGCGCTTAATTTATCAGTATTGAGTTATGCACAGCAACGTCCAATTGGAGTATTTGATTCAGGGACTGGAGGCTTAACCGTGCTTGAAGCAATGCTCGCCTTAGATGTTTTCAATAATAAAACTGGAGAGCAAAAGCCTGATGGGATTCCAGATTTTTCTGGAGAGTACTTCCATTATCTGGCTGACCAAGCCAATATGCCTTATGGGAATTATGCAGCAGCGGGTAAAACTGCTTTTCTGAAAGAGCAGATACTGCGCTGCATGAAGTTCTTGTCCGTAGATACTACCTATTCGATAAAAAAAGAAACTACTTACGTCCTTCAACCCAAACTAACAGCAAAAATGATTGTAGTGGCATGTAATACTGCCACAGCTTATGCATTACCTGATATAAAAAAATCAGTCGATAGCAATATACCTGTGGTGGGAGTGATTGATGCGGGTTGTAAAGCGGCACTAAACTACCAACAAATGGAGCGAGGTACCGTGGGAGTCTTTGCAACAGTGGGTACGGTAGCATCAGAAGGGTATCCAAAAACACTTCAGTTAATGGCCTCGGCTGTTGGTTTAAAGAATTTATCTATTGTAAGCCAAGGTGGATATGGTTTGGCGGAGAGTATTGATCGGGATTGGAGTTTTTTAGCAGATCAAGTGAGTAAAATTCGACCAGAATATAAGGGCCCCTCGTTAACCCACACGCAATATCGTATCGATACAGCTCTTGCCGCGGTATATGGATTTATAAAAACCGGTAATAGTTTATTATGTGAGTATGACGATCAGGGAAATTGTACCGAAATGCAATTGAATGATCCTGTTAATTATGTGCGGTATCATTTAGTCAGCTTATTGGAAAAAATGAAGCGTGAGCAATACAAGGAGCCATTAAATACGCTTATACTCGGTTGCACACACTATCCTTATATGCGTGACACTATTGCGCAGGTTCTTCAAGAGCTCTATGACTATAAGGAGGGGAGTGGCTACCGATATCGTAAGGTTTTGTCGAAGAAGGTATGCTTGATTGACCCAGCTGTTGAAACAGCAAAGGAAGCCTATTTGTCCTTACGGCAGCTGAATTCGGTTGGTGCTAAAAAAAATGCGCTTCAAAGCACACCAAAGAAGGATGCTTTTTTTATTGCAGTTCCTAACTTGGATTTACCTGATCTTAAACTTCAATCAGACGGATGGTTTACCTACGAATATAAGTATGGTCGCAATGAAGGGGCGGATAAAAAATATGTTCAATTTGTTCCTTTCGACATCAAGAATATTTCTCCGGAAACCTATGAACGGTTCAGGAGAGCATTACCATTATCCTATGGAACGATTATGCAGGTAGGGATAGGTTCTCAAATTCGCTGAGAAAAATGCAATTCCTCAGATTTTTTATTGAAGGTTGTTCTTATCGCTTCCTCCAACTCTATATCCAATAGAGACGCTAACAAGTCCAAATAAATGGCAATCCCGCCTATTTCTTCCTGGAGCATTTTCTTGTCTATATCAATGGCTTTGTAGCTGCTACCCCCATCAATCCCACCTTTTTCTACCCGTTGTAGTTTTTTAATCATATTGCATAATTCACCTACTTCTCCGGCTAAAGCTGTGGTCCAGTAAGTTAGTGGTTGGTTGTTGTAGCAGTTGAATCCATGGATGGCTCTGTCTACATTGGTAGTCCTAAAAGTTTGGAGGTTAAGTGGCATGGAAAGCAGTAGATTTTATCTAATTTAGTCCATCTGCTTAATATTTCAAATGCGTATTTTTTTTCATACTTGCATTTACATTCTAATGATAGCCCAACTGAGCGCTCAGCCGTTGCAGTCTGGATTACTTCATAAACTTCTTTCAACCAACGAATCGGTTCCTCAAATTTTTGCGCCGGAGCTAACCAATCTATTCCCAGTTCGTGTTAGTAAAGCTTATTCAGAAAATAAACAGTATTTAATTAAAACCAATAAGCAACTATTCTTGGGAATTGACGGAACGGGACAATTATACGAAATCAAAGAGGTTAGTCCCGGAGTTTTGGATGCGATACGGGTTGATTCTACGCTTTATGCTGGAAATAATTTTTGTGCAGCTATCTTTTCAATTGATTCATCCGTATTTTCTTTTGGTGGGTATGGTTTTTGGAAAACAAACGGCACTTTAAAGCAATATAATTTCTTTTCTCATGAGTGGGATGTGATTCCCTTATTTGAGGAGCGCCCCTCTATTTTTTGTCAAAAACCTTCTGGAATTATCTGGAAGGGAGATTTTAATGATGCCAAAAAAATAGAGAATATGAGTACGGTATTTGCACCTTCTTTTTACTGGGTTGATAAAGAAAGTAAGTATTTCTATGCTGGGGTGCAGCATCTTATCAATCAATCTATATCTGATAGCGCATTGCCATATCCGGCTCAATACAATGCATCACTTAGTGTGCTTGATCTTGCCACAAAGAAGTGGACAGTTTTGGGAGATATCCTTAGTTATGGTTGGCATTATACTATTCATTTGCCTTGGGGCTTGCTGGTAGTCGAGTCATCCGAGTCAGTTTATGTTAATGATTTCAAAACTAATCGGCAGCTTTTTTGTAAGGATGATAAAATCGCTAAGTACCGTAAATTTTATCGAAACAGAACTCCCAACTTAATTTTCTATGCTAATGAATATTTATACTTTGGGGATGTTTTTTTCAATTCATTCGATAGTATTAATATTTCTAAGTCAGATTTTGAGGATCGAAATAAGCCACTTTTCAAATCTTCCAATTCGCAAATGGGCGCTTTACGATTTTATAAGATGGTTAGCTGGTTAATTTTCTTACTGCTGGCCTTGGGCCTCATGGGACTTTATTATTTCTTTATTCTTAAAAAGCGTAGACATTTCAAATCTCCAGATTTTAAAAAACCTAACTCTTTGCAAACGCAACTGCCTTTGGAAGATCGGGTTGGTATTTTAAATGAAATGGAATGTCAATTAATTTTATACTTATTTGACCATTCAATTAAAGGAACGAGAATATCTGTTGAGGAAGTTAATAAATTGACAGGTGTCACCAATAAGAATGAGCCAATCAAACGCCGTACACGTAGTGAGCTGATCAATGCGATTAATGATAAGTGGTTAATTATTGCTGGCAGTAGAGATCGACTTGTACTTTCAGAAAAATCTGAATTCGATGGACGAACGCGTGAGTATTTCATCAATCAAAAGGTATTAGCCGCTTCTTTATTTCAACAATTCATTCGAATCCTTAAAACGAATTGAATTAATACGCAGTCCATCCGCCGTCGACAGTGAGTATTGCGCCATTGATGTAGCTGCTTTGATCGGACACAAGAAATGCCGCAACTTTTGCAATTTCTGAAGCTTCTCCATAGCGGGGATTGGTTATTGTACCGGCCATAATTCTCTCCTTTATTTTCTTGGATAATGCATCCAAATCAAATCCCTCTAATATATTAGTTGTAACACCTCCGGGTGCAATCGCATTGCAGCGAATCCCGTCTTTTGCATAGAAATAGCCGGCATTTTTTGTTAATCCAATTAGACCATGTTTGCTTGTGGTATAGGCAGCTCCGGCTCTGCATCCAAAAAGGCCTCCTATTGAGGCAATATTTAGTATTACGCCTTGTCCTTGTTTAAGGAATATTCTAACCGCACTTCGCATTGCTTTCATAGGCCCCTCGAGGTTTACTCTCATAATTTTTTCCCATACTAGATTGCTTATATCTCCCACAGGTTCAAAGTGATCCATAATGCCTGCATTGTTGATCAATATATCCAATTTTCCAAATTGACTCAATGCTATTGATATCATGTGTTCAATTTCATCTTCATTTGACACATCTGTCCTAAGCGTGTGGAGTTGATCAATGGGGAATGGCTGTAAGGATTGGAGAAGGGCTGTCAGTTTTTCTTGATGTTGATCAGTTGCAAGCACTTTACAATTTTCATTTAAGAGAGCTTGTACAATGGCTTTCCCAATTCCTGAGGCCGCTCCAGTAACAATGGCAACTTTTCCGTTTAGTAGAGGCATTTATTGACAAAAGTCTACTCTTCGCTGCTGCCATTCGCTGATCTATATTTTGCAGGTCTTGTTTTTAATCAGTGCTTTCTTTTGTGGGTTGTTATTTTAATCTTAATTTGCTACCAAATATTCATTTTTTAATAACTGCTAATTATGAAACATTATCAAATTTCGCTACTACTTTCACTTTTTGCCTTGTTGTTAGTGGGGTCGTCTGTTCATGCTCAAAAGAAGTCAAACGGAATAAACATCTACCTGGGTGGGGGAGTAAACCTTTCCAGTGCTTCTGTGGCAGGATATTATGACCAAACCAGCGAATCAACCTCTCGATTTTCGTTTGGCTTTTTTGCAGACAAGAAAATCAAGGGTGGTCTTTCTGCCCGTTCTGGTTTTTTCTATAATGGGTTGGGACGGGAATACGTTGAGGGCAATAAATCTTTGCAAGACGAGTTTAATTACTTTACAATCCCGCTTCAAGCTAAGTACTCGTTTAAAGAATCTCCATTTAGTTTATATGCAGGACCGCAATTGTCATATTTAATCAACGCAACTTCGAAGCCTGATTCAGATACAAGATTGTTAATGACAGATAATTTTCAGCGATTGAATGTATCTGCTGCTGGCGGATTGCTTTGCGCGTTTACAAGCCGATTCTCTATGGGTTTTGAGTATCAAAGCAGTATTGGAAGTAACCTGGACAAAGAGTATGCCGATAATTTGCCATCTGATACAAAATATCAGCCCAATGCATATTCCTTACGAGCTTTTTATAAACTCTCTAAGTAATTAATACTTTATTAAAGCCCTCGGAAATCCGGGGGCTTTTTTTTGGCTCTTTTTGGCAGTTTAACTA
>SXWI01000013.1 GCA_005791465.1 Bacteroidota bacterium | reverse complement strand
CTTTACAATTTGGATGCAGTTCTTAACGGGGATGTTCAAGAGTTGATCGAGGCATTACAATTTGCTGAGAACGCAGAGAAACTGACCCGTCAGCAATAAGTTTTCTTTTCTTTAACACCGAACCCGCAACCCCCATCGTAAATTCACGTTATAAGAGTGAACGCGATAAATAACGTTCATTTTCTCATAAGCAGTTAGTTTTGGTTGCGACCCCTGTTTCCACAGGGGTCTCTTTTTTTACAGGGGGTCTGCCGTTTGTTTACGACGAATAAAGGGCAAGGATGCTAATAAAGCTAAGCCACATCCAATGCCGTCGGCGATCATATCCTTGACATCATAAGATCTTCCGTTTTGCAAATACTCCTGTACAAACTCCATGGCAATTCCATAGAAAAACCAGGTTTGTGCAACTATTATAAAGGACAAAAACTTACTGAGGTAAGAAATTTTTAACTCCGCTACCGCCCAACACCAAAGGGCAACCAGTACAAAAAAAAGTCCAACGTGAACTATCTTATCGGCTTCTAAATCTTTTAAGTATTTCTCAAGACCAAGCGTCTGAATCCAACGCATTAACTTACCTCCTTTCCCATCCGATGGCATCACCAACAGATAGGTGGTCAGGAAGAGCCAGCTGAGGCTCAGCGAAAATGAAATGATCAGTCTTTTCAAAGCGGTAAATTATCCAACTAGGGCTTCGTAACCTGCTGCATCAAGTAAGGCTTCTACATCAGCAGGATTATTCACGGTCATTTTAATCATCCAGCCTTCTCCATAAGGGTCACTATTCACCAGCTCAGGAGCACCACTAAGTGTAGCATTTAATTCATTGATTGTTCCACTAACAGGTAAGAAAAGGTCGGAGACTGTTTTAACAGCTTCAACAGTGCCGAATACAGCGCCTGCCTCCAGATTTTTTCCAATGGTATCTACTTCCACAAATACAATATCGCCTAACTCGCGCTGGGCGTACTCGGTAATACCAATGGTGGCAACATTGCCATCTAGGCTGATCCATTCGTGTTCTTTCGTATAGCGGAGATTAGAGGGGTAACTCATAGGATGATTTTTGGGAGCACAAACCTACTAATAATGCAGGATATCTTTTTAGTGTTTCTTTCGTTTTACCAATTTGGCTTTTATGATGGGCACGTCTTGTAATGGACGGTCTTTGTCCTTGCCCTTGCTGGTGGGAACGGCTGCGATTTTATCGACCACCTCCAATCCTTTTACAATCTCTCCAAAAACGGTGTAGTTCTGGTCCAAGTGGGGCACACCACCCAAGGTGGTATACACTTTTCGCTGGTCAGCAGGAATTTTTCTTTTTAAACGATAGGTCTCAACGGAGTCCAGTCCTGCTTCAGAAAAAACTTTTCCTTGCGTCAAATAAAATTGGCTGGCACTACTGGATTTTTCAGGATTATTATCTCTTGCTGCTGCAATCACTCCTTTTTTATGAAAAAGGGTCGGACGAAATTCTGCTGGTACTACATAATTAGGTCCTCCTTCTCCAAGGGGAGCACCTGGCGCAGCTCCCCGGCTATCCGGATCACCGGACTGGATCATAAAATTTTGTATTACCCGATGAAATAGGATCCCATCGTAGTAATGCATTTTCACCAACTTTAAAAAATTATCCCGGTGCAAGGGAGTGGAATCCGAAAGTCGAACCCAAATATTACCCATTGCCGTTTCTAGCAACACATCTTTTTTTCGATCTCTTTTAGTAACGGTACTGTCTTTTTGCGCTACGGCATGCAAGGTCATTGAGCAAGTGAGTAGCAGTAGGAAGATATTTTTCATAGTTTAAAATTCTTTTTTTTCAAAATAGAGAAGTACATGGTCTTTGATAAAATTTTCCTGCTCAATCATATTCAACGCCGGCAAGGCCTTTAATTGTTTAAAGTGTGGCCAACCGTCCTCATCCACTCTTTCCAGTTCGTAATAACCACTCTCTGACAATAATTGGCAGACCGCAATATGCATCAGGTCTTGTTTTTGTTCTTTGGTGAACTTTTCACGGATATCGCCAAATTCCTGAACGCCAACCAGGAATAAAATAGTCTCCAAGTCTGGCTTTTTACCAAACCGCTCTACCAATTTGCTCTCCAACTGCCACCATCTGGATTGTAAGTCGTCGGTTGCCTGCATGGAACAAAGATAAGCAAGGGGTAATCCCAACTGGCGTTGACGTTGAGGCATCAATTATCTTTGCGCAAATTAATTTCATGCTCACGTTACAGCAGATTCGACAAAACCCCGAGGCAGTAAAAGCCGGTCTGCTCAAAAAATATTTTGGGCAACCCGAGCTGGTGGATGTAATAATTGGTCTGGATGACCAGCGGAAAAAACTGCAATTGGAGTCGGATAACCTGCAGGCAAAGATTAATAGTGCCTCCAAGGAAATTGGTCTGTTAATGGGAAAGGGGCAAAAAGAGGAGGCCGAACAAAAAAAACAAGAAGTTGCAAGTTTCAAAGCGGCCTTACAGCCCTTGGCAGAACAATTGGCAACCCGCGAGCAGGAATTACATCAGGAATTAGTGCGTTTACCCAATTTACCTGCAGCGGAGGTTCCCCAAGGGAAAGCAGCTGCTGATAATGTGGTAATCCGTGAAGGAGGAAATAAACCCAATTTGACAGCTGATGCAGTGCCTCATTGGGACTTGATCAAAAAATATCAATTGGTAGATTTTGAAACGGCCGCAAAAATTACAGGAAGCGGTTTCCCTCTTTACAAAGGGAAGGGTGCTAAACTACAACGTGCGCTGATTCAATATTTTTTGGATTTCAACACGGTCGCTGGTTATACAGAGTACTTACCACCCTTGCTGGTCAACGAAGCTTCTGCCTATGGAACAGG
>SXWI01000092.1 GCA_005791465.1 Bacteroidota bacterium | reverse complement strand
GCAAGACCAACCTTTCCCGCTGGAAAGAAAAAGTAAACTTTTGATTTTGAGTTCATAATTATCAAAATTCGTAAAGAAAAACCACCCAACAAGAATAGCTTTGCATTATTAATGCTTGTTTATGAGGGTTAGACTATCGGACCTTAAGCCAGGACAGGAGGCAACAATCACCGAGTTTGAAAACTCTGAGCTTTTTTTGAAGCTCATGGAGATGGGGTGTATACCGGGTGAACGAGTGTTGGTTGAACAGATTGCTCCGTTGGGAGACCCAATTTCGGTGTCGGTTTCCGGATACCATTTAAGCCTCCGAATAAACGAGGCGGAGACGATACTTGTAGACACAAACAATTGATAATCAACAATATAGGTGAAAGTCGCTCTTTATTTTGGATCTTTTAATCCTATTCACAATGGTCATCTGATTGTGGCAAATTATCTGTTGAACGAAACAGATATAGAAAAACTATGGCTGGTGGTTTCACCCCAAAATCCACACAAACACGAGAACAGCCTTTTGAACGAGTATCAACGCCTTCATTTGGCCAAGCTTGCTACCGAGCACGACGAACGAATTCGCGTTTCTGATATAGAGTTTAATCTTCCGCGGCCCTCTTACACCATTGATACACTCACGTACTTAAGTGAAAAATATCCGCAACACGAGTTTTCTGTTCTGATGGGTGCAGACAGTTTTCAAAATCTTCCTAAGTGGAAAAACGCAAACCAGCTGATAGCAAACTATCCTTTATTTGTTTATCCCCGACAAGGATTTTCAACTAACAATACAATAGGTGCTCAACTAAATTGTATTGATGCACCATTGCTAAATCTTTCTGCAACGTATATCAGACATTGTGTTGCAAATGGAAAATCCATTCGATACATGGTTCCAGATTCAGTGCGAGAAGAAATTGAAAAGGGGGGCTACTATAAAAAATAACCCAACAACAAACAGGCCACCACAATTAGCGGAGAAATAATTTTTGTAAAGCGCAAGAGCAACACGGTACTAATAATCACAAGTAAATTAACCCAACTTGTTGTGTTGTTTTCCAATAATGAAATGTCGCGGGAAATATAAAAAGTAGATGCAATTAATATTCCCACTATCGCAGCGTTGATTCCTTCTAACGATCGATAAATGGCTGCATACTTTTTTAGGTTATGCCAAATTGGGAAAAAGAAAAGAACCAATAATGCGCTGGGTAAAAAAATGGCAATTGTTCCAATCAAACAACCCAGTAGCTGCATACCCGGTCCTTCATTCTTTAAGGATATTCCTCCTGTGAAAGAGGCAAATGAAAAAAGTGGACCCGGAACCGCTTGCACCACCCCCATTCCCATATAAAAATCGCGCTGATCAATTTGTATCACGTTGGGATTTCTTTCACGTACTGTGTTGGGACGAACGCTCCACTGTTCATACATCATAGGCAACAATACCTGCCCCCCACCAAAAACAAAACTTCCCATACGATAGGTGTTCTCAAAAAGATTTAACGGTTTTCTTTCGGGCCAATTGTTGGTGCGCGCTGTTTCACTTAAAAAACCTGCAGCCAGAAAAACAAATCCAAAAAGCCAAAAATTCCACCAACGTATTTGTTTTGGTTTTTCTTCAATCTGCGGAATTCGCTTCCTGCTAAAATTGGTTGCAATACCACCCGCAACTAATAAAACCGGAATTAGCCAAGGTCTTCCAAATAATAAGGCGGTTGCCACAAGGCTAACTCCCATAATTATCCAAGTGATGGTATTCTTTATAGCTAAGGGAAAAATGCGGAGTATGGCAAAACCAAGAAATCCCGCTGCCATGGGAGGGATAAAACGAAATAGTTCTCTGCCAATTTTTTCTTGATCCAGGTAGGGGAGTAAAAAAGAAAACCCACCCATGATAATGCTGGCTGGAAGAATCCAGATCAACAGGGTTAGAATCGCAAGCAGAACACCACCGCGTTTATAACCAATCAGGGTCAGTGTTTGTGTGGAAGATGCTCCGGGTAATAGCTGGCAAAACGTATTGTATTCCATCAACTCCTTCTCTGTTACGTAGGGTGTTTTGTGTACAAAGTTTTTAAACATCATGCCCAAATGAGCCTGCGGTCCTCCAAAAGCAACAAGGCTATGTGAAAGAACTGCACGTAAAAAGGGGAGATGGCGGATCAACATGGCACCTTAAAAGTAAAAATTTATCATTGTGTTATTGTACTTTCACTAAAAATCATCCCCCCGTGAATAAAATACTTTTATCCTGCTTTTTCATTGTTTCTGTAATTGCTGTTAACGCTCAAACACGCACAACAACAGACCTCAAAACGGTGATTCAATCAAAAACGGAGTCACTACAACGAAAAACAAATAGTTGGAGAGAGCAAATACACCAAAATCCCGAATTGGGAAATCGCGAGTTTAAAACAGCAAAACTGGTTGCCGCTCATTTGCGTTCTCTCGGAATAGAAGTACAGGAGGGGGTTGCTAAAACAGGCGTGGTTGGTTTATTAAAAGGCGCAAAGCCGGGGCCCTGCGTGGCGCTGCGCGCTGACATGGATGCTTTGCCTGTCACAGAACGCGTAAAGATTCCGTTCGCCTCTCGCGAAAAAGCAACGTATGAAGGTGCCGAAGTAGGAGTGATGCATGCCTGTGGTCATGATACACACGTGGCTATTTTAATGACCGTAGCAGAAATTCTTTCTGGTATGCGCGATCAACTAAGCGGATCTGTAAAATTTATTTTTCAACCAGCAGAAGAGGGGGCACCCGCTGGTGAAGAGGGTGGCGCAGCATTGATGGTAAAAGAAGGGGTGATGGAAAATCCCAAAGTGGATGCCATTTTCGGATTGCACATACAATCAGGTTTGGAGGTTGGAAAAGTAAAATATAAGTCGGGATCGTTGATGGCTGCCGCAGACTGGTTTTCCATTACAGTAAAAGGAAAAGGAAGCCATGGGTCTCAGCCTTGGCTTGGAGTAGATCCTATTCAAGTGGGT
>SXWI01000091.1 GCA_005791465.1 Bacteroidota bacterium | reverse complement strand
CGAACCCGATGATAAGCAATCGATTGATTCTCATAAGTACGGTTGGTACTCAAATTTATCGATAAATGGCAAAGGAGCAACAACTCGTTTTTCGTAGGTTTGCCCTCTAAATTTTGAACCCATGAGAAAACTATTTTTTGCTGCAGTATTGCTAATCAGTATGGCAAGTCGTGCAGTAGCTGACGAAGGAATGTGGCTACCCCTCTTGCTCGGCAAGCAAGTGTATGACGATATGGTCAAGAAAGGTCTTAAACTGACCAAAGAACAATTATATCAAATCAACAAACCCTCGCTGAAAGATGCGATCATCATTTTTGGGGGAGGTTGCACGGGAGAAATTGTAAGTTCTAAGGGACTCATTTTTACCAACCACCATTGCGGCTACGATGCGATCGCCAGCGCCAGCAGTGTAGAGAAAAACTATTTGCGTGACGGGTTTTATGCAAAAACTACAGCCGAGGAAATTCAAACTTCACTATCTGTACAATTTCTGCTTCGTATTGAAGATGTAACTAAAGAAGTAATGGATTCCTTACAAGGACTCACCGGTACAGAGCGTTTACAAAAACAAGCGGCCGTATTAGCAGCGATCAATAAAAGATTGAGTAATGCCGCAGAGAGTATCGAAACCAGAGTAAGCTCACTCTTCAAGGGAAATCAGTTTCTGGCATTTGTATACCAGCGTTACTCCGATATCAGATTAGTAGGTACACCTCCGGAAAGCGTTGGAAAATTTGGAGGAGACACCGACAACTGGGAATGGCCTCGTCACACAGGAGACTTTTCCGTATTTCGTGTATACACGGATGTAGCGGGTAAACCTGCAAAATATAACGCAGCGAATATTCCCTTTAAACCAAAATGGTATTTACCCGTTTCATTAAAGCCGCTGAAAGACGGCGACTTTGCCATGATCTGGGGTTATCCTGGAAGTACTAACCGATATGAAAGCAGCTATGGAATACGATTGGCGACTGATATCAACAACCCAACGCTGGTTAGCTTAAGAGATGTTCGTTTGAAGTATATGTTTGAAGAAATGAAGAAAGATCCAGCTGTGAAATTACAGTTGGCTTCCTCTTATGCAAGCATTGCCAACTATTGGAAATTCTTTGATGGAGAAACAAAGCAATTATTGAAATACGATGTAGTAGGACAAAAAAAGAAAGACGAAGAGAAATTTAACCAATGGGCCAAAGGAAAATCACCTTATGAAAATTTATTTACAGACTGGGGCAAAGCTTATGATGCCTGGAGACCTTATGCCAAACACCAAATGTTCATGCGCGAAGGAATTTTAGGTTCCCCCTTGGTGTCTTTTGCAAGCTCCTTAATACAAGTAGAAGCAGCGCTTACCCGCCCAGGTACTGCAGCAGCAGATGTTAGAAAGGCAATTGAAGCAGCTGATCAAGGAAGAAAAGCTTTTCTAGAAAGTGAAAACAAAGTATCTGATCAAAAGATCCTGGGTACTGTAACTAAAATGTATTTCCAGGAAATTGATAAGCAACAACATCCTGCCACCTTCTTCCCTACCCTAAAAAATCAATACGGTAATCTAGAAGATGATGAAACTTACCGTCGCTATGCAGCAGATGTGTTTACTAAGACTCTCATTTTTGATGATGCACGTTGGGCCGCTTTTGTTGCAAAACCGGATGCGGCAACTTTACAAGCTGATCCGGCGTTTGCTTATGCCAGTACTTTTATCACTAACTATAATTCCAAGTATGGAATATTTTCTCAGCAATTCAATGCAAAGAATGCTGAGTTTGGTAGGATTTATCTGAAAGGCGTAATTGAGATGGATACAGTAAAAGCTAAAAAGATGTATCCTGATGCTACTTTCACCATGCGAGTAAGCTACGGAAACGTAAAAAGCTATCAGCCCCGCGATGCAGTTAAATACGATTACGTAACCACCTCACGTGGTTTGCTTGAAAAGTATAAAGCGGGCGATTATGAGTTTGATCTACCCACCAAACAAGTTGAGTTATTGCGTAAAAAGGATTTTGGCCAATACATGGACCCTTCTCGCAAAGACTTGGTAATTGGCTTTATTACCACCAATGATATTACAGGGGGTAATTCAGGCTCACCCGTATTAAATAATAAGGGTGAACTGATTGGACTAGCGTTTGATGGAAATTACGAAGCACTCAGTCATAAGCTGGCCTTCGATAAAGACTTGAATCGTACGATTTGTGTGGATATCCGTTATGTGCTCTGGTGTATTGATAAATTAGGAGGAGCCCCCCACTTGATTAACGAATTGACACTTGCTAAATGAGGATCACTCGAATCGGTCTCTATAAACTGAAGATTCCGCTCACGGAACCTTTTATTACTTCCTTAGGTGTAGACACAGATGCACTTAATGTTGTAGTTAAAATAGAGACCGATTCGGGCCTTATTGGTTTTGGAGAATGCAGCCCCTATATGCCTATCAATGGCGAAAGCCAGGACACTTGTTACCAGGTAGGTCAATACTTTGCAAAAGTTTTACTCGGCAAAGACCCTTTGCAAATTGAAGCGGGCATTCAAACAATGGATAGTGTTATCTATGGAAATTACAGTATCAAAAGTGCATTTGATATGGCGCTTTATGATATTGCAGCACAACACGCTAATCAACCACTTTGGAAATTCTTAGGCGGTCAACACAAACAAGATATTTATACTGACTACACGGTTAGCATCGGAACCCCTGAAAAAATGGCACTGGATGCAAAAAAAATTCAGGACCAGGGATACCCCGCTATTAAAATTAAACTGGGAAAAAACGGGAAAGAAGATGTAAAGAGAATCGCAGCTATTCGTGATGCAGTTGGCAAGCAAATTCCCTTACGAATTGATGCCAATCAGGGATGGACCGTGCAAGAAGCAATTGAAACTTTACAAGCGCTGGCTCCCTTCGAGATTCAGCACTGCGAAGAGCCCATCTCCCGACACTTATACATAGACTTGCCAAAAGTTCATGAGCAAAGCCCAATACCGATCATGGCCGATGAATGCTGTGGCAATCACCATGATGCCGCTAGATTGATTGCAATAAAGGCTTGTGATTATTTCAATATCAAATTAGGAAAAGCAGGAGGAATATTTACTGGACTCAAGATTGTAGCATTAGCCGAAAAAGCAAATCTTCATTTACAAGTTGGGGCTATGATTGAATCCCGCTTAGCCATGACAGCCTTTGCACATTTTGCCTGCTGCAGCCCGGCTATTGTTCACTACGATTTTGATACAGCCCTAATGTTTCGAGAAGATCCAGTTGAGGGGGGAATACAATACGCTCCAAATGGACATATCCAAGTACCCACTACTCCAGGTTTAGGGGCACGGATACAAGAAAGTTGGCTTGCGCAAATGGAGCAAATCCATTTTGCATAACAAGTACTAAGCAGCAGTGTTAGAATAGAAAATAAATTAATCCAGCGTCCAACTCATTCCGCCTCCCTTCTCATCCTTGAGTTGTATGCCTAATGTGGCAAGCCGATCACGGATTTTATCAGAGGTCATAAAATCTCGTTTCCCTTTTGCTTCCTTTCGAATATCAATCAGCAATTCCATGACGCCCTGTAGTTTTTCCTGATCAGCGGCTTGAACGGATTTTAATCCCAAAATTGTTTCCAGCCACAAACGTAAAGTTGATTGCAGATTTGTGATAGTGGAAGCGGATAAAGCACCAGTTGTGGTAATTCCATCTTTGATTGAATTAAGCAAAGGAACCAGTTCAAAGATGGTGGCTAGTACGCGAGCCGTACTAAAATCATCATTCATAAAAACAGGCAACTCGTCAATCAGCCCTTTCACTTTTGCTTCCAGCTCAGCATTAGAGCCTGCTGCTGAAGCACCCGCTGTATCAGGATTAACTTTATAAAATCCCTCTACAGCATCCATCAATCGCTTCAATCCTTTTTCAGCGGCTAATAATGCCTCATTACTAAAATCAAGTGTACTACTATAGTGTGTTTGCAAAATAAAAAAGCGAATGGTCATCGGATGAAAGGCTTTTGCCAAAATCGGATGCTGCCCGCTAAAGAGTTCCGTCAATTTAATTACATTATTGTAACTCTTACCCATCTTTCGGCCGTTGATGGTGATCATGTTATTGTGAACCCAATAACGAACGGGAGCCTGATGGTTGCAAATAGTGCTTTGTGCAATTTCACTTTCATGGTGTGGGAATAATAGATCCATACCCCCGCCATGTATGTCAAACTGTGCTCCAAGATATTTTGTAGCCATAGCGGAGCATTCAATATGCCAACCTGGATACCCCACTCCCCAGGGACTTTTCCAACGCATGATATGTTCTGGCGCTGCTGCTTTCCATAAAGCAAAATCAGCACGGTCTCTTTTTTCTTCCTGACCTTCTAGTTCGCGTGTGGTAGTGAGTAGTTCGTCAATCACTCGTCCACTTAGCTTACCATACTCATGAGTAGATGCATATTTTTTTACATCGAAATAGACGGAGCCATTGACCTCATAAGCATAGCCAGCTTTAATGATTTCTTCAATCATTCCAATTTGCTCTACAATATGTCCCGTTGCAGTTGGCTCAATAGAGGGAGGAAGGGTATTAAACTGCTCCATAGCCCAATGAAAAAGATTGGTATACTTCTGTACCAACTCCATGGGTTCTAGTTTTTCCAATTGTGCTTTTTCGGCAATCTTATCGGTAGCCGCTCTTCCCTCTTCCTCAAAATGTCCGGCATCGGTGATATTACGCACATAACGGACTTTAAAACCCAAATGCTGTAAATACCGGTAGATTACATCAAACGTTACATAAGGTCTTGCATGTCCCAAATGACTCTCCCCACTCACGGTAGGTCCGCACACGTACATCCCCACATGTCCGGGTACCAAGGGAACAAATGCTTCTTTTTGTCGAGTCAGGGAGTTATAAATCTGAAGGGACTGCATGGTGCAAAGATGAACAAAATATCATTACGGATTATTCAGCTGTAAATCTGCTACCAACATGTAATGATCTGAGTAATTTTTCTTCTCTCGCTTAAACTGCGCCACGGAAAATCGTGAATCAGAAAAAATATAGTCAATACGAAGTGTGGGCGATAAACCCCGAAAAGTTCGGCCGAGACCATATCCTTTTTCTAAAAAAGCATCTCGCAATTCCCCCCTCACTTTAAAATACGTATAGGAATTTGGCACATCATTTAGGTCGCCTGTGAAAAGCACCGGGTAGGGCGAGTTACTGCGTACCTCTCCAATAATATCTGCCTGTATACTACGGATTACAATGCCGCGCTTCAGTTTTGCCACAATGGGAATCGAATGATATACCAGACTATCCTCCCGACTTTTGATTTTTTGCATTCTTGCATAGTCTAACTTATCAAAACGCTGTGATTGTAAATGCGTAGTGAAAACGCGAATAGTATCGTTGTTTACTTGTATATCCGCTTGCACTAATACTTCAGGTTGTGAGGGCCTGGGATAGCGCAATAAAGCGCTGTCGACAATCGGAAAGCGAGAGAAGATAACAGAGCTGTAATAATTTCGATCCCCATCCTTATCGTAAGGAAAATAATGATAAGAAAAACCCAACTCCTCACGGATGGCGCGGATATTGTTATAAAACCCGGGATTCTCAGAAGTATGAAATTCCTGTAAACAAAGTATATCTGCCTTTTGCTCTTTGAGCAAAGCCAGCATTTTTTTTCGGATGTTGCTCCCAGCGTTATTATTACGTGCTAATTCTATAAAGCGTGCCACATTCCAACTGACCACTCGGATGGCACCAGTTTGCTTTTGAGTAGTAAAAGAAACAGGTGCGTTAAATCCTATAAAAACAGCAATGCTCTTATAGCCCAATATCAACGCAAGCAACGAAATAAACAGGAGCTTAAACTTCAAAAGCAATAGCCAGCCAAAAAAGAACCCAACTACCAATAGTAACAAAACAGGAAAACTAAGCCCCATCATGGACACCCACCACCATTGTTGTGGATGTAAAAGAGGGGTCAAGCAAGACAGTAGAAATAAGAATACTACCAGGCAGTTGAGATAGATGAAAAAACGTTTTGTGAATAGTCGAAGCCGGCTTGCCATTCCTGCAATATAAGAAAATGGATTTCTTTACTTTTTTAGTAGGCTGTCGGCCTTAGATAAGCTGCTCAAAATGGCTTTTTTTACATTAGAAACCTTATCCAATTCGGAACGGAGATAAGCAATGCGCAGCTCCTGATTGCCCTTGGCAGAATCTATATTAAATTCAACCATCCATTTGTCCATTGCAAAATCAGCGTAATTCAGTTCGCTGATTAATGTTTCTAACTCCTGCTTATAGGGTGCTACGGCCCTTGCTTGTTGGCCAGGCAGCCCACTGAGCGAATCCAGGAATTGTTGTGCCTGTTTTTGTGCTCCACGGATCTTACCCATTTTTGGCATCACTTGATCATGAATATCCATTACTTGGGTATATAAGCTGTCCGCTGGTGTTTTAGGTAGATTCGTTTTCCCATGGCCAGTATGACCCTCATGTTGATTTTCAGTAGCAGACTGGCAGCCCCATAACGCAACAGTGAAGGTCAGTAAAACAAGTAAATTCGATTTCATAAAATAGTATTGAGGTTGCAAAGGTAAGAGCGATTTCAGGAACAGAAACGGTAACTTCGCCACGCAAGCTTTCCCTATGAAACAACTAGAACATTATATCCGGGGAGAATGGGTTCGT
>SXWI01000090.1 GCA_005791465.1 Bacteroidota bacterium | reverse complement strand
GGAAAATTTCTTCCCTGGGCAATGCGAATTGCACATAACTGCTGCGTAGACCATTTTCGTCGTGTTAAAAGAAGTCCGGTTATTCGAACTGCTGAAAACCAAGATGTTTTCGAAACGCTGAGTTTTACGGAAGAAAATGCAGAGACAAGAATCATTCGTCAACAAAGACAAGATCGTGTGCAAGCGCTTTTACAACAATTACCTGAGGACCAACGCGAGGTAATCATATTACGCCACTATGCCGATATGAGCTTTAAAGAGATTGCAGCAATGACAAATTGTAGTATCAATACAGCTTTAGGAAGAATGCGCTATGGGTTGATTAACCTGCGGAAAATGATGACGCAGCGTCAGATTTCGTTGTAACTCTATTTTTTCTGCTGCGTTGCAAAGGCATTAAGCCCACATTCCAACCAATCCAAGAATGCTGCAGGATCAGGTGTATAGAATTTAGGTAGGTTCAATAATTTTTCATTGGGAGTAAGCATCGCATATTGCGGCTGAGAAGTAGCTCCAAAATTTTGGATCTGAAAACTTGCCCATTTATCTCCAACTGTTTCAATTTGTTTACTGGAGCCATCCGGCAACTTTATAGTTTGTTGTTCGGCTAATGGAAGCTTGACTCGCTCATCCACATATAGAGAGACCACCACAAAGGCATTTCGTAACAGGCTGTCAACACGAGGATCCGTCCACACTTTCTCTTCCATTCTTCTACAATTGACGCAGGCCCATCCTGTAAAATCTATTAATACGGGTTTACCAGCTGCGGCAGCCAGTTCCAAGGCTTTTTCGTATTCGTTATGCAAGGGTTTGAAAATCGAACGAGACTTACTCTGATTTTCATATAAAGAGTAAGTCATGGGAGGCGGGAATCCGCTGATCAATTCAAGCTCAGCATATTTTGTTTTAGTAAGACCTGGAATCAAGTACAACGTGAAAGAGCCAAAAAGCAGCAAAAAGAAGTACCGGAATAAACTACGAGAACCACCCACCCGTTGCTGACCAATACGCAAGAATCCTGCTAAATAAAGTGTAATAAATATTCCAATTATTACCCAGCTACCAATAAAGATTTCGCGTTTTATAATACCCCATTGTTCTACTAAATCAGCATTGGACAAAAATTTAACCGCTAGTCCGAGTTCAATGAATCCCAAAACAATCTTTACATCAGTCATCCATCCTCCTGAACGTGGTAGAGACTGTAACCAATTTGGAAATAATGCAAAAAGTCCAAAAGGTAATCCCAACGCTAAACCAAAACCAGCTGCCCCCACCGTCAATGGCCAGGCACCTTGCTCTGCCACACCAACTAATAAAGTTCCAAGGATGGGACCCGTGCAAGAAAATGAGACAATAGCTAAAGTGGAAGCCATAAAAAAGATACCTCCGATATTACCCAACCCAGCACGTGAATCCATTCGATTAGCAAAACCAGCAGGAAGACCGATTTCAAACAAACCAAAGAAAGAAAGTGCAAACACAATAAATACTGCAAAAAATAAGAGGTTCAGCCAAACGTTGGTTGAGATATTGTTGAATACCTCTGGACTGATAGCTTTTCCAGCCACATGAAATGGCACAGTCAATAAAACATAGATGAGTAGAATAAAAGAACCATATAGTAAGGCATTGACAATTCCTTGTCTACGGTCGTTCGATTTTTTTGTAAAAAAAGTTACGGTAACCGGTACCATAGGGAAAACACAAGGAGTGAGTAATGCAATTAGCCCCCCTAATACGCCGAGCAGAAAGATACTCCATAAACTTTTTTGAGAAGTACCTTGATCACCACAAGGGGCTATGGGCGAGGCCAGTTGAATGCTGGAACGTCTGATATTCTCTTGTGCTTGACCTCCTTCTAACGGAACAACAAAAACCGAAGGTGTGGCGGGATAAATTTCAGCATCACGACCATAGGTATATAGCAATGTACCCTGAATAGCGGCAGGTACAACTCCTTTGATCTCTATTAATGTGCTCCAAGTGATATTCCCCTGCTGCCACTCCACTTCTTGAGAAAGTAATTCGCTGTTGATGCGCTGTGCCCTTCCTTCATGATTCAAGGGCTCTACCAATTGAATAGAAGAGTCTCCAAATTGAATTTGTGCAGCCGGTTGATCAAAGATCAATTGCTGAGGAATATAAACTGTCCATCCACCATTGACTGAAGCACTAAAAACCAACCGGTATTGCTGCGCATTCACCTTTTCAGCTTGTACCTTCCAACTTGGACTATCTGCACTTACCTCTTGCCCAATAGCAACAGGCATAAACAAGTTTAAAAATAAAAAGCAAAAGAAGAAGTAGCGCAAAAGCATCGATTACTTTAAAGAGATGGAAAAAGGTATTTTTTTAGGAGGAAGACATTTTTCGTCATCACAGGTCTGGTACTCGACGGTTCCTGAAAGAGCGGTTTTAACCTTTGCCTTTAGCTCCACTGTTTGAACAAAAGTAACCTGGCCTGAATATTGATGAGCCGTTACACCGAGTGTTGCATCCTTATAACGTTCCATTTTACCCACTTCACGTATTTTACCTTTCAATTGAATAAGTGGATTTTGATTCCAAACAAACTCAGTAGGAATTGCAATAGCATCTGCAGGCTGTTGTTGGGAATAAAGGTGCCAACCCTGAATAATGGTTGCCTTCATTGCTACCTCGAAAGTTTTGTCGCCTGTTTTCTTGACACTAAAAGTCCAGCTCACTGGATTAGGCTGAGCAGTAGTTTGTAAGCCAAGCAAAAGACAAAATACAGGAAATAATAGTTTCATGTAATAGATTTTATTTGACCAATTCCCCAGCCATTAGTAATTGTTCGAAGATGGCTCTTCCATCTGTATTATTCAATACTGCGGAGCAAGCACGCTCCGGATGCGGCATCATACCAAATACATTTCGGTTCTCATTACAAATACCTGCAATATTCAAGGTAGAACCATTAGGATTAGCAGCGTTCGTAACAACTCCCTCCTCCGTACAATAAGTAAATATGATTTGACTGTTCTGCTGTAATTGATTCAGCAATTCAGGAGATCCGTGGTATCGACCCTCGCCGTGGGCAATTGGAATTTTATAAACCTGCCCAGCAGCATCTTTGATGAAAGTATTTTGACAAACAAACTGCTGATTGGAGTTTCGAAGCAGCGCTCCAGGCAATAAATGTGATTCACAAAGAATTTGAAAACCATTGCAGACCCCAAATACTTTTCCTCCCTGCTGTGCAAAAGCAACAACAGATTGCATCATGGGGCTGAACCGCGCAATAGCGCCACAGCGTAAGTAGTCGCCGTAGGAAAATCCACCTGGCAACACAATACAATCCGTTTTACTGAATGCGGATAGATCCCGATCCTTATGCCAGAGCATAATTACTTCTTGCCCTAAGTCCTCTTGGAGGGCATCACGCATATCCGCATCACAATTAGAACCAGGAAACACAACCACTCCAAATTTCATACTGATAATAATTAAGGTGCAAAGATAACCTTTCCGCCTGAGCCGGAATATTGATTAAGTAATACAAATAAAAAGCTAATCCAGAAAAACAAGAGTGGAAAAATCCTAAATGAGGTGTAGTAGTAGAAGGAGGCATGATAGACGGATAAAGGAATCAATAACACCATCCAGCCAGTAAAGGGGGTAGCAGAGAACAGCGGACTAAAAAAGCCGGTCAGCAGGAGTATGAAAATAACAGTCCAGCCTCTTCTGACCTGAATTAACATTTTGCGAACCTGATCCTGAATGTGATAGAAGCCAATCAAAAAGGGAATGATCAATATGAATAATAATCCACCGATCCATACGGCAGGCAAAGAGTTAGGAAAAGAAAAAGAAAGTGAAAACAAGGTAGATAGCTTACCAAGTTGATCCGTCCAAAATAATACAATGACCAAGAAATAAAATGGAGTTAGTAAGCCTAATAAAGCAATCAATATTTCTTGTAATCGGACTCGTCGTATAATAGCAACAGCAATCACAAACCAGATGGCCAACAACAAGGATGGCGGATATAAAAATACACCCAAGCCAATAGCTAATCCCCGATTAAATAAAGGCTTACGAATATCGGATAGTGAATAGCTTTCGAATAAATGAGCCAGCAGGAATAAAACTAATAAATTGATCAAAAGTGGTGCACTCCACGTAGACCAAGCAGGCAGTAATGAAGAGCACAATAAATAAGCCATTCCAGGTAAATCCGTTGGCCGGCTTGTCATTCGGTGACGATTAAAAAAATAGTTGAGGTAAATAGCCTGCCCTACTAACATAATAAAAGTGAGAAAGGAAAAAAGTAAAGGAGCTGCTGGCGTTTGTGCAACAATCCATTCAGTGATTACCCGAAACAAAATTCCATCGTGTTGATCAAGTAAAGGAAGCGAAGGCGATAGAAAAAGAGGCAGCTTTACCACTGCTGCAAAAGCTAGCAATAGAATAGGTGTGTAAGGGCTTTTCTTGTAAAATAATGCAATCAAGAAGACAGGGTTTAATTGTATTCAACTTTGGCAAAGCAGATATAACCGCGGTAGACAGTTGGTATAATCATAATACGACTACTGACCTGTTTGCCTCTTGAAGGCATGAACTGGTGTCCATTGTCTAAATTTTTCAATGCAGGATTTCTACTGGCCTGTCCATTTGACCGAACACTAATATCATTTAATAATTTATCCCTTCGTTCTTGCTGATTGTACAAAACATGCAATTCACCTCCTGTATTCATCAGCTGAAAAGAGAGCAGATCGTCTGTCTCGTCATCAAACTGCGTTTTATTGATCACATAACTCCATTCTAACTCACCAGAAGAACTGAAAGACTGGATTAACACATTATCGGCATGGTAACGAACGGCCTGCTGATTTCGTGGCATACTCCCCCACCACATGCGATTTGAGTAAGGAGATACATAGAAATTATTCATTCCCCACATTGGAGAGCCGTATAAGTAATCCCAACGATTCCAAGTATTAGCCCGAGACGTAGTATAATAAGACTCGCTACCAACAAGCACTCCGCCGTCACGACGGGTAATAAGATGTCTTATAAAATAATCGTTAAATGCAGTTTTTGTAGTGGCATTACCCTTTGCCTCTTGTCGCACTTCGTCTGTAAAAGTATGGAGACGCTCTACCGCAGCTACTGATCGAGCCTTATCATAAATCAGAAAATAATACCCATCAATTCCCCCTCTTCTTTCACGACTATATAAAGAAGTGAGAATATAACGCTTATTGAAATTGTCAATTTTAAGTTGAAGATTGTCCAGCCAATTTCCTTCAATAGAAAGCGGATGTTCCACCAAGGTATCTACCCCAGCCTTCAAGAAAAGCAAGGAGGCCTTTGCAATATTATCATTAAAGGTTCTTTGAAAACGAGTTAGTACAAGCGAACCTTCATTATCCACTTCAATATCACCCAGCTGCTCATTACGATCCTCCATGGAAATAAATAACTGGTTCTTTCGTATCAAATCCATCTTTTCATTAAAAATCATTGCGGACATGCGATAAAGTCCCCTCTCCCTGGTATTAATCTTGATCACTGCAATTTTTCGCCTATCCTCGCTACCTGCAACAGCATACAGGCGGTTATCAGAAGCAAAACCTACATGCGTGGTATCCAATTCAATCAAATCGCCCATTCTTTTACCTAACCGGTCCAATTTGGCAGCAACACAATAAACAACATTGCGTCGCTCGAACTGATAAATCATCCAGACATGTTCAGGGTAGGCAAAAAAATCAACATTAATAGTTTTATCGGCATTAGGAAGATATCCCAGTTCCTCTTTGCCAGTTACCATCATCTCCTCATCCATTACCGTAATCCAGCTTCGGGAACGATTATTCTTAAAAACTAAAAAATTACTTCCCACTCTTCCGATAATTTCAAAGTTCAAGCGTCTATTATCATCTTTTTCGGGATCAGAATAAATAATCCGCTGCCCGAACGACTGTTCGTGAAATAGAGAAATTGCTAATACCCCCCCAAGAGCAAAGATTTTTGCTAGTTTTTTCATAGCTCTGTAAAGTTACCTCGAATTGATTAACATTTTTGCCTATACCTTTGTTGTGTGAAATTTTCGACCAATAAGTTATCAGGCGCTGGCCTGCTTGTAGCACTAGGAATCATTTTTGGAGACATCGGCACCTCCCCCCTTTACGTTTTCAACGCAATTATTGATAACCGTATTATCACGGAGGAGTTAATTCTGGGCACACTTTCTTGCATAATTTGGACACTTACCCTTCAAACCACTTTTAAATACGTTTTGATGGTCCTGCGAGCGGATAACCGCGGAGAGGGGGGGACGTTCGCCCTTTATGCATTAGTAAGAAGAAGAAGAAAATGGCTAGTTTTTCCTGCCATGGTGGGGGGCGCCTCCCTGCTAGCAGATGGAATCATTACTCCTCCCATTTCCATCACCTCAGCAATAGAAGGATTAAAAGAACTTCCTTCGTTGGGCATCCAAGAAGGAAGTAATACCGTAGTAATAATTGTGATTTCCATTCTGGCTCTTTTCTTTTTCCTACAACAATTCGGCACCGCCTCCATTGGACAATTCTTTGGACCCGTTATGTTTATTTGGTTCACCATGCTACTTGTCCTGGGTATTACCCATGTTTTTGATGACCTGTCCATTTTTAGAGCCATCAGCCCACACTATGCTATAGAATTTTTAAGAACCTACCCAAATGGTTTCTGGTTGCTGGGTGCAGTTTTTCTATGTACAACTGGTGCCGAGGCCTTATATAGTGATTTGGGGCACTGCGGAAGAAGCAACATTCGCATTTCCTGGATCTATGTAAAGATCTGTTTGCTAATCAATTACTTTGGACAAGGTGCTTCCTTATTAGCCCAGCAATACAATTGGAACGGCAAACTTACCAATCTGGTAGATCTAAATTCTCCTATCACTAGTGCTATAAAAACACAGCTTCGTATCAATGCTTTCTACGATTTGATGCCACAATGGTTCATTATTCCTGGGGTCATCGTGGCAACATCAGCTGCCATTATCGCTAGTCAGGCCATGGTGTCTGGAGCCTTTACACTGATTAGTGAATCCATGCGTTTGAACTTATGGCCAAAACTAAAAATCCGTTACCCCTCCGAGGAGAAAGGGCAATTATTTATCCCTACCATTAATATTCTGATGTTCTTAGGTTGCATTGGAGTGGTTCTATACTTCCGTAAGTCCTCCAATATGGAGGCTGCTTATGGGCTTGCTATTATTGTTACGATGCTAAGTACTACCATTCTATTTGCCAACTACTTGGTATTACATCGAATAAAAGCCACTTGGATCTACCTATTCCTGGTGGGATACTTAACAGTTGAGATTTCTTATTTAATTGCATTGCTTGTAAAATTCATGCATGGCGGATATATCACCCTCCTGATTGGTATATTTATTTTTGCGGTGATGTATATCTGGTATAGAGCTAGAAAAATCAAAAATCGATATATTGAATTTGTAAGACTCGACCACTACTTAGATAAAATACAGGAGTTGAGTCGCGATGTAACCGTTCCAAAGTATGCAACGCACCTGGTATACATGACCAGTGCCAATAATCCTAAAGAGATTGAGCATAAGATTATCTACTCTATACTCAACCGAAAACCCAAAAGAGCGGATATTTACTGGTTTGTACATTTAGATACGGTGGATGACCCCTACGCATGTGAGTATAAAGTAACCCACATCATTCCTGATGACATTATTCGTGTTGATTTCAGACTCGGATTTAGAATGGAGCCTCGCGTTAACCTCATGTTTAAAAAAGTTGTGGAAGAACTGGTCGCCAATCAAGAAGTAACCATAACAAGTCGCTACGAGAGTTTGTCTCAAAGTAAAGTAGTAGGTGATTTTCAATTTATGGTGATGGAAAAGTACCTGAGTCAAGACAATGAACTACCTTTTTTCGAACGAGTGATCATGAAGTTTTACTTCTGGCTCAAAGATCATAGCTTATCGGAGGAAAAAGGATTTGGCTTGGATCAGGCCAACGTAACAGTTGAGAAGTTCCCCTTGATTGTGGCCCCCGTTACTAATCTTCGACTCAAACGAGTAGAAAAATAATTTATGATACCCACATTTTTGTGGTACATCCTCGGAAGTATTCTTCTACTTTCTATTCTCGCCTATTTGCTACAAGAAAAATTTATTTTTCGTCCAGAAATATTAAAAGCAGACTTCGCGTTTAAATACGAAATTCCTTTCCGAGAATATTTTTTTGACAGTGCCCCTGGCGTCCGAATCAATGGACTTCACTTTTATCGAGATAATCCAAAAGGACTAATTCTATATTTTCATGGTAATACACGTAGTATTAAAGGATGGGCGCGTTATGCAAAAGATTTTTACCGGTATGACTATGATGTGGTATTAGTTGACTACAGGGGTTTTGGAAAAAGTACGGGAAAACGAAACGAGAAAGAGATGCTCAAGGACATGCAGTACGTATATGATCAATTACGAGAAAAGTATCCTGAGGACCATTTAATTATATACGGAAGAAGTTTAGGCAGCGGATTTGCAACAAAAGTAGCGTCAGACAATAACCCTCGTTACCTCATTTTAGATGCCCCCTATTTCAATTTCAAAAAGGTGATTGAACGATTTTTACCATTCTTACCCGTTAGACTAGTTCTTCGATATCAGCTTCGGTCTGACAAATGGCTTCCCCAAGTTAAATGTCATACCTATATTATTCATGGCACAAGAGACAGGCTGATACCCATTCGACACAGCATAGCATTGCAAGCACAACATCCCCGCAAAACAACCTTAATACGAATAGAAGGAGGAGGACACAACAATCTGCCTTCATTTGATGAATACCACAACTTTATTCGAGATATATTAAAATACTAATGAAGCTTAATAACATATTCACTCATATTCACGGCTGGAGAAAACCAATTGGCTGGTTCCTGCTCCTCTATCTTCTACTTGGATGGATCTTTTATGCCAATCAAGACAGATTTATTTTTCGAGCCCGCGTGATTCAAACTAATGAAACACTTAAAATTAATTCCCCCCACCAAGAGTTAAGCATCCCGATCGACCAACAAGATACTTTACAGCTAGTCCTCTTTAAAACCACGCGAATACCAGCGCGCGGAGTAGTGCTCTATTTTCACGGTAACCGAGAAAATGTTGAATGGTATGCTCCACAAGCAGATTTGTTTACCCAGGAAGGATATGAAGTAATGATGATGGACTATCCAGGTTATGGAAAAAGCAGAGGCGAAAGATCGGAGTCTAAAATTTACCAATGGGCTACTTGGGTTTATCAGCTAGCGCGAAAAAAATATGAACCCAAACAAATTATTTTATACGGTAAGAGTTTAGGTACTGGAGTTGCTTCTTACCTGGCATCAAAAAAAGATTGTAACCAATTAATACTAGAAACGCCCTACTCAAATTTTCCAGCTGTATTTTCTCATTATATGCCCATTTATCCGTTCCAATCTCTATTACACTATCAATTTCCAACAGAACAGTATTTGCAACAAGTTGATGTACCCATTCGAATAGTACATGGTACCAGTGATTTTGTAATTTCACATCAGCAGGCCATACAATTGACCAAAAGAAAAAAAGGAATTGAGTTGCTTCTTATTGAGGATGGCTCGCACAACAACTTATTTAATTTTCAGCAAGCGAGAATTACGCTGAGAAAATGGCTATTGTGATGCTATTCTGCCAATAAAGAACCCGTAGCATCTACTCGCAAGCTATAAGTGGCCCCCACTTTTAAGGCTACATTTCGTTCGGTATGACTCACTGGAAAATCAAAGCAAACTGGATAAGCATATTCGGCCACGGCTTCCTGGATAATTTCATACGCTGTCTTACCAAAGGGACGCTCGGTGTCCTTACATTCCGTAAAGCCCCCCACAATTAATCCAGCAAGCGACCGCAATTTTCCACTTCGTTTATACTGGTAGAGCATACGGTCTATATTATATAGCTGCTCACCAATATCCTCGATAAAAAGGATTTTGCCCTCCGTATCCAAATCGGAAGAGGTCCCTACCAAATGAGCCAATAGAGCCAAATTTCCACCCACCAGTGGTGCAGTAACAACTCCCAATCGATTAAATACATGTTCGGGTCCTGAGCAGGCTGAACTAATTCCTTCCAAAGCTTCCCGCAAGGAATGAATGTATTCGCTTTTCCATCCCTCCCCATTAAAGGCAGTAGCCATGGGTGCATGTAGTGTTACAATCTGATGATGACGATGAATATGTGCGTGAAGCACCGTAATATCACTATAACCAATAATCCATTTGGGAAACTGACTAAACTTCGTAAAATCAAGTTGCTCAATTATACGACCGGTTCCATAGCCACCCCTACCACATAGGATTGCCTTTACTGTCGGATCATCTAACATTCGTTGTAAATCAACTAAACGCTCCTGATCCGTTCCAGAAAAATAGGTTTGAGAGCTACCTCCAATGGTTGAACCCTGAATTACGCGATACCCCCATTGTGTTAATACAGCAACACAGGTTTGAACAGCGGGGGCAGGCAAAAAACCAGCTGGACATACCAATCCGATCGTATCTCCAGATTTTAAATAAGTGGGTGTAAGCATAATAAAAGCACTGTAAAGGTAATGCCTGCATTGTATTTTGGGCAAGCGTCGGTTTCCGGTATTTTTGCACCGCATGTCTACTCCAAAACGATATCTGGTTACTTCTGCGTTACCCTATGCTAATGGGCTAAAACATATAGGACACCTGGCAGGCGCCTATATTCCTGCGGATATATACGTTCGTTATTTACGTGCACAAAAAAGAGATGTGGTATTTGTTTGTGGCAGTGACGAACATGGTACTGCTATTCCAATACAAGCAAAAAAAGAAGGATCGACCCCCCAGGCAATTATTGATAAATATCACCAGGCGCTCAAAGAGGACTTTGAAGCCCTATCGGTGAGCTTTGATATTTATCACCGTACCAGTGAGCCACTGCATCACCAAACTGCTGCAGAATTTTTTACGCACTTACATGAAAAAGGGGCTCTTCTTACCCAGGAAAGCGAACAATATTATGACCAAGCGTCGAATACGTTTTTAGCCGATCGCTATATCAAAGGAATCTGTCCTCATTGCAAAAGTGATCGTGCGTTTGGGGATCAATGTGAGACCTGTGGTCGTACACTAAGCCCTGACGAATTAATTAATCCGGTCAGTACCATCAGCGGAGCAACACCACAAAAGAAAAAAACTACACACTGGTATCTGCCCCTGGACCAGCACGAGGCATTTTTACGGGAGTGGATTTTGGAACAACATGCTAAGGACTGGCGTCCAACAGTTGTAGGTCAATGTAAAAGTTGGATCGAAGGTGGTTTACAACCTCGTGCAGTTACCAGAGATTTAGACTGGGGCGTAAAACTACCTGCGTCAATACAGGGGGGAGACGGCAAAGTGCTATACGTTTGGTTTGATGCGCCTATTGGATATATCAGCGCCACTAAGCAATGGGCGCTTGACCATGGAAAAGACTGGACTCCTTACTGGCAGGATAAAGAAACCAAACTGGTGCATTTTATTGGAAAAGATAATATCGTCTTTCACTGTATCATTTTCCCAGTGATGCTAAAACTGCATGGCTATATATTACCAGAGCAAGTTCCTGCGAATGAGTTTTTAAACCTAGAGGGCGATAAAATGAGCACCAGCAGAAACTGGAAGCTCGACATGCGTGATTATATAAATGACTTTGTTAAAGCAGAGCAGGGAGGCGGGCAATGTGTAGATATGCTTCGCTATTATCTAACCCAAATAGCTCCCGAAACAAAAGACAGTGAGTTTACCTGGAAAGGATTTCAAGATGCAGTCAATAGTGAATTAGTTGCCATTTTTGGCAACTTTGTAAACCGGACATGGGTACTCATGCATAAACTATGCAATGGAAAAGTACCACACTTGCATCCTGCATTGTTTGACGAAAATGAAAATAATCTCATACGAGATATTCAAGCTGCACCCGCACGTATCAGTGAATTGATTGAACAATATAAATTCAGGGAAGCATTATTCGAAGTGATGGACCTTGCCCGAAAAGGAAATCAGTACATGCAGAAGAAAGAGCCCTGGATGCTTGCCAAAAAAATAGATACTGACCCCAATGCGCAAAAACAGATTGACAATTGTCTGCATCTCTGTCTGCAATTGACCGCAAATCTTACTATACTGTTTAATCCTTTTTTACCTAACACCGCCCAAACGCTCTTACAGATGATGAAAGTGGTAGACCGGATGTTGGATTGGGAAAATGCAGGGAATTTAAAATTATTGAATGCTGGTTACCCGCTACGAGCGCCTCAATTACTTTTTAGAAAAATTGAAGATCAAGAGGTAATCACGCAAACTGAAAAACTTCAAAACGGAATGACAAATCCCACCTCCACTCCAGCCTCTTCAGCTATACCAGAAAAAAATGACGCAGTGACCAATAAACCGGTCATTCAATATGAAGATTTTGCAAAACTTGAGCTTCGATCAGGCATCATTCGCAAAGCTGAAAAAGTAGAAAAAGCAGACAAACTTTTAAAGTTGGAAGTTGAACTAGCTGGAGAAGTCCGCATAATCGTAAGTGGTATTGCCGAACATTATCAACCCGCAGATATAATTGAAAAACAGGTAACCGTTGTCTGTAATCTTGCCCCCCGAAAAATGCGGGGAATTGAAAGTAACGGAATGATATTAATGGCTACCGATAAGAACGGAAAACTACATTTTGTACATCCGGAGCATCCTATTGAACCGGGTTCCATCATTAGCTAGACAATAAAGTTTTTGGCGCTCACGAAATGAACTAACTTAGAAATAGTAAATTAGTTGCATAACTAACTATTTAGCTATGAAGAAGCGTTTTATTAAAAAAGTAGCTGTTTTAGGAAGTGGAGTGATGGGCTCCCGCATTGCTTGTCATTTTGCAGGCACTGGACACCAGGTTTTACTGTTAGACATCGTTCCAAAGGACCTGCCGGCAGATGCACCCGCTGCTGCAAAAAATAGAATTGTAAATGAATCCTTGAAAGCGGCGCTTCAATCTTCCCCTGCCCCACTTTATGAAAAGCAGTTTGAGAAGAATATTCAAACAGGCAATTTTGAAGATAATCTTCAAGAAATTACCCAAGCAGACTGGGTTATTGAAGTGGTGGTAGAACAACTGGAAATTAAAAAACAGCTTTTTGAAAAAGTGGAACGATTCCGCAAACCAGGCACCTTGATCAGTTCAAATACATCTGGTATTCCCATTCACTCCATGATCGAAGGACGCAGCGAGGATTTCAAAAAACATTTCTTGGGTACACACTTTTTTAATCCTCCTCGCTATTTACAATTATTGGAGATTATTCCCACTCCCCTTACAGATCCAGCCATTGTTGATTTTCTCATGGCATACGGAGACAAGCAACTAGGAAAGACCACCGTTCTTTGTAAAGACACGCCGGCATTTATTGCTAACCGTATTGGCGTGTTCAGCATGATGGCCATCATGCACATCAAAGAAAAATTGAACTTGAGTATAGATGAAATTGATGCCTTAACTGGTCCCATCATTGGAAGACCAAAATCAGCAACCTTTCGAACCGCCGATGTGGTGGGAATTGATACACTAGTTAAAGTAGCGAATGGCGTAGCTGCAAATTGCCCCAACGACGAATCCAGTCATTTATTTAAAATACCGGCTTGGCTGGAAAAAATGGTGAGCAATAATTGGCTGGGCGACAAAACAGGGAAAGGCTTTTTTCAAAAAACTAAAACAAAAGAAGGGAAAAAGGAAATTCTTACCCTCGATTTGAATACGTTGGAATATAAGCCCCGACAAAAACCTAAGTTTCCATCACTTGATGCCGCAAAACCATTGGAAGATTTACACAGCCGAATAAAATTATTAAACCAGGCTACCGACAAAGCAGGTGAATTTTTTCAACAACTACATGCGCATTTGTTCTCCTATATTGCACTACGCATTCCAGAAATAAGCGATGAGATTTATCGTGTAGATGACGCGATGAAAGCCGGTTTTGGTTGGGAAATTGGTGCATTTGAAACCTGGGACTTATTGGGCATTGAAGCAATCATCCAAACCATAGAAAAGCATGATCTCCCTGTGGCCCCCTGGGTTAAAGAAATGGTGGCAGCCGGTAATAGTCAATTTTATAAAATTGATAATGGACAACGTTATTGCTATGATCCCGCAAGTAAGAATTATAAACCATTACCCGGTGGTAGCGAATACTTACTTCTAAGCCACCGAAGTGATAAACTAGTTTGGAAAAATGCTAGCTGTAAGCTAGTTGACTTAGGAGACGAAGTTTTAGGACTTCAGTGGAATACAAAAATGGGAAGTATTGGCGGAGATGTATTAGCAGGCATACAAACAGCCATTGAAAAAGCAGAGGCCAATTACAAAGGGCTAGTAATTGCCAATGAAGGATCTAATTTTTCCGCAGGGGCCAACGTGGGAATGATATTTATGTTGGCCGTTGAACAGGAATTTGATGAGCTGAATATTGCCATTCGATACTTTCAACAAACGATGATGCGGGTACGTTACTCAAATGTTCCAGTGGTGGTAGCCCCACACGGATTAACCTTAGGAGGCGGATGTGAGTTAAACTTACATGCTGACCAATGTTTTCCAGCAGCAGAAACTTACACGGGACTTGTTGAATTAGGAGTTGGACTAATACCCGGTGGAGGGGGAACAAAAGAATTTGTTTTGCGCGCAGGCAAAGAAATGCATTCGGATGAACCTGAGCTGAATACATTAAAAAACAGATTCATGACCATTGCAACAGCTAAAGTGGGAACATCCGCACAGGAGGCATTTTCTCTTGGGATTTATAGAAAAGGAATTGATGAAATCGTGTTAAATCCAAACCGAAGAATTGCCAATGCCAAACAAGCGGTTTTACAATTACATCAAGCAGGCTATACAAGACCACTAGAGGAAACAGCTATTCCCGTGTTGGGTCGCGCAGGACTGGGGCCTTTGTTGGCAGGGATTCATGCAATGAAAACAGCTGGCTATGCAACCGAGCATGATGCACTTGTGGCTAGAAAATTAGCAATGGTCATGTGTGGAGGTGACTTGAGTGAACCCACTACAGTAGATGAACAATATCTACTTGACTTGGAACGAGAAGCATTTCTCTCATTATGTGGTGAAAAGAAAACACTAGAACGAATTCAAAATGTATTGACTAGCGGCAGACCGATTCGAAATTAATGAAAGGAGGAAACCGCTTGATAAATAGCTGGATAACGAAATTGAAACCCTGCGCCTCCTATTTTCTTTGCGCTGACTGTAGTGCTTTTTAGGACTTCCACACTCATTTCCCCCAGCATTAATTGAAGCAAGAACGACGGAACTCGAAAAAGGATAAAATAATTGCGGCGAATTGTTGCCAGTGTATGAATTAATTCTCGATTGGATACAGGCTGAGGTGCAACAGCATTATAAACTCCCTTTAATGCTGTATTCTTAATTGCAAATTCAAAGAGCGAAATCAAATCGTCAATATGAATCCAGCTGATTTGCTGTTTTCCGCTGCCTAATACCGTGGCAATTCCCCATCGCAAGGGCTTCAAAAATTCACGCAATGCACCGCCAGCAGGAGTTAATACAATACCGATGCGAAGCGTGACCAGTCGAATACCAAGGTTCTCTACAGCAGCTGTACTCTCTTCCCAATCTTTGCAAGTGGAGCCCAAAAAATCATGATAAGCAGGGGCTTCTTCTGTAAAGCCTGCCGGATAGACTCCTGCGTCAGGACCGTACCAACCAATAGCAGAAGCATTCACTACTGTTTTGACATGATTTGGACATTGTTGAAGCGCATGCACAATACAGGAGCCAGCCATAACCCGACTATTCCTGATTTCGCGTTTACGGGCAGCACTCCAACGCTTATCCGCCACACCCGCACCAGCCAAATTAATAATATGATCAGCAGTAGCCAATACGGTAGGATCAATAATTTTTTTAACAGGGTCCCAAAAAGAAAAAGACAGATTGGATACTTGAGTAGAAACACCATGCCCCAAAGAAGCAGTCCTTGTCAACACCACAACACGGTATCCTTTTTCCAGCAAAAAATTGGTCAAGGACTTACCCACCAATCCTGTACCCCCCGTAATTAAAATTGTTTCCATGTTAGTAAACAAAGGTACAAGGGTTGAAGTTCCTGTATAAAAAAACCTCCCGGATAAATCCGGGAGGAACAACTAAAAACAGACCTATTTAAATCACTTCACAATTCCGTGCGAAGTGAGCCTCTTTAATCAGGCTTTTTTCCATTTAAGAAACTATTGAGTGTACTGATAGGGCCTTGCTTGGATGGATCATCTTTTACCTCATAGTTGCTATAAAAGTTTTCAATCTGTGTCTTCGAATTATACATTTCCATATTCTGACGAATGTAGGCAGGTATTGTTTCAAACTCATTGTTAGGATCTGCTGCATTCACATTAAATGAAAGATTACGAAGTTTCTGCAAACGCTCAGCTGCACGACGTTGCTGCACAATTGTCTCATCCACCTCAGGTAAATCAATAGACTCAGCAGGAACTGATCGATGTAATTCAAATAACAAAGGTGTTGCAGGAGCAGGGTCTTCATCTTTCTCCACTAATTTCATTTCAAACATTTCAGAAACCTCCTCTGCTGCTGGAGCGGCTGATATCGATTGAGTAGTGGGCGCTTCCTGCTCAAATTGAATTGATACTGGTTGAGAAACAGGCGTAACTATATCAACTGCTGGAGTGACTTGCTCTTGCGTAGATCCTTCTGCATAAATATTAGCAGGACGAGCCAAATAACCCCCAGAAACAATTGGCATAGCAGGAGTAGGTTCTGGCATAATAACAGCAGGCGCTAAAAAGCTGGCTTCTGTTTCTTTAATAGATACTACTTCTTCTAACTCGCTTGCCTGACTAGCCGGCTCCAACTCCTCAATTAATTTTGGCATCAAATCAGGAATTGGCATTTCTTCTACAGTAACAGTAGCAACAGGCTCTTCCTCCTTTACGGGAGGAGTACTATTTGTTGCGGATGGAGTTTCAATAGACGGAGTAGCCACTGCAGGCAAACTCTCCTTCTCCGGTTGACCTAGTACCATTACAATTTTTTCCTCCTCCTGTACTTTGGCACGAACAGGGGAAGGTTTAGCAATACCATCCATATGCTCAAATCCAGTCGCAATCAAGGTAATCGCGAGCTTATCGCCCAGATTATCGTCATACCCCATTCCTAAAATAACATCTGTATTTTCTCCAGCCCTGGTCAATAATAACTGTTGAATGATTTCAACTTCATCCATGGTGTACTCGTGTTCGCCACGAGCTGAATTAATATTGATCAATATCCACTTAGCACCCAAAATATCATTGTCACTAAGCAAGGGTGAACTTAATGCCTCTTCCAATGCCAGCTGCGCGCGATTTTGGCCAGCCACCAATGCATGACCTAGGATAGCTCTTCCACCATTACGCATTACGGTACATACATCAGCAAAGTCCACGTTGATTTGACCAGTGCTATTAATAACATCCGTGATACAACGCGCTGCAGTAGCTAACACATTATCGGCCTTTTCAAAAGCTTCACGCATTTTGAGATTGCCGAACTGATGTCTTAATTTATCATTGCTAATAATCAGCAGCGTATCAACCTGTGAACGTAATTGTCGAATTCCTTCTTCTGCTTGTTGTAATCGCTTTTTTCCTTCGTAAGCAAACGGAGTGGTAACAATACCAACAGTAAGAATGCCCATTTCCTTGCAAATTTTTGCAATGATGGGCGCTCCTCCAGTACCGGTACCACCACCCATACCAGCTGTAATAAATACCATTTTGGTATTTACCTCTAGAATACGACGGACTTCTTCCAGCGATTCTTCAGTAGCCTGTCTACCAATATCTGGATTAGCACCCGCACCGAGCCCTTGCGTCAAAAGGGGCCCAAGCTGAATACGGTTAGGAACGCCACTGATGGCCAGCGCCTGCGCATCTGTATTACAGATCACAAAATTGACACCATCGATGTGCTGATTAAACATGTAGTTGACGGCGTTGCTTCCACCACCGCCTACTCCGATCACTTTGATGATGGATGATTTTTCAGTAGGAAGATCAAATTGAATCATTGGAAGTTGGTTTTCGAATTGTTAGTGGGTTAGTTTAGTTCTTATTATTTTAGAGATGCCTATCTTCTTCCTCTTTGAAGAGATCAATAATGCGATCCTTGAATTTGCTCCAAAATCCAGTCAAGTTTCGGCGCTTACGCATTTGATCCTCACTGATGGTAGTTGGCTCAGTTGCATCTACCACCTCACCTGTTGCTGTTTTACGTAATGTAGTTGGCACATCCACTTTGCGATATCCTTTATCAAACTCTTTGCGGTTATGCTCAAAATCGTCATACCCTTTTAAGATTAAACCGATACAGGTGGAGTAAGTTGGCTTGGATAGTTCCTCAATATGACCAGCTGCTAAATGCTCATTGGGAAACCCAATACGTGCATTTAATCCTGTTACATACTCTGTTAATTGAATGAGGTGTTTAAGCTGTGAACCTCCTCCGGTTAAAACAATTCCTCCGTTCAATGCTTTATTATCCAGCCCAACCTGCTTCAAATGGTATGTAACAAAATCCATAATCTCACTCATTCTGGCCTGAATAATATTAGCCAGGTTCTTAACACTGATTTCTTTAGCAGGCATACCCCGTAATCCGGGTATGGTGATATAAGCATTGGATTTTGCTTCATTGGCTAAAGCGGATCCAAATTGAACTTTCATTTGCTCAGCCTGGGTACGCAACACGCCTAATCCCGATTTAATATCATTGGTAATATTCTCGCCTGCAAAAGGAATTACGGCAGTATGCTTTAATATACCCTCATTAAAAACAGCTAAGTCAGTAGTACCTCCCCCAATATCTACAATGGCTACTCCCGCCTCTAAATCTTCCTGTGCCATGACGGCAGCAGAAGAAGCAAGTGGTTGCAATACTAAATCCTTTGTATGCAAACCCGCTTTTTCGACACTGCGGTTAATATTGCGTATTGCATTTTTATCCCCAGTGATGATATGAAAATTCGCTCCAATTTTTACACCTCCATATCCTATGGGGTTGGCGATATTAGGAATATTGTCAACTGTAAATTCTTGGGGAATTACATCGATGATCTGATCACCAGCAGGGATATATGTTTTGTACTGATCATCAATCAGCTTATCAATCTCATGCTGACTCACTTCCTCATCAGTGCGATGACGAACCATATCACCACGGGTTTGCAAGCTTTTAATGTGATGTCCGGCAATACCGACATAAACCTCACCAATCTCAAGATTGGGGTTAGATGCAAAACAATTATCCAAGGCAGTGCGTATCGCCTTGATGGTCTCATCGATATTGAGCACTTGCCCATGTTTTACACCATTGGAGTTAGCCTTGCCAAATCCTAAAATCTCGAGCTTGCCAAACTCGTTTTTACGACCGGCAATCACAGCGATCTTGGTGGTACCGATGTCCAGACCGACAATGATGGGGTTTTCGTTGTTCATAGGGATGTTGTTTTTAGTTGTTTATTTTTTTAACGGGTTTTAGCGGTAAAGCCGCAGTATCAAGTGGTAAACTATTTTTCATTTCTGGAGTAACGGAAACCGTGTCATCAGCTAACAAGGGTTGTAATGGCTTAGGTAAATAGCGGACTACTGTATCCGAATCTTCTGAACGAGATTGGGCTAATAGTTGCTCTACACTTCGACGTAATCGAATAGAGTCAACGCGTGTAGATGCACTATAAGATGCCACTACTTGATTATCAAACCGAAGATCAATAACACGATATCGATCAAATCCAGTTTTTACTAAAACTTGCTTATAAAACAGCATTAACTTCTTTAGTTGTAACTGAAATTCTTCTCCATCCTGTAACCGGATTACATGATTACCGATCACAGGGATCATTTCCCAGCTGCCATCAGATACTCGATCAAATTGTGCTGCTTGCGCTGACCAGAAACTATCTTGTATAATCAGCTTTGCCATATCCCGAATTCGAAGACAGAACAAACTGTCCTGTACACGGCTACCGATTTGATCAGGTAAGCCCGTAAAGACAGGAACCTTCACCGTCCGATGTATCGCCAATGGCATTCGCTGTCCCAACTCATCTAGATATACGGATTGCCCCGTTAGCGTGAATAATCTGGCTACAGGAGTCTTTTCGGTTATGCCAACATGCAATACATCCTTATTATCAAAATATAGTTGAGCGACACGAATCCAAGGATGTTGCTTCAATCCTTCCTCTACTTTACGCAATTTGAAAACAGACAATAACTCTCCTTTTACTCCTTCAGTATGCTGACGAAGTAATCGTTCTACAGAATCTTCATTCAAAAATGAACCACCATATTGCCCTTTTATCTCGATGGTATAATCACGAAAACGTTCTTGATTTCTTCTTCCAATAGCTGCACCCAATAACAAGATCATACCGGTTCCGATTCCTGTCCAAAACAGAATAAATAAAATACGTTGTATGGTTTTCTTTAATTGCACGTTGTACTAAATAATTGATGTAGGGAGGGCAACAATTGATCAATGTCACCCGCACCAGCGGTTATATAAACTTTTTTTTGTTTTTTATGTTGAATCAAATCATTCTTAATCCAGGCTGCGAGCTCTTCTTTCTGAACAATCGTTACCGCTGCATTTTTTATATGTGCGGCAATTAATTCACTCTGTACACCCTCCAACGGAGTTTCCCGGGCTGGATAGATTGGAAGGAGGATCACTTCATCCGCAGCTTCCAAAGCAGCACCAAATTCTGCTGCCAAATCTCTAGTACGTGTATACAGATGAGGCTGGAAAAAGATAGTGCATGGTGTATCTCCATGCAGTGAACGCACTCCCTCCAATAACGCTTTCAATTCGGCAGGATGATGGGCGTAATCATCGATTAATACAAACTGCTCATTTTTCCAAATCAACTCAAAACGTCGCTGCACTCCCTTGAAATTTGAAATTGCTTCTTTAATTTTTTCTTGCTCAACTCCCAACAACCAGGCAATAGAAACTGCAGCAACCGTATTCTCAACATTATGTAACCCTCCCATATGTAATCGAAACCCCGTCAAGACGTCTTCTGCAACTGCTATATCAAATTGATAGGCTCCCTCCTGCACACGCAGCCCAATTGATCTGCAATCAGCTGATGTATCATGCAAGTGATAACTCAATAGTTGTGGAGCTCGTAACGCCTCTGTTCGTTTTAATCCTTTTTTATATAACAAAAGGCCTCCAGATGCAACCAAGGAACTAAAAGAAAGGAAAGCCTCTTCCATAGCTTCGGCTGTACCATAAATATCTAGGTGATCAGGGTCCATTGCCGTAATCAATGCAAGGTGGGGACGTAGTTTTAAAAAACTTCTATCATACTCGTCTGCTTCCACCACACAACAATTAGTTGTACTGCTCCAATAATTAGTACCATAATTACTGGCTATACCGCCCAAGAAAGCATTACATCCTATACCGCTGTAGCGAAGAATATGTGCCACAAGGGTACTGGTTGTTGTTTTGCCATGCGTACCTGCAATACAGATATTGAAAGAGCCCTCAGTAATTCGTTGAAGTAAATCACTTCGCTTGTAAACTGTGTATCCGTTATCTCGATACCAATTTAGTTCCAGATGATCCGTTGGAATGGCGGGTGTATATACAACGATGTCTGCACCACGAGACAAGTATTCCAAACTATCCTTGTAATGGATTTGCATTCCAGCTTCTTCTAATTGAGCCGTGAGCATAGTGCGCGTTTTATCATAGCCGGTAACCGCAACTCCCTGCTCCAGGAAAAAGCGGGCTAATGCACTCATCCCAATTCCTCCAATACCAATAAAGCACACCTCTTTGATACCGGCTGCACCTTTAAAAGGGACGGCCAATAAACTGGTATCAAGTAGCGGCTTTTTCATGCGTTTACCCATTTCAAAATTTCTGAAGCAACTCGTTGATCTGCATCTTTTATTCCAAGTGGTTTCAATTGTTCGTGCATATGCTGCAACTGAGCTGAATCCTTAATTAAGTCAAGCACAACTGGTATTAATTTTTGTTGTGCCTCAGAATCAGGTACCAATAGAGCAGCTTGTTGGTTAACCAATTGCTTTGC
>SXWI01000089.1 GCA_005791465.1 Bacteroidota bacterium | reverse complement strand
TATCATTACCCTGGATGGGTGGTCCAGCTGTGGTAAAAGCACGCTTGCTAAAGCATTAGCTCGAGCCTTGGGTTATGTGTTTGTGGACAGCGGAGCCATGTATCGTGCAATAACGCTTTTTTTTATTCGCAACCAGGTAAATATTGCAGACTCTATGGCAGTGGAAAAGGCATTGGGCTCAATTGAGCTTCAATTTGTATTTAATCCAGCACGAGGAGCCAGTGATATCTTTTTAAATGGTGAAAATGTAGAGACCTCTATTCGCGAAATGGGTGTTGCTTCTCGTGTAAGTGAAGTGGCTGCTATTCCCCGTGTACGTCAATTTGCAGTTCTACAACAGCAGCGATTAGGAACAGAAAAAGGGATTGTTATGGATGGTCGCGATATTGGGACTGTTGTTTTTCCGCAAGCTGAATTGAAAATATTTATGACAGCCGATAAGGAAATACGTGTTCAACGCAGGCTGAGAGAAATGCAAGCAACAGATTCTACGGTAACAGCTTCGATGGTCCGTGAAAATCTGGAGCAACGGGATTATTTGGATGCAAATCGAGCTGAAAGTCCGCTACGACAGGCAATTGATGCAAGAGTATTAGATAATTCCAGCCTAAGCCCTGAGCAGCAATTTGAAATTGCGTTGGGGTGGGCGCATCAAGTGATTGATCAATCGAAAGGGCAGTAATTAGTTTTTCCTTTTTACTTCGATTAATTCTACTTCAAACAACAACGCTGATCCACCTGGTATAGACATATAGTCGTACTCCCCATAGCCAAGTTGAAAAGGGATATAAAATTTGTACTTGCCGCCTACTTTCATAAGTTGCAAGCCCTCTGTCCAGCCTTTTATAACTCCATTCAATGGAAAGCTAATCGGTTGTCCTCGGTCATAAGAATTGTCAAAACCTCTTCCATCAATGAAAGTGCCTCTGTAATGACAGGTTACTGTATCAGTTGCTGCTGGGCTTTCTCCTGTGCCCGCAGTAATAATTTCATATTGAAGTCCGCTCTCTGTTGTAATTACACCTGTTCTTTTTTTATTCTCTGCAAGGAATTTTTCTCCTGCTTCTTTGTTTTGTTTTGATTTTTCACTTTGCAAACGAGTCATATACGAGTTTAAAAGGGTATTTGAAATATTGTTATCAAGTAAGGGCGTACGCGCATTAAGCAAATCATTAACAGCAGTTCCCAGTAAGGCTCCGTTAAGCTTGGTCACCCCTTGGGATTGGTAATACGCCGCAAGGCTTACACCCAGGGCATAACTGACTGAATCAATTTCGTTTTTTAGAATTGGGGCAGCAGGATTGCTCACTACAGGCTTTACTGTTGCTGGGCTTGTTTTTTTAGCAGGGGTTGCTACCGAAGGCTTTTTGGTTTGTCCAACTGCAATAGCCCCATGGAGTAATACAAATGCAAAAAGAATCTTTTTCATAATTAAAATGTGTAAGCAAAGGTAATGGCTCCGGGTTGAATTACTGCCATGGATAAAGCAATTACCTTTGCTAAATGGATTCTTTTAAATTTCCACTTCAGCTCCGTTGGGCTGATATTGATGCCAACTTTCATGTAAGGCACTCTGTATATTACGATTGGGCTGCTTTATGTCGTATATCTTTCATGCATGAGAAAGGATTGACAGAGTCGGTTTATCATCAATTTAACATGGGCCCCATTCTGTTCAGGGAAGAGTGCCGTTTCAGACGAGAAATAAGGATGGGGGATTCAATTTCCATTGACTTGCAATTAGTAGCGGCGCGTCGTGACTTTTCTCGTTGGACCATTCAGCACTCTATTTGGAAATCACCTGATATGGAGGCGGCTCGATTAACGGTTGAAGGGGCTTTTATTGATCTTCATCTTAGAAAACTTGCTATTCCCCCTACACTAGCGCAATCTGTTTTTGAGCTAATGCCCCGATCTGCTGAGTTTAAATGGAGTGACTCGTAAAAAAGCTACAAGGGGATAATCTTATCCGGAAAGCTATCCTTGAAAACGCGAATTGTTTTTTGAATCGTACTATTATTACGATAGGGTGTAAGTAAACTTTTTAAGGTGGGGTTATTCTGAATAGTGTCGGTAGCGGGAACATACCCCATGCCATAGAAGCTGCCTTTTTCAACGAGGATGCAGGACATCTCTTTGTTATTCCGACCCTTATCCAAGATTAAAAAACTCCCATTAGCTACTAATTCCTCTACTGCTAATTTCACTCGTTGATTATAATGGGCTGCTGTTTCTTTTCTAGTACAGGCTCCTTTGCAAGTAGTAGCAAATTCACCCGTGCAGGCTCCTGCAGCGTCTTGTAAAAAACAAAGACGTAAACATAGTCCGTGTGTTCTAGCCATTTTTCGGATCAGGGCTTGTCCTTCGGCTATATTGTAAAATTCCAAAATGGAGGGTACATTTTTCTTTAATCTATCAACAGCAATTCTTTGATATCCGTGTTGATCCTCAAACACAAATAAGGAAAACACTTCCTCTCTTTTTTTCTGGGCTGCATTGAAGCGGGGCCATCGGTGCTTGATTTCTGCCGACTCCAATAAGGTTGCCATCAGTGGAGTGGCGCATTCCTGATACGTGATGCGGTGAATTGTTCTAATGAATTTTTGTTTTTGTGCAGTGGGGGCATCATTACTAAAATGGCTATTTACGCGGTAGCGGATATTGATGGCCTTTCCAACATACACCACTTTGTCTTTTTTATCATGAAAATAATAGACCCCTGGTCTTGTAGGGAGCCGATCAAAATCTGAGCGGGCTACATGGGGTGGGAGTATCCACTCTTTTGAGTTTCGTTTTAAACTTTTTGCAATGTGGTTTGATTTGTCTTCATGCAATAGTTTTTTAAAGAGTGCTACGGTGGCAGCTGTATCTCCTCCAGCGCGATGTCTATTCTCCAGTGAAATACCAAGTGATCGGCATAGTTTACCTAAGCTGTAAGAGGGATAGCCTGGAAGGATTTGTCTGCTCAGACGAACGGTACAGAGTTTTGAGCAGTTTAGTTCAAAACCTGCTGCTTTGAGTTGTGCTTTTACAAAGGAGTAGTCGAATTGAACATTGTGTGCAACAAAAATTTGTCCTTGAAGGATATTGTATACACGCTCGGCAATGGTGGTAAAAGGAGGAGCTGTTGCTACCATCTGATTGGTAATTCCTGTCATTTGTTGAATAAAGGGCGGAATGGGTTGTAAGGGGTTCACTAATGATTCAAAGACCTCTACTACCTCTATTCCATCAAATACATGGATAGCTATTTCCGTGATCCCATTTGCGGCTGCATAGGAGCCTGTAGTTTCAATATCGACAATTGCGTACATACAATACGCTAAATTCGTTAAAAATTAAGTGGTGTTTGAGGCTAAATTGGAGATGTTTCGCAACCGGTTAGAGAAGGTCAATCGCCATATAGGTAAATTGGCCCGGCGGAAGGGGGTTATGGCGTATCGAATTTATGATCACGATCTTCCTGAGTTTCCATTCTGCATAGAACGGTATGGTCTACATGTATGTTTGGCAGAATATAAAAGAAGACATGGGATGGAAGAGCAATACCATGCTTCCTGGCTAAAGGCCTCTTTGCAGATCATAAGTCAAGTTCTGCAAGTTCCTGAAGAAAATATTCATCATAGAATTCGTCAACGTAAGTCAGGAAGACAGGGACAGTATCAGAAGTTAGAAGGAGAGGAGGGTGCTGGTTTTTTTAAGGTAGAAGAAAATGGCTTGTTATTTTGGGTAAATCTCGACGATTATCTGGACACTGGCTTATTCCTTGATCATCGGGACACAAGGATGTTAGTAAGGGAAGAGAGTAAACAAAAGCGTGTGCTGAATCTGTTTGCTTATACTGGATCTTTTTCCGTGTATGCTGCAGCCGGGGGAGCTAGTTTAGTGACCACAGTCGATTTATCAAATACGTATCTCGACTGGGCCAAACGAAATATGTTAAGCAATGGGTTTGAAGGTTCCTCTTTTCTATTTGAAAGAGCGGATGTTAAGCAATGGTTAAGTACAGTACCTCCCCATAGCTACGATTTAATTGTGATGGATCCGCCCACATTCAGTAATAGCAAAAAAATGAATGAAGTGTTGGATTT
>SXWI01000012.1 GCA_005791465.1 Bacteroidota bacterium | reverse complement strand
ACACAAGATGCGCAGCGAATAAAATCTATTTTATTTAATCAATATCATATTGAAGTACCTGTGATGCGTCATGGCGCGGACGTGTATTTGCGTTATTCTATTCAAGCCTTCAACTCTCAAGGAGACCTCGATAAACTATACGAGGCACTGGAAGCTATCAAGCATCAATTTTAGGTAAGGATAGTCGTACCTTTGCGGCCTTATTAAAAATTAGTGAACTATGGATGTAGTTAATGCTTTGCAATGGAGATATGCCTGTAAGAAAATGAGTGGAGCTTCTGTGGCACTTGGAAAAGTTGAAAAAATTTTGGAGGCGATTCGATTGGCGCCCACCTCAATGGGTTTTCAACCTTTGACTGTATTGGTGATAACAGATTCAGAATTAAAAAAGAAAATCTTACCAGTTGCAAATAACCAGTCACAGGTCGTGGACTGTTCGCATCTTTTAGTTTTTTGTACCTGGAATCAATTTACTCCTGATCAAGTAGCATCTTATATGCAGCTGATTATGGATACACGTGGTGTAACGGCGGACTCGATAAGTGGATTTAAGCGTGGATTGGAAAATTTGTTAGCTAATCGATCACTCGAGGAGAACAAAGAGTGGGCAGCTAAACAAGCCTATTTGGCTTTTGGCGTGGGTATTACAGCTGCTGCCATCGAAGGTGTGGATGCTACCCCTATGGAGGGATTTAATCCAAATGCATTAGATGAACTCCTGGAATTGGAAAAGCAGGGTCTACGCAGTGTATTAATGTTGCCTTTAGGTCAACGAGATGAAGTAAATGATTGGCTGTTAAAACTACCTAAGGTAAGGCAAAGCGCAGACCAGTTTTTTATTCATTACAAGTAACTGACTGCAATTTTTATTGTAAAAATTCTTGATAAAGAATTTGTAATGCATCTCGTATAATCAAAGGATACCCTTCTTTATACGTCACTTTACTTCCGTTACATATTACAATTATTCCGTTTTTGCTTTGCTTGTCAAAGAACATGGCACTGTTTAGTCCGTATGCTGAACCGGTGTGTCCTGTAAGCGTAAGTCCAGGTATTAATTTGTCTGTTTTCCAAAGCGCTAAACCATATTGATCTGATCCATCTGCAGAGAGGGGAGTTTGCATTAGTGTAGCAGTTTTTTTCTTTAGTAAGCGGCCTCCTTTATATTTTCCCATTCGGCAGTGCATCATCATATAAGTGGCAAGACCTGTTGCTGAAATTTTTAGACCGCCAGTTGGTGAGAAAAGGGGAGCGCTTCTGCCCAGTTGGTAGCTTGTTAATTCATTACTACGGGATGCGTAAGCACCTGCACTTGGTAAGAACTTATTTTCTACTGCTTTGTATTCGTAAAGGGTAGCAAATTTTTGATTGTCTAGCGAGTCTACACAATACCCACCCTCAATTCCAAGTGGATCGAGTATTGTTTGTTTGATATAGGCATCAAAACGAACTCCTGTTAATCTTTCTAAAATGGTTCCTGCTATATTAAAATTGAGGTTACAGTATTGATATCCTTCGCCCGGACTATACTGGTTATAGCATTTTGAAAAATTTGTATTCGTTGCTGGATCAATCACATCTAAATTGAAATAGCCTTGACTATCATTTAGGGACGAACGGTGCGATAGTAAAAGACGGAGCGTTATAATTTTATCTGGGTAAGCCGGATTACGTACTGTGAATCCAATCAGCTTACTGACATCATCATCCAGCGAGATGCGTTTTTGTTCTACTAGTTGTAGTAATGCGGTTGCCGTAAATGATTTGGAAATAGATGCAATACGAAACAGCGATTCGGCGGTTAGTGGTTCTTTATTTTCTAAATTTTTATATCCAAAATTTTGTTGATAGATAATCTTGTTGTTTTTTACGACTACCACCGCCAAACCAGCTGCCGGTGTTTCCTCTATTAATTGTTGAAGTCTTTTTTCTACGTTAAGAGGCTGTGCTATCAGCGCTATGGATAGCAGGCTGGTAAACAGCAGTAGTACTATTTTTTTCATTTTAAACTTTTCTGGACTCTTTCGCGAATTGTGTAATTCCTTCTACTAACACATCTAGATCTTTTGTTGTTGTATAAACATTAGGTGTAACTCGAATCCCTTTAATATTTTCCCATTCAATTCCTACGGTATGTACTTTATACTTATCAAGAAGATAGCTATCCAAGGCGGCAGGTGTTCTCCCTTCTACTATAACATTTCCAATTGCGCAACCCCAACGAGCGTCTAGCGATGTGTTCAGTTTTACACCAGGGATCTCCTTCACTTTTTTCATCCAATAGTTTTTTAGATAGTGAAGTCGTTTCATTTTTCGTTCTATACCCAGTTGGTCATGAAAATCGATGGCTTTACCAATTGCCTGTTCAATAAAAAATGGTCGGGTACCTAATGCTTCAAACTTCCGAATATTATCCTCTTTTGGCTGTCCGGCTGCAAAAAGTGGGTAGAGGGAAGCAATATGTTCTTTTTTTATATAGAGCATCCCAGAACCTATAGGGGCGTAAAGCCATTTATGTAAACTAGTCGCAAAATAATCAGCTCCTAATTCAGGTATTTTGAAATCAAAATGAGCAAAGCTATGAGCACCATCTACAATTACTTTAATACCGCGACGGTGTGCTTCATCTGCAATTTTTTTAACAGGGATAATTTGACCATTCCAGTTAATTACGTGTGTGATATGAACTACTTTAGTACGACTGGTAAATGCATTAACATATTGTCTGACCATATAGTCCTCATCTTCGCTGGGTAATTCCAAGCTAATCCAAACCATTTTTATACCATCCCGTTCCTCGCGCTGCTTATAGGCATTGACCATATTGGGATAGTCTTGTCGGGCTGCAACAATTTCATCTCCTTTTTCAAGGGTTAATCCAAAAATGACTGTTTCTAAACCTTCAGAGGAGTTTCTGTTTATTGCGATTTCCTCTTTACTACAGCCCGCCAATTCTGCTAGTCTTTTTCTTAGCGGCTCGCGTCCCTGGTCCAAGATTCGCCACATGTAATAGGTAGGTGCTTCATTTGAGTAGTCATAATAGCGTTTCATGGCTTCTTGAACTGAACGCGGTGCAGGACTTACTCCTCCATTATTTAAATTGATAAGACCTGAGGAAACAGTAAACGATTGTTGGATAAAGTACCAAAAGTCCTCTTCGCTCGCTAATTGATCAGCAGAAAGGGATTGCGCATTAGTTAGTGCTGTATCCAGATCGGCAGCCCATGTTCTGGGTGCAAGACCTCCAATCAATGTGGAAGCGGAGAGAAGACTAAGCCGTTGTAAAAATTTACGGCGGGGAGCGTTTCCCATACAAGAAGATTTTAATTGCTATT
>SXWI01000011.1 GCA_005791465.1 Bacteroidota bacterium | reverse complement strand
GGATATTGGTATCAAAGGAATGATTGTGGCAGCTACCACCCTTTCTTTCTCAGGAATTGATTTACTGACTAACCCTGCCTTATTATCCCAAGCCAAAGAGGAATGGCAAAAAAATAGAGGCGCCGATTTCAAATACGTTCCACTAATTGGAAACAGAAAACCTGCTTTAAATTATCGGGATTAAAGTTTTTTCAAAAAAGAAATGACACCGTTAAAATAAGTTTCCTGGTCGTCATACATTGCCATGTGACTTCCTTTTGCACAATACAAATAAGAACCCTTTTGCACAAGTGTGCTCATTTTTTCCATGGCTTTTGGGTCCATTGTATCAAACTCTCCGCCGATCGTTAAAGTTGGAACGGCAATTTTATTTAGGTCATTAGTACGGTCCCAATTTTTTAACAGTGCGTCTCCAACTACACCAAATTCACTAGGTCCTTGCATTTTTAAATAGAGTGGGTAGTTAATATTTTTAAAAGCACGATTTACCGGATTAGGCCACTCACTGGGTTTCATACGCAGTATATGCTCGGGATAGTAATGCTCTTGAATTAATCCCAAATAAGCAGGATTAGTGTAATCGCCTTTTTCTTCGTAGGAGCGAATAGTTTTTAAAACCTCCGGAGGTAGCTGTGGTCCTAATACTTCGTTGGCATATTTTACATAATCAGGAATCGAAGAAACCATGTTTGAAATAATTAGCCCCTTGAGATGTTGTTGGTATTTCAAAGCATACTCCATGGCAAGAATTCCTCCCCAAGAGTGTCCCAACAAAACAAAGTTGGAGGAATCAAGACCTAGCGCAATTCGAACCTGCTCCACTTCGTCCACAAATCTTTCAACGGTCCAAAGGCGTTCATCATTCGGATTATCACTTTTACCAGAACCAAGCTGATCGTAATAGTAATACTCAATACTCGCACCCGGAAAATACGAGTCTGCTGCTTCAAAATACTCACTCGTGGCACCGGGGCCTCCGTGTAATAGCAAAACTTTCAGCGAAGGATTATTTCCTACTCGCTTGGTCCAAACGTTATAAGCACCCCATGGTGTATTGATGGGAATTACCTTATTACCACCACTGAGTTTTGAATCAGTTTGGCTGTAATCAAAATAATTGGTTTGGGGGTTTTGGTTGCTTGACTTACACGAGGCTAATGTCGTAACGGCAAGCAACAGAATGATTACTTTATACATTAGACTGGATTTTATTGTTTATCTAATGTAACCAGAATTTGGGAAATACTAATGTTGTAATATACTTAAGTAGCGTTTGCGTATAGTTCTATCATTTCTAACGCAGTAATTGCAAACTCTTTTCCTTTATTCATTTTAGTAGGAAGCGCGCGCTCGAGGGCTAATTCCTCATTTTGCGTGGTTAATATCCCAAAAATGATAGGAATAGGAGAAGTGGCGGCTAAGGTAGCATGGCCCTGCACCACATAATCACATACATATTCATAATGATCCGTATCTCCTTTTATGACTGCTCCAATTACTATAAGTCCTGCATACTTTTTTGATGCAACTAATTTATTGGAGAATCCCACTGTTTCAACTGCACCGGGTACCTCAAATAATTCAAAAGGAGTTGATGCCTCAATTAAACAATCAATACACCCCTTTAGTAATGCATCAGTAACTTCTTGATTAAAATTTGATTTTACAATTGCAATCATAGATCTAGAGATATGGAGTGGGCACCAATTGATGCTTTATCTGAAAGATATTTACGGTTTTGTGGAGTAGGCGTAGTTTGAATAGGTTCTATCTCAAAATTAAAAGACGCCTCACGAAGTAAATTAATCTTGTATGGATTATTGGTCAACAGTGTGAAAGCGGGAAGTTGTAATTTTTTCAGGATTTCAATTGCATCTGAAAAATCGCGTTGTTCCGGATGATAGCCTAATGCCTGGTTAGCTTCATAGGTGTTCATGCCCTCTTCTTGCAAAGCATAGGCTGCAATTTTTGCAGTAAGGCCAATTCCTCTTCCTTCATGTCCGCGCACATAAACAAGATATCCGTGACCATGTTGCTGAATAGCGCGTAAGGCAAATTTTAATTGGGATCCGCAATCACATCTTGCACTTCCCAATACATCGCCCGTTAAACACTCGCTATGCAATCGAATAAGAGGAGTTTTGGAGATATCCGCCTTATTTGACAGAAGTGTGTGTTCTACTCCCGAAAAACGATTACGAAAAACCTCAATAGTAAAATTGCCATATTTTGTAGGTAGAGAGGCGGTAGATACTGAAATACAACAAACTTCACGTTCACGCCTGTGGCGTTGCAATTGTGCAATGCTGATGATTGATAATTGATGCTGGTCGGCAAAATTGCGTAAACCTGCTCTGCGCAACATGGTTCCATCCTTATCTAGAATTTCACAAATCAAAGCCGCTGGTGGCAGGCCTGCTAGTTTACACAAATCTACTCCTGCTTCCGTGTGTCCGTTTCTGACCAACACACCACCTGAAACAGCTAACAAGGGGAATAAATGTCCCGGTGTTGAAAAATCAGCAGGGGTGCTATTTTCATTAGCGAGTAACCGTGCGGTGGTGGCACGATCTGATGCGGAAATTCCGGTAGATACACCATGCGTAGCAGTTGCATCAATAGCATCCAAAAAGGCAGTATGAAAGTGATCCTTGTGATTTGATCGTACTTTTCTAAGATCAAGTCGATTAGCGATGGTATCGTCAATGGCAACACAAAGCAAACCACGACCCTCTTGCACACAAAAGTTAACTAATGCTGGTGTTGCCAACGAGGCGGGAATAATAATATCTCCCTCGTTTTCACGACTCTCGTCGTCCACAACAATAATAGGTTTTCCTGTTGCAAAATCGGCCAGTGCTTTTTCTACTGTGTCAAATATGTTAACCATGTTTGGGAAGGAGGTTGGCTGTGTATTTTGCTAAAATATCTACTTCAATATTTACAAGGCTGCCTGTTTGCAGAAAAGAGAGATTGGTTTTTTCCAATGTAACCGGTATGATACATAACTCAATTTCACAATCTCGGATTTGATTTACCGTTAAACTAATACCATTCACCGCAATAGACCCCTTATAAACAACATATTTAATAAATGGTTCGGGAATTTCAATGGTAAAGAACCAGCTGGTGGCAGTAGCTTGTATTGATTTAACACTTCCTGTACAATCCACATGGCCTAACACATAGTGCCCCCCGAGTCGGTCTGTTGGACGAAGCGGTAATTCAACATTTACAGCTTGCTCATTTTTGTAATTCAGAAGAGCAGTTCTTTTTATAGTCTCGGGAGAAACATAAAATACTAGTTGTGCCTCCTGGTGTTCTACTACCGTTAAGCAAACTCCATCTATCGCAACACTATCGCCCTTTTTGCATAAGCCAACAAGTGTGGGTGCGCTTATACAAAGCTGATAACCGTTTTGGTCTTCCTTTAAATTACTAATGGTCGCTAAATCAACCAGACCGGTAAACATGGATATACACTAATTTTGGAGCGCAAAGGTATGAATTACATTACCCAAACCGAGTATTTAAGAGAAACCATAACATTAGCTAATCAAGTAGACCCGCGTCTTGTTAGAAACAATCCAAGAGTAGGTGCAATATTGGTAAACAGTTTGGGAGAAATAGTTGGAAAAGGGTGTCACGAGAGGTGGGGGGAAGCTCACGCGGAAGTAAACGCAATCAACAATGCAATTGAAAGGGGTCATAATCCGAGCGCTTGTACCCTATATGTTTCCCTGGAACCTTGTTCACATACGGGCAAAACACCCCCTTGCACTTCGCTAATACTAGAAAAGGGTATTAAAAAAGTAGTGTTTGCGTCTGCAGATCCAAACCCACATGTTGCGGGAATGGAGGTTTTGAAAAATTCCGGGGTGGAAGTAGTGCATGTTTTAATAGAAGAAGCGCTTGATTTAAACAAATGCTTTTTTATAAATCACCTATTTAGCAGGCCATTTGTAATAGTAAAAGCTGCTATTACAAAAAACGGAATGATGGCCGATGCCGATGGAAACAGCAAGTGGATTACGGGTACAGAAAGTCGTAAATATGTTCACGAGGTACTGCGAGAAAATGTAGATGGTATTCTTTCCACCGCAAAAACAGTTTTAAAAGATAATGCTTCTTTAAATATTCGAATAGGGAACCGGTCAAAAGAGCTAAACTGTATTGTGCTGGATAAAAACTTAGATCTTTTGAATAATACAAATCTCAATATTCATCAGTATAGAAATCATTCGAAACTAATACTGGTCTCAGATAATGATAAAGAGCCTGATCCATTGCCCCCTTATATCGAAATAATAAAAGGAAATTCTATAGCGGGCGAGGTTAATCTATCAGCACTATTTCGGATTCTCTACTCGAATTATAAAATAACAAGTTTACTAGTTGAGGCAGGACCTACGCTATGTCAATCACTATTGAAAGCGGGGTTAGTGGACGACCTTGTTTTGTTTATCGGCGATAAAGTTTTTCCAGCTAATGAACGATACGCAGGAATCAAATCCGAAGCGTATCCTAACTTCCAGTTGGTCCAAACACTGAATTTTGAAAACGATGTTTGCAACTATTACAGTAATGATTCATGGAAGGAATTGCTAAGAAAATAAACCCTATCGCTTACTGATTTTATTCAATGAGATCTGTCGCTGACGGCTACACTTGAAACGCACAATCGAAGCGTCCCTGATTTTTTGATGCTTAATACTAACACCACTATTCACGCGCTTACGCCATAAGTTGAAACTGCTTCGTTTCAAGGACCGACGCATGATTTCAATCACATCTGCTTCGGTGATTCCAAACTGAAATTCTATCGCCTCAAAAGGAGTTCTGTCCTCCCAAGCCATTTCTATTACCCGATCTAATGTAACAGGATTGGATAGAACACTCTTTATGGTTTCTGGCGTTGCCATACTTCAAAAACAAAATTGTCCTGAATTTGTTCTAAGGGTCATGCGGAATGCAAAAAATAAGACCGTTAAAAAAGAACACCTGCCCAGCAAGATTTGCAAAACATGTAATCGGCCATTTACCTGGCGAAAAAAATGGGAGCGGGAATGGGACAAGGTTTTATATTGCAGTGACAAATGCAAACAAAAAAAGGACTCCTCGCAATAATTTTCGCACTCGTGCCTTTTGGCTATGCATTCTATTTATACCCCTCCCTGGGTGATCAAATTCCAACACATTTTAATATTGAGGGAAAGCCGGATGATTGGTCCTCTCGGAATAGCATTTTCATCATGCCTGTGATAATGGGTTTTGTTTCGATTTTTACATTTTTATTGCTCACCAATATTGAAAAGTTTGATCCAAAGGCTAGCGCGGCTAACATAAAAGATACATTGAGTCCCGTAGCCATATTTATCAGTGGAATTTTATGTGCCCTTACATTGGTGGTATTGTATGGCATTTCGCACGAAAACACGCCGATTGATCAATTACTTTTTGGAGTACTTGGTTTGTTATTTATCGGGATGGGCTACTATATGCCTGCCATGAAACAAAACTATTTTGCGGGTTATAAACTTCCCTGGACCTTAGAGAATGAGGAGAATTGGAAAAAAACGCATGGACTGGCTGGAAAGTTTTGGCTGGTGGGTGGATCCATCCAGGTTTTAGCGGCTATTTTGTTGAGCGGGGAGATTCTGTTTTATATATTTATGTTAATCACAATTTTGGTTAGTTTGTCTCCGATCTTATATTCGTATTCAATATTCAAAAAGAACAAGCAAGGTGCTTCCAAATAATACCACATTTTTCTCTTGGCGTTGGCGTGCTAAATCGGCAGGCCTAGGAAGCTGTGGTAGCTGGCGTTAATCGCCATATCATCTTTTTTAGAGAGGTCTGTCTTCACAAGGGGCAGACCTCTCGTCTTTTTAGGACCCCCGAAGACTTCACTTATTTTTTTAATTAATCAACAAGTAATCATGAAATACTTTTTAACCGAGGATCAAACCCCTCGCCATTATTATAATATTAGCGCAGATATTACCGAACCATTATTACCGCCACTTCACCCCAAGACAAAAAAACCAGTTGGACCCGAGGATTTAGCCCCTTTGTTCCCTATGGAATTAATCAAACAGGAAGTCAGCAAAGACCGCTATGTAGAAATTCCAGATGAGGTTCGTTCTTTATATAATTTATATCGACCCAGTCCACTGGTTCGTGCTACACGTTTAGAAAAACAATTGAAAACACCCGCGCGTATTTATTTTAAGTACGAAGGGGGTAGTCCAAGTGGTTCCCACAAAACCAATACAGCTTTGGCGCAAGCTTATTATAACAAACAAGAAGGAATTAAAAAGATTGTAACAGAAACGGGTGCGGGACAATGGGGAACAGCGCTGAGTTTTGCTTGTGCGCAATTTGATTTAGAGTGTGAGGTTTTTATGGTGAGAGGCAGTTATGACCAAAAACCTTATCGAAAAGTAATCATGGAAACCTATGGGGCAACCGTTCATGCATCACCCAGTACTATCACAGCAACGGGAAGAGCTCAATTAGAAAAAGAACCTAGTTCATTAGGATCGCTTGGAATTGCTATTAGTGAAGCGGTTGAAGTAGCTATTCAGGATAGTAAAACTCACTATGCCCTGGGAAGTGTCTTGAATCATGTGTTGTTACACCAAACAATTATTGGGCAAGAAACACTAAAACAGTTTGAATTAGCCAATGATTACCCTGATGTTGTAATTGCTCCGCTTGGGGGTGGTTCAAATTTTGCAGGCTTAGCATTTCCTTTTGTGGGAGAGATGTTGAGAGGGGGCAAAGCTGTTCGGGCTATTGCTGTTGAACCCGCCTCTTGTCCAAAATTAACACGCGGTGTATTTGGTTATGATTTTGGAGACAGTGCCGGTTTCACTCCATTATTACCCATGTATAGTTTGGGTCATGATTTTATGCCGCCCGGTTTACACGCAGGAGGACTACGCTATCATGGGGCAAGTGCGCTTTGTAGTCACTTGTTGAATATGAAAAAAATTGAAGCGGTGGCGCTTCAACAATTAGAGTGTTTTGAAGCGGGGCTATTGTTTGCAAAAACAGAAGGAATCTTACCAGCACCCGAAGCAACACATGCAATTGCACAAGCAATTCGTGAGGCAAATCAAGCAAAAGAAAATGGAGAAGAGCGTGTGATTGTATTTAATCTGTGCGGGCACGGTCACTTTGATATGAGTGCTTACGAAGATTATTGCAAGGGACAATTAAAAAATCACAGCATTGAACAAGCTGTATTAGAAAAGTCCATCCGCTCTGTGCAGTTGGTACCTGAAGAAATTTCCTAACGTGTTAATCGATACAAAAACACGGCTGTTCGTTGTATCAGCTTTGGATATTCTTTAAGGTTGATGGTTTCTCCGGGTGCATGTGCACCACGTCCGCTGGCGCCCAAACCATCCAGACAGTCAAGATATTTTGCTACATACGAAATATCACCCGCTCCCCGGCTGCCTGGATTACCCGGAGAAACTTTTCCAAAACCAAGCGCTTCGCTTACTTCACTTAGTTGTGCAGCCAATTTTGTATTTCCTTCGGTTGGAGACATGGAGGGAATACCATCTGAAAAACGAATAGAAGCTTTAGTGCCTGGTAAAGACTGCCCCACAATCTCTCGCATCACAGTTCTTGCATTTTCTTTTTGTTCTTCACTCAAAAAACGAAGATCGCCATTGGCATAGGTGCGAGGAGATATAATATTTGTCTTTCCCGCTACTTGACCTTGTTGTGCTTCGTCATTATAAGAAACCTCGGACCCCCCTACAATTAAACCCGGATTAAACGTGAGATATTGCTCTTTGCTCAACCGCTCTCTGAAAGAATTGATAATTCGTGCTGCTTCGTAAATAGACCCGTACCCCGCATTTCCAAACACTCCCGAGGAATGTCCTTGCTTTCCTTCTACTTCCAACTTCCATCCACTAGCACCTCTTCGGGCTGTAGCAATAGTGTTCATTCCGCTTGCGGTCTCAAAAGCCAATGCTATATCATGTTGCTGGGCACGCGAAATAAAATCTCCTCGAGATACCTCACGAGGATATCCTGCGTTTTCTTCATCACCCGTCATATAAACAGTAATAGTAGTTTGATCGAGTAAACCATATTGATGCATGGCTTTTAGTGCCGCTATAATAACCACATCACCCCCTTTCATATCGTTAACACCTTGACCCGTTGCCGTACTATCATTCAATAAGGTAAAGGGGTTGGCAGGCATATCGGGTTCAAACACGGTATCTAAATGACCAATCAAAAAAAGTTTCTTTCCTTTTGTTCCTTTTCGATATGCCACCAGGTGGCCAGCTCTCTTCAGTGAGTCTGGCAACAAAATCCACTCTACGGTAAAACCAAGCGCTTTTAGTTCTTTAGCATATAAATCGCCCACAGCGCGAACCCCTGCAATATTATAGGTGCCGCTATTGATATCAACAGATTGGCGAAGGAGCTGAAGCGTTTGTTCCATCTGTTGCTCAACAGTCTGAGCTAATTTTTTTTCTACCGGTGAAAGTTGTTGAGCCGTAGCAAAAAAAGAAATGAATAGGACGAACGAAAGAAAAATTGTTTTCATAATTACTTGTTGATTCCTTCTAGTGCAAACAGAAAAGCATATTGAAGCGCTACGTCTTTTAAATAATCAAATCGTCCGGAGGCGCCACCATGACCTGCTTCCATATTTGTTTTTAATAGCAAAACGTTTTTATCGGTTTTGAGTTTCCGTAAGCGGGCTACCCATTTGGCCGGTTCAAAATATTGTACCTGACTATCGTGTAGTCCGGTGGTCACTAACAAATTGGGATACGTGGTAGCGGTTACATTATCATAGGGTGAATAAGACTTCATATAAAAATAGGCTTCCTTATTAGCAGGATTACCCCATTCGTCGTATTCATTGGTGGTTAACGGAATGGTGGGATCAGACATGGTGGTGATTACGTCTACAAACGGAACCTGTGCAATCACGCCATTCCATAATGTAGGCTCCATATTCACAACAGCCCCCATCAACAACCCTCCGGCACTTCCACCCATTGCATAGAGATGCCCTTGGCTGGTAAATTTTTGTTCGACTAAATATTTTCCGCAATCAATAAAATCATTGAAGGTGTTTTTCTTTTTCAACAACTTCCCGTCTTCATACCATTGTCTGCCCATTTCTTGTCCGCCGCGAATATGTGCAATAGCATATACAAAACCACGATTTAATAACGAGAGACGACTTGTTGAAAAACTAGCATCCATACTTGCGCCATAAGAACCGTATCCATAAAGAAGCGCAGGTGCTGATCCATCCAACGCTGTTCCCTTTTTATATACAATAGATAAGGGAATGCGCGCGCCATCTCGTGCTGTTACAAATCGACGCTCCGTTACATAGTCTGTTCGCTTGAATCCTCCCAGAACGGGTTGTTCTTTGATGAGATTTCTTTGCTTGGAAGCAATCGTATAATCATAGGTAGAAAGGGGAGTGGTCATAGAAGAATAACGATAGCGAAACTGTTTGGAAAGATATTCCGGATTTTTTCCCACAAAAGCATCGTAAGCGGGTTCGCCAAAATCAAGATAGTGCTCTTTTTCACCAGGAAATTCACGCACACGTAATTGTACCAACCCTTCTTTTCTTTCGGTAAGAATCCAAAAGTTTTTAAACGGTTCAACGCCCTCTAGTAACACATCGGGTCTATTGGGAATCACCTCTTTCCATGCTGTTTGCTGAGTTTGATTCAACGGACAACTCATCAACCGAAAGTTTTTTGCTTCCCAGTTAGTAACAATCAAAAAACGATCTTCCCAATGATCAACACTATAGAGCACCTCTTTCATGCGAGATTGAAACACTTGAAAACTTCCATTGGGCTGGCTAGCGGGTAAGATGCGGACCTCAGAGGAAAGTGTAGCCGCCGAATAAATCATGATGTACTGTCCGGAGCGCGTTTTAGTTACTCCAATATAATTAGTAGGGTCTTTTTCCTCATAGACCGTAACATCAGCTGTTGCTGCTGTACCTAATTGGTGTCTTCTGATTTTTTCAGACAAAAGCGTTACAGGATTGTTTGAGGTGTAAAAAATAGTTTTGCTATCAGCCGACCAAACGGCATTACCACTGGTACCAGGTATTATATCAGAAAGAATCTCGCCAGTATTCAGGTTTTTAAAATACAGCGTGTATTGTCTGCGAGAAACCTCGTCCACGCCATAGGCCATCCATTGATTATCGGGGCTAATACTAGGACCAGAAATCGAATAATAATTTTTTCCTGTTGCAAGCTGGTCCACATCTAGCAAGAGTTCTTCTTTTGCACCAGCGGTTAACGCCTTTCGATAGTATTTATAATACTGCTTTCCCTCCTCTGTTTTTGAATAATAGGTATAGCCATTTTCTACCACAGGTTCTGATTCATCTTTTTCCTGAATACGCCCCCGCATTTCTGCAAATAAATTTTTCTGAAACTCCTTAGTACCGCTCATCATCGTATCGAGGTAAGCGTTTTCCGCTTGCAGATAGTCAACTACAGCCGTGCTATCCGGTCCTTTTTTAAAAAAATCGTTCAACCAGTAATACTCATCGGTGATGGTATCGCCGTGTTGCACGAACGTGCGTATTTTTTCAGTGGCCTTCGGGGCATTGATGTTGGACGGCCAAGCATAAGGCGTTTTTTCCATGTTGGATTGTTTACAAGCTACAAGCAATAGCAGTGCTGATAAATAAAAAAATGTGTTTTTCATATGAAATGTTGTTTTGATACCTCCAAGCAGAACAAATTTGACACAATTACTCAAATTCTCCGCCCTTTTATTTATTTTACTACTATGCAGTTATTAACAAAAACAAAGCTTCTGTTTTTTCTGTTTGGTTTTAATACTGTCGTGTTGTGGGCCCAGTCGGCTGTATTTACTTCGGGAAGCGACAATTACGCATCCTTTCGGATTCCCGCCATCAT
>SXWI01000088.1 GCA_005791465.1 Bacteroidota bacterium | reverse complement strand
CCAGAGGGATCATTGCGAGAGTTGGTTACGCAGACACTCAACCGAGAGGCCAAAAAAATAATGTAAGAACCTTGACTATGGAAAATTCAGAAAAGTTTACTGACTCAGGGATATCTATAAAAAAAGTCTATAGCCAAGCTGATTACAAGGGAGAGCCACAGCCACTTCCAGGTGAGTTTCCTTTTACCAGGGGAATACAACCCGATATGTATCGGGGTCGTTTATGGACCATGCGTCAGTATGCTGGATTTTCCACGGCAGAAGAAAGTAACAATCGTTATCATTACCTTCTCTCACAGGGAGTAAACGGATTAAGTGTTGCATTTGATTTGCCTACACAAATAGGATACGACAGTGATCATCCTTTGGCCGAGGGAGAAGTAGGGAAAGTTGGGGTTGCCATTGACTCTATAGAGGACATGGAAGCCCTCTTCAAGGGAATTCGACTTAGTGAAGTAAGCACCTCCATGACCATCAATGCTACTGGCTATATTCTATTGGCCTTTTATGCGGCCGTTGCCAAAAAACAGGGATGTGATTTAAAACAATTAAATGGCACCATTCAAAATGATATCCTTAAGGAATATGCGGCAAGGGGAACTTATATATACCCTCCAAAACCCTCCATGCGGATCATTACTGACATCTTTGAGTGGTGCAGCAAAGAGATCCCTAAGTGGAATACAATTTCAATTTCAGGATACCATATCAGAGAGGCAGGGAGTACAGCTTCCCAGGAAATTGCATTTACGCTCAGTAACGGTAAGGCCTATGTCAAAGCAGCTCTCGAAAAAGGATTGGATATCGATGTATTTGGCAAAAGACTCTCCTTTTTCTTTAACGCCCACAATGATCTATTTGAAGAGGTTGCAAAATTCAGAGCCGCCAGAAAAATTTGGGCAATATTGATGAAAGACCTTGGAGCAAAAGATCCCAAAGCCATGATGTTGCGCTTTCACACGCAAACAGGCGGCAGTACACTCACAGCGCAACAGCCGCTCAATAATATTGCTCGTGTTACCTTACAATCCCTCGCAGCAGTATTAGGAGGAACACAATCCTTACATACGAATGGATATGACGAAGCACTCAGCCTTCCTACCGAAGAGGCCGCAAGAATCGCATTACGAACACAACAAATTATTGCATTCGAAAGCGGTGTAACCGCCACTGCGGATCCTCTGGCAGGTTCATATTTCGTAGAATCCTTAACAGATGCCTTAGAAAAGGAAGCCCTACGTATCATGGAACATATTGATTTAATTGGCGGAAGCGTGTCCGCTATTGAACAAGGGTACATGCAAGAAGAAATTGCCAGCAGTGCTTATCAATTCCAACAGTCCTTGGAGAAAAAAGAAAAGATAATAGTTGGCGTAAACCAATATCAGAATGAAGAAACCGAAAAAATTCCCTTGCTCAGAATAAATGAGTCAATTCGTACACAACAAATAGCTCGAATCACTGACTTGAAAGCGAGAAGAGATGCTGGCAAAGCGGCAACCTGTTTAGAGCAAATTCATAACAATGCAGTCGACGGAATTAACCTGATGCCTTCCGTACTAGAAGCAGTAGAAAATAATTGCACGCTTGGAGAAATAGCTACTACACTAAGGGGCGTATTTGGAGAACATCAGTAAGACACAATTCCTACCCTTTTGAAGGAGTCCATCCATCCTTTAACCCTACCGTTTTATTAAATACTAAATGGGAGGATTGGCTGTCCTTATCCAAAACAAAATAACCTTTCCGCACAAATTGATAACGATCTCCTGGATTTATATCTAACAGGGACGGCTCGGCCATCACTTGTGGTAGAACTTCCAATGAAGCCGGATTAAGATAATGCATGAAATCCTGTGATTCATCAGTAGGATCTTCAACATTAAAAAGTCTGTCATACAATCGAACTTCGGCTTTCACCGCGTGGGGAACACTCACCCAATGTAAAGTTCCTTTGACAGATATTCCACTGGTATCGGACCCACTTTTACTTTCAGGAATATAGGTGCACCGAATTTCAGAAATAGCCCCTTGTTGATCTTTTATAACCTCTTCACAACGGATGATATAGGCGCTTTTTAGACGAACCAGCTGACCGGGAGCTAGTCTAAAATACTTTTTGGGAGGATTCTCCATAAAATCCTCTCGTTCAATATAGATTTCCCGACTAAATGGAATTTGACGTTGGCCAGCAGTTGGATCCTCGGGATTATTTTCAGAGCTAAGCCACTCCTCCCCCTGATAATTGGTCAGTACTACTTTTACAGGATCAAATACAACCATACGTCGAAGTGCAATCCTATTCAGATGTTCACGAACACAGAATTCCAACAGTCCCACATCAACCAAATTGTCACGCTTTGCTACTCCTATACGATCGCAAAATTCACGTATACTCTCCGGCGTGTACCCACGTCTTCTCAATCCACTGATGGTGGGCATGCGGGGATCATCCCAACCCGCCACTTTCTTATCCTGCACAAGCTGTAAAAGTTTTCGTTTACTAGTAACCGTGTAATTTATATTTCTTCGCGCAAATTCATATTGATGAGAGGGATAAATCGCCAGCTGCGTAATTAACCAATCATACAATTCACGATGAGGAACAAACTCCATCGTACAAATGGAATGAGTAATCTGCTCAATGGAATCACTTTGACCATGTGCAAAGTCGTACATGGGATAAATACACCAGGCATCTCCTGTACGATGGTGATGCGCATGCTTAATTCTATAAAGAATGGGATCTCGCATCAACATATTTATATGCCCCATGTCAATTTTAGCACGCAATGTTTTGGCGCCATCTGCAAATTCACCATTCTTCATCCGAATAAATAAATCACGGTTCTCTTCAACACTTCTTGTACGATATGGACTATTTACTCCTGGCTCAGTAGGGGTTCCTTTCTGGTTAGCTATTTCTTCGGCAGTCAAGTCATCTACATATGCAAGCCCTTTCTCAATCAAGGTCAGTGCAAATGCATATAACTGATCAAAATAATCGCTGGCATACCGTTCATGCTTCCATTCAAAACCCAACCAACGGACATCTTCTTTTATACTCTCCACATACTCGGTATCCTCGGTTACTGGATTCGTATCGTCAAAACGCAAATTGGTGTATCCGGGAAATCGTTTGGTAAGACCAAAATTTAAACAAATACTGGAAGCATGGCCAATATGTAAATAACCATTTGGCTCGGGAGGAAATCGAGTAACGATAGATGAATAAACGCCCTCACGCAAGTGCGTATCTATGATTTCTTCAATAAAATTCAAACTCTTTTCTTCAGCCATATACCTATTAAAGTTGCTAAGATAACGCAAATTAAAGTGGGCTACGACATAGTCGAGCGATCAATGAAGCTTGATCAGGAAATTGTGAAACAAGAAAATTTGTTGTTGCTAATTCAAACTCATCAAAATGAAATCCGGGCGAAACTGTACAGCCTACAAAACTGAATGTTGATCCAGGAGCTGGCTCACTGGCAAACCAGCTTCCCGCCAGTACAATATGCTGAAAGGTCATGTCCTCTTTAGATCCCAAGGTGGTCCGGGTATAGGAACCATCTGGTGCCAATACATGGATCCATAATGGATCGCCTGAATAAAAATGCCAGCATTCATCACTGGCAATTCGATGAAAAGAGGAAAAATCTCCCTTTTCAAGCAAATAATAAATAGCAGAGCTTACAGGCCTATCTCCTTTAAAAACACTTGGTAAATCTTGTTGAGACAAAAGCATAGAAGCTTGATAGGTGGAGGTATAATACCCACCCTCAGGATGAGGCTGCAACGAATAACGTTTAATCAAATCTGAGGGTGCCATAGCATGAAAATAAAAATTGAATTATTGTCGTGCGCCAAACAGTAGACTTCCAATTCTCACCAGCGTGCTACCCTCCTCCAAGGCTATTTGGTAGTCTCCACTCATTCCCATTGATAGCACGGGCCCTTCGGAAGGTGTAAAGTAAGTGGCATATTGTAAAGCCAAGCTTTTCAATTGTTGAAACTCTGACCTGACCACTGACTCGTTTTCTGTGAAGCTGGCCATTCCCATTAAACCTAGCACACGGACATTTTTCCGATCAGTCATTGATGGAAGAATGGCGGCTAATTCCGCTTGATCAAAACCAAACTTTGTTTCCTCGCGGGCAATATGAACTTGTAGTAAACAATCGATTACCTTATTTAAGCGAATTGCCTGCTTATTAATTTCGTCAAGAAGTGCTAGACTATCTACCCCTTGTATTAAGGAACAGATCGGAGCAATGTATTTTACCTTATTTCGCTGCAGATGACCAATAAAATGCCAACGAATATCAGCAGGTAACTGGGGTTGCTTCTCCACTAACTCCTGCACATAATTTTCTCCAAAATCACGCTGCCCCAATTTGTATAAGGCGAGAATATCCTCTACAGATTTTTTTTTAGACACCGCTACAAGCAAAGCACCCGCTTTGGTAAGCTCGCCTTTAATCTTTACATAATTTTCAAGAGAAACGGACATATTGCAAAGCTACTTCAAAATGCCACGACTGATTACAATTCGTTGCACCTCACTTGTACCTTCATAAATCTGTGTGATTTTTGCATCACGCATCAATCGTTCTACATGATATTCCTTTACATACCCGTAGCCGCCATGAATTTGAACTGCTTCAGTGGAAGCCCACATCGCAGTCTCAGAGGAAAAAACTTTAGCCATAGAAGAACTAATAGTATAATCTATACCATTATCTTTTTCCCAGGCAGATTTTAAACAGAGTAAACGTGCCGCCTCAACGCGAGTGGCCATATCAGCAAGCTTAAAGGCAATGATCTGATGATTCATGATTTCAGTGCCAAACGCTTTTCTTGTTTTTGAATAAGTTTTTGATAATTCGTAGGCCCCACTTGCAATTCCCAATGCTTGCGCTGCAATCCCAATTCTTCCGCCGGCTAGCGTTTTCATCGCAAAGGTGAAACCAAAACCATCCGCGCCAATCCGGTTTTGCTTGGGAACCTTCACATCATTAAACATAACGGTGTGGGTATCACTGGCACGAATACCCATTTTATTTTCTTTTGCAGCAACCACTACACCCGGCCAATTTTTTTCTACAATTAAACAGTTGATCCCTCTTGAACCTTTAGCTGGATCAGTTTGAGCAATGACAAGATAGACTGAAGCATTTCCGCCATTGGTAATCCAATTTTTAGTTCCATTTAATAAATAGTAATCGCCTTTATCCTCTGCGGTTGTACGTTGAGAAGTGGCATCGCTGCCCGCTTCAGGCTCAGACAACATAAATGCCCCAATATAAAGCTGCCCATCTTTCTTACCCTGAGCTAAGGGAACTAGATATTGTTGCTTTTGCTCCTCTGAACCAAATTCTTGTAACCCATAACAGACCAAACTATTATTAACACTCATACAAACACTGGTGCTGGCATCCACTTTACTTATTTCCTCCATTGCCAACACATAACTAGTGGTATCTAAACCACTACCCCCATAGGCGGGATCAACCATCATACCCATAAAACCCAAATCGGCTAATTGAAGAATTTGCTCTTTTGGAAACTGCTGCTTTTCGTCACGCTCAATGACACCTGGTAAACATTGATTTTGCGCAAAGTCCCGGGCTGCTTGTTGAATCATTAATTGCTCCTCAGTAAGATGAAAATTCATGCCAATTGATTTTATACAAACAAGTGTTAGTTTTGCAAATATACAGGAACTAGCTTTTTATTTTGTATCAATTAACGAGATAGTTCCCTGTGCCCACGTAGTTTGAACTAACTTTGCACCATTATTTTTTTGTATGAAAAAAATACACCTTGTTTTACTGGTTTTAATTGCCGTATCAATCGGCGTTTTGATCAGCTTTACAAACACCACAAGTACCTATGACACGATTGGCACAGCCATGTCCAAGCCAGGAAAATTTGTCCACTTGATGGCCAAATTGGACAAAACAGCTCCCTTGGAATATGATGCCATTAAAAATCCGAACTACCTGCGATTTACCGCGGTTGATTCATTAGGATTATCTGTACCTGTAGTTTACAATAATGCCAAACCCGAAAACCTGGAAATGAGTGAGCGCTTAGTATTAAAAGGACGCTACAAGGACGGAACATTCCAATGCGAGGAAATTCAAACTAAATGCCCTTCTAAATATAAAGAAGAGGAGGCCAAAGGATTAAAACACCCCGGCAACGTACCTGATCCCAGAACTGCACCTTAAGCTTAAAGGCCCCATGAAATACATTGGCGAAAATCTTCTACCCGGTCAACTTGGTCAACTATTTATCATCCTATCGCTGATCAGTGCTGGGCTGTCCACCCTCTCCTACTTTTTGGCTACTCGACAAAATGAATTGTCAGAAAAGAACAGCTGGAAAAAGTTAGGAAGAATATCTTTTAGTATCCAAGCAATTTCGATTATAGCGATATTCAGCATTCTTTTTTATATAATTCAAAATCACTTATTTGAATATCACTATGCCTGGAAACACAGTAGTCGCTCATTGGAGTTCAAATATTTACTCGCTTGTTTTTGGGAAGGCCAAGAGGGCAGTTTTCTTCTATGGAGTCTTTGTCAGTCAATACTTGGGTTACTATTAATTCGCAGAGCCGGTACTTGGGAATCTCCGGTGATGACCACTGTTAGTTTTGCTCAGTTCGCTCTCTCTACGATGGTAATGGGATTGTACATAGCTGGCTGGAAAATGGGATCGAACCCATTTATATTACTGCGAGACAGTGGTGTCTTGGATAATGCTCCCGCCCTTCATCTCAATTTTGATGTAGCACAACCCCTTCGTCCAGATTATCTTTCTTCCATTAAAGATGGCAATGATCTAAATCCGCTTTTGCAGAATTATTGGATGGTAATTCATCCACCTGTATTGTTCTTGGGTTTTGCTTCAACTCTAATCCCTTTTGCTTACGCGATTGCAGGGTTATGGACCAAAAACTTTGGAGAATGGACCCGATACGCACTCCCTTGGTCATTATTTTCCACAGCCGTATTAGGTGTTGGTATTATGATGGGAGGAATGTGGGCCTATGAATCGCTCAGCTTTGGAGGCTATTGGGCTTGGGATCCCGTTGAAAATGCATCACTGGTTCCCTGGATGACAGGTGTTGCAGGACTACACACCTTGCTAATCTATCGAGCTACTGGCCATTCATTAAGAGCTACCTACTTATTCTTTATTCTGACCTTCCTTTTTATTCTATATTCTACTTTTTTAACCAGAAGCGGAATACTGGGAGAAACGTCTGTGCATGCCTTTACAGATTTAGGGATGAACTGGCAATTACTAGCCTTTTTGCTGATTTTCACTCTTCCCTCACTTTTTTTCTTTTTCCGCTCATTTAAAAAAATTCCCACCATTCAAAAAGAGGAAGAAATCAGCAGTCGTGAGTTTTGGATGTTCATTGGATCGCTTGTATTCTTTCTTTCTGCTATAGTAATTAGCGGCCAAACTTCATTACCTGTTTTCAATAAAATTTTTGGCACTACCCTAGCTCCACCCGAGGACGTTGAGTTCTCCTATAACAGCATACAACTTTATGTAGCCCTAATTCTTGCTATACTTACTGCTATTAGTCATTACCTTAAGTATAAAGCAACTTCCCGATCTTATTTCTGGAAAAAAATGCTAATTCCTGTGCTATTGTCGTTGTTAGCCGGTACTTTATTTCTTGTTTTTGGAGAAGTGAATTATGAAAAAAAAGGCCCAGTTTTTCAATATTCAATTACGCTCACGATTCTTTTAAGTTTCTACACCGTTATTGCCAATGCAAGTTATATCTGGCTGGGTGCAAAAGGAAAAATTAGGGAAGCCGGCGGATCTATTGCGCACGTAGGCTTTGGGCTTGTACTAACAGGCATTCTTCTGTCCTCCGCCAACAAAGAAGTTATATCAAATAATATAAATGGCATTCCGGCTCCTCTGGGTGAGGGAGAAAATCCACGTGAAAATTTAACATTGGTACAAGGGCTTCCTGTTACAATGGGCAACTACAAGTTAACTTATTTAAAAGATTCTGCACATCCCAAGAAACAGTTATGGTTTTATAAAATAGAATTCAAGAATCTAAAAGAAAAGGAAGAATTTGTTTTAACACCAAACGCTTTTGTAAACTACAAGGGGAACCAGGGACTAATGGCTAATCCAGATGCCAGACATTATTGGGATCATGATGTATTCACCTACATCACCTCGATACCGGATCCTGAAAATCAAAAAGATACCGCCGTATTCAAAACGTATTTGCAAAAACAAGGTGACACGCTTTTCTATGCAAACGGCTTCATGACTATTGATACGATTCAAGCCAGAAATAATTTACCTAAAGAACTCTTTGGAGAAAAAGGTAAATTATTTGAAGTGCCGATTCGCGTACAATCAAAAACTGGCACCAACTATTCAATAGTAGGACGTGCCGCCTTTGTAAAAGGGCAATGGATCAGCTTATCAGATACATTAGTTTCAGAGGGATTGATCCTACAAATACAAGAGGCAGATGCAAAGGGTACCGTTCGTCTTGGAATCAAAGAAAGTGATGCCTTATTAAAATATGTGACATTGAAGGCCTACCGATACCCCTTTATTAAAGTGCTATGGTATGGCGTTTGGTTAACTGCCATTGGACTGCTGCTGAGTATGATTAATCGGATAAGAAAAAATCAAACAGTCACCACGTCTTCTTAATTACATGTTGCAAAAACAGCCTTTATTATTTCTTCTTGTAGCAGGCCTCCTGTTTCAATATAATCTGGCGGGTCAACAACAACCACTCTTTCCTGAAGCTGATTCCATTAAACCGGTTCCTCCCCTAACAGAGATCATGAAAAGATGGGGGCCAAATGACACTGTTCTGGTACCTGCCATTTGGTATCGAAATGAAATAATGAGCTATAGAGAGGAAGACATGGTTTGGATATCAAATCTATCGCCTGAGCAATTGCGTAAACATGTGGAAGCATGGAACCGCTTGCGAAATGCAGTTTATGTCACTTACCCATATGCCAGAGTTGCGGGAACCACTATCAATCAAATCAATGTTCAACTGGAAGGTGTCGATTCCAAACGAAAAAGAAAAGAAGTAATAAAGGATCGTGAAAAGGAACTTCGTAATCAGTTTACTGAACCTCTCACCAATCTTTCGGTATACCAGGGAAAAATATTAATGAAGTTAATCAATCGACAAACGGGTAATAATTGCTACGAAATCCTGCAAGAATTCAAGGGCAGCCTCAATGCCCGACTTTATCAAACCATTGCATTTTTCTTTGGGGGTAACCTGAAACAAGATTGGGACTTAGCTAAAAACAGAACGGATCGAGATATAGAGAGTATTATTCGAGAAATTGATGGAACTTGGTATAATAATCCTTACAGACGCTAAACCTATTTTATGAAAGTTGATATCCTGGCTATAGGCGTACATCCGGATGATGTAGAGTTGAGCTGCTCAGGCACGCTTATACAAGAGATCAAATCCGGTAAACGAGTGGCCATTCTCGATCTTACGGAGGGCGAACTGGGAACCCGCGGAACTGTACAAACCCGCTATCAAGAAGCTGCTGCCGCCGCCATGATCATGGGTGTTCACGGGCGTGAGAATCTCAGGATGAGAGACGGATTTATTCAAAATGATGAGACGCATCAACTCCAATTAATTCAAGCTATACGAAAATACCAGCCCACTATTGTGTTGGCTAATGCAACACAAGATCGTCATCCGGATCATGGTAAAGCAGGCCAGCTTGTAATCGACAGTTGTTTTTTAGCTGGACTTGAAAAAATAAAAACAGTAGACCAGAATAACACTTCACAAGCACGCTGGCGCCCCTCCTATGTTCTTCACTATATTCAAGATCGCTTTCAAGAACCTGATTTTATAGTGGATATAAGTCCCGCATTTGAACAACGTATGAAAGCTATTCAAGCGTACGGAACTCAGTTTCATAATCCAAATTCCCAACAAGAAGAGCCTGAAACCTACATCTCAAAAAAGGGTTTTCTAGATGCCATCATAGCAAGAGCAAGACTCTTGGGTAAACGTATAGGTGTTGACTACGCAGAAGGCTTTACCAGCAGTAAAGCAATTGGCTTACGAAGTTTGCATGATTTGATTTTAAATGAAACCTAATTCCACGTGGAGGATAAAGCTCTTTTTACATTTACT
>SXWI01000087.1 GCA_005791465.1 Bacteroidota bacterium | reverse complement strand
TTGCAACATATACTTTCCTTCATCCGCAATTTTTCTTTTATCCTCTTTTAATGCATCACGTATACGGCCTTTTGCTTTGGAAGTCACCACAAAACCCAACCAATCCTCAGAAGCTTTTTGCTTGTTACTGGTAATAATCTCTACTTGATCGCCACTTTGTAATTTATGACTGATAGGAACCAGCTTGTGGTTGACTTTTGCACCAATTGTTTTTACACCAATGGCACTGTGGATTGAAAAAGCAAAATCCAATGCAGTAGAACCAACTGGTAGCATTTTTACATCTCCTTTTGGAGTATAGACATAAATTTCTTCCGCCAAAAAACTGGTCTTAAAATCGTGTAAGAAATCAATTCCATCAGTTTCCTGATTGGAAATCACTTCTCGAATTTGCTGGAACCATTTATCAAATCGACTTTCGTCCTGAGTACCCTCCTTATACTTCCAGTGAGCGGCCAGTCCTTTTTCCGCAATTTCATTCATCCGTTGCGAACGAATTTGTACCTCCACCCATTTTCCCTGTGGACCCATCACGGTAGTATGAAGCGCCTCATAGCCATTGGACTTAGGGTTGCTTAGCCAATCTCTTAATCGCTCCGGCGACGGGCTGTATTCGTCAGTGATTAAAGAGTAAACTTTCCAACACTCCTCTTTTTCTTTTTCAGGGGATGAATCAAGAATAACCCGAATGGCAAATAGGTCATAGACCTCTTCAAAGTCCACCCCTTTCTTTTTCATTTTATTCCAAATAGAGTGGATGCTTTTGGGGCGACCATAAATTTCCCCCTTGATTTCAGCTAGGTCTAATTTTTCTTTAATAGGACGAATAAAATCATTGATATAACGAGTACGATCTTTTTTTGTTTCTGCAAGCTTTCTTGCGATGTCCCGATAGGTATCAGGCTCCATGTATTTCATGGATAAATCTTCCAGCTCTGTTTTTATATTATACAACCCCATTCGATGGGCTAGCGGTGCATAAATAAAAATTGTCTCCGATGCAATTTTTAATTGCTTCTCCCGCTTCATCACATCCAAGGTGCGCATATTATGCAATCGATCAGAAAGTTTGATCAATATCACACGGGGATCGTCCGTTAAAGTGAGAAGTATTTTTTTGAAGTTCTCTGCCTGTTGAGAAGCATTAACATCAATAACATTATCAATTTTTGTAAGTCCGTCTACAATACGAGTTATTTCCTCTCCGAACTCACGCTTCACGTCATCCAAAGTAATATCGGTGTCCTCAACCGTATCGTGTAATAGCGCACAGATAGTAGAACGAACACCCAACCCAATTTCTTCCACGCAAATTTTTGCAACCGCAATGGGATGCAAGATGTAAGGTTCACCCGTTTTCCGTCGCATGGTAACATGCGCATCAGCAGCCATTTCAAACGCAATACGAAGCAGCTTTTTATCGCCGGGCTTTAATCGGGATTTTAGAAGACGGAGCAGGGAACGATACTCCCGAAGGATGAGTTTTTTCTCCTCCTCGCCACTTAAGTTATACTTAGATAAAGTAGCTACGGCTTCCATGGGTTACGAATTTACAAATTTAAACCCAGTGGAAATCGAGTATATCTATTCCTTTACTTACTTCAAAAACTGGTAGCGGAGTGCTACTTCATGAGCGTTGGGACCCTTATCGAAAACACTCAATGGAGAAGAGTAAATATCAAAAGAATATCCCAGCATTAATTTTTTCTGCACTTTGACCCCTGCGGATAACATCCAACTCTGACGAGCGCGCAAGGAAAGTCCCCACCAAAAAACTTCACGATGCTCTACCCTTGCACCTGCTTGTAATTCAGTGGGCGCATTCGGCAGATAAATTACCAGAAAGTTTGGAGTGACCGTAGTATTGGCATCCACTTTCCATTGATAAGAGCCATGTAAATAAAAATGGCGATACAAACGAGCTTCCTCAGTGCGAGAAAGACTGCCTGAATAAAAATTTAACGCAGACTGGATCAGCTGACTAACCGACATACCCAGTTGCCATTTTTTTGTAGTATAGGCGAGTCCCAAACCCGCATCCCCTTTAAAACGATTAGCGGCACCACCCATCACCGGATCATTTCCCAATGCATCAATCAACATCGCTTTATCAATTGCGAACTGTTGAAAGCGAGCCTCCAGTCCAACAGAAAAAGTACCCCCGTTATTGGTAGGAATATGATAGGCGTAGGAAGTTTGAATTCCTCTGCGACTAGTTGGTCCTGTAACATCACTATATAAGTAAGCGCCCACCCCAATATTTGCTTTCTCTAAAAAAGTAGCGCCATACACTAAAGCCGTAACGGGACTTCCAGCAATTCCACTCCACATACTCCGATAGGAAGCACCCATCGTTGTTTGTTTGGTTACGCCCGCCACAGCCGGGTTGTGCAAGTTGCCTTGCAAATCATAGAGTGAAGAAGTCATTAACTGCTGGCTCCAAACGGAACTACTAATGGCAAGCAGAAGTATAGCAAGAATTTTTTTCATGTGAATTAGTTGTAATTGATCAACGAAGAATGGTTACGTTACCGGTTCTGGATTCAACTTTATTATTGATCAATTGGAAGCTGATCACATAATAATAAGTTCCATCAGGAAGTGGTTTACCACTATAAGTTCCATCCCAGGTGTTTTTATAATTCAAATCTTCAAACACTTTAGCACCATAGCGATTAAAGACCTGTGCCCTTGCCTTAATCAGACAGTTTCCATTGGTAATTAACCAGCGATCATTCACTCCATCTCCATTGGGAGTAAAGGCATTCATCGGTTTGATACAATAAGGCACCACGGTAATTGTCATATCATCGGTAGCAATACAACCCTGATTGGTTGTTACACGTAATGCATAGGTAGTTGTAGTGGCCGGTGTAGCAGAGGGATTTAAGATGGCTGGGTTGTTTAATCCGGTGGATGGTGTCCATAGATAAGATCCAGCAGAACCTGTTGCCTGCATGGGGTACACATCACCAGCAATGATGACTGCATCAGATCCTGCGTTGGCAGTAGCACCTGGGAAAATAGTAATGTTCATGCTCTGACGCGTAGAACAGGTTCCTAAGCGAGCCTCCAATGTATAAGCAGTGGTGGAAGCAGGAGCAAATACAGGTGTTGCAATGGCAGCATTATTTACACCTGTTGTCGGTGTCCAACTAAAACTAGTAGCATTGGTATTAACGGTTGGAGTAAAGGAGTTTCCAAAACAAATACTAGTTCCTGCAATGGGATCCAACGTTAAGGTGTTAGTGAAGTTGATGGTAATGGCAGTAGTGGCAGTACAAGTAGTAACTGGATTACGTGTAACTACATTATAGTTTCCCCCTGCCAAACCAGTAAAGCTGTTTGAAGACTGCCAAGTAGTACCCCCGTTGATGCTATACTCATAGGGAGGAGTGCCTCCACCCGTAGCCGTAATAGTGATAGTACCCGGTGTTGTACAGTTTGCATCTGTTTTTGCAATACTCTGTGTTAGATTATTTGATAGTGCCAATGTTACTGGCTGAGGTCCAGAAGTACAGTTATTGACATCTTTCACCAATACGTTATAAGTACCGCCTCCTAAACCAGTGAAAGTATTGGAAGACTGCCAGGTAGTGCCGCCATTAATGCTGTATTGATAAGGAGCAGTACCGCCTTGAGCGGTTACTGTGATTGTTCCATTAGGCGCACAGTTTGGATCGGTTTTAGAAACAGCCGCACCCGGACCTACTTTTTTCACAAATACTGTATCGGTGAAGTTTACATCGTTGGCAGGATTATTACAATCTCCATAGGTTACTTGTACCACATAAGCAGTACTATCTGCTGTAGGACAAATATTTTGGAAGTTTAAATTCAGTACACCCGGAGTAGTTGCAGAACTGGTGTCCCCGGTAGCAACCTGGTTCCCATTTACAAATAACTTAGCTGATTTAAAACGAGGCGTACCGCCACTGGGTAAAAACCGATAACACTCGTTCATCCCAGTGCTTCCCCATTGCGTTGCATTTTTTCCAGGTGCCGCCACCGCTTGTGTACGTGTGCCGTCTTGCATACCCAAAATTGTATTACCGCCATTCCAAGAAGTACAGAATGGTTTGTCCTTGATATACACCTCCACAATACCTGTTCCCTCATACAAAACCATCTGGTGTGTGGCACGTTGCGTGTTACAACTAGATCCGAAATAAGGTATATCATTATAGCTAGCTATAAAGCGACGCTTTGGTGCAGTGCCCTCAATGCGCCATTCAATTTTTTTGTTCGCTGAAGAAAGACCCGGATCAATATCATGGTAGGGACCAAAAATCATATTCGGCGCGTAGAAAGTACTAGGGATAGCACCCGTGGTACTGCTAATCGAGTATCCGCTTCCAAATCCTGCACGACTGATATCAAAAGTGAGAGCAGAGTTAGAACCCATCAGCAAGGAAGTAAAACTATTATTGTAAAAACAAAAACTAAAAGGAAGTGCAATCGGTTGACTCCATGTATCATCAATATAAATGGAGCTAACCACATTCCCAGTAGGAGTTGTATATGCAAATGGCACATACGAAGGCGTAGTAACTATGTAACTGCTGGTTTGCTTGATATGAGGCACCTGCACACTAATGGGTGTACAGGAGGTACCACAAGGCAACTGAATAACTCGGTTGGCGATTGTAAATGTAGTAGCAGGATTCTGGGCATGTATGACTGAAATGACAGACAATAGCAAAAGCCCTGTTAAAATTTTTCTCATCGGCAGTGTTTTGAGCAAGGGGGTCCGATAGACAATTGGTTTTGGGACAAACGGCACCTTGGCTTTCAAATCTAAGTTTTTTACCGGTTTTTGTGAAAAAAACCCCCTGTTCGCCCGTATTTTTTACTCAACAATCTGGGATTTTATACGAGGGAAAGTAAAAAAAAGGACTACATTTGCAACCCCTTAACCAGGGGTACCCGGATGTGGTGAAATTGGTAGACACGTCAGACTTAGGATCTGATGCCGCAAGGTGTGGGGGTTCGAGTCCCTCCATCCGGACTTAGTACCGCTTAAATTGTTCTATGGCAACCATCTCCCGATCAAACATCGGCAAACTGCACGACAAGATTTCCGTTAAGCTTGACAAAGCCGACTACCTCCCCTCTTTCGAAAAAGCCCTTAAAGATTATGGCCGCAAAGCCAACATCCCTGGTTTTCGTAAGGGCATGGTGCCCTCAGGGCTGATCAAAAAAATGTACGGACCCTCTCTATTTACCGACGAGGTACTAAAAACTGTAGACCGTGAGTTGATCGGCTGGCTTCAAACAGAGAAGCTGAACATATTTGCACAGCCCTTACCACTTGAAACTGATTTACAACAATTAGATGTAAGTAATCCGCTTGACTACAACTTTCATTTTGAAATTGGGCTTAAGCCTGAATTCAAATTACAGGACGTAGCAAAAGCCAAGACCACCCGTTATGTGGTTACTGTAACTGAGGAGATGATTGATAATGAAGTGACACGTTTGCAGAACCGCTATGGCAATATGAAGGATCAAGAGGCAGTTGAAAGCGAGGAAAACGTAATCAATGTAAATCTTGTTGAA
>SXWI01000086.1 GCA_005791465.1 Bacteroidota bacterium | reverse complement strand
TTTTTGTTGATCATCCCAAGTATTATAATACGTGTATTCAATCTGCAGCGAGTTATATTATCATTAACCAGGAAGTGGAAGTACCTGTAGGAAAAGCATTGTTGGTTGTAGAAAATCCTTTTGAAGCCTACCTACGTATTGTGGCCCACTATCGCCCTTTTAAACCCTCGGCGCAACCCATCAGCGCAACGGCTGAAATCGGAAAGGATACATTACTGTTGCCTGGAGTTTATGTAGGTAATCATGTCAAGATTGGTGCTAACTGTATCATTCATCCGAATGTTACTATTCTAGATCATTGTGTAATTGGTGATAATGTAATTATCCAAGCGGGTACAGTGATTGGTAGTGATGCTTTTTACTATAACCGAAAAACTAATCGTCCAACCCATTATAAAAAAATGAGTAGCTGTGGACGCGTATTGATTGAGGACGAAGTGGAAATAGGGGCGGGTTGTACTATTGATCGGGGTGTTACATCGGACACCATCATTGGAGCAGGAACTAAGCTGGATAATCAGGTTCATATTGGACACGATACTGTTATTGGCCGAAATTGTTTATTGGCAGCACAGGTAGGTATCGCGGGAGCTGTTACTATCGAGGATGAAGTAACCTTATGGGGTCAGGTGGGCGTAAACAAAACCCTTCGAATTGGTAAAGGGGCTACTGTGTTAGCACAAAGTGGAGTACCGGGTGATCTTGCCGGAAATCAAATTTATTTTGGTACTCCTACCGAAACTGCCATGGAAAAGAAGCGAGAGCGAATTTGGATCAAACGTATCCCTGAAATCTGGGAAAAAATAAAAGGCGCTTAAGTATAGTGTTGACGATAACGTACACAGGCCTGTTCAATTGTTTTAGTTAGCGAAGTATATTGAAAAGTAGGAAAAGTAGCAAGTAGCTTTCGATTATCAAACGCTGTTTTACTGAGTGCCACTCGTGCACTCTCTTTAGTCAGCAGTGGTTTTTTTCCTGTAATAATAGAGCGAATGGCCTCTACCCGCCAAGCCAATCCTAGGATAAACGAATTGGCTTTTAAACGAGGAACCGGTTTATTAAAACCTTTTGCAATTTGTTCTTGTAATTGCTGAAAAGGCCAGGTATCTCCATTTACCACATATCGTTCGCCATTTTTCCCTACTTCCAATAATAGAATAGTAGCCAGGGCCACGTCCTGCACATCCACAAATCCGTTGAGTCCGGGCGTATACCATTTGAATCCGTCATGCATTTGCTTAAAAATTGCACAGCTACTCTTGGTCCAATCGCCAAACCCGAGAATAGTACTTGGGTTGAGAATAACCGTATCGAGTCCCTCACAATGACCTCGCCATACGTGTAACTCCGCTTTGTATTTGCTCCGTGCGTAATGGGTTTGTAAGGGATTTTCCTCCCATTTAGCTTTTTCATCTACAAGACCGCCGCCTACTTTTCTACCCAGTGCTGCAACCGAACTAACATGCACCAATCGTTTTACTTTTTTTTCAAGACAGGCATTGACCACATTAGCGGTGCCTTCAACGTTGACCTGATAGAGCTCTTTTCTTTCACTTGCATTAAAAGATACCATGGCTGCCGCATGAATAACAGCATCCATATCTTCCATGGCTTCTTCCAATCCTACAATATCCAGCACGTCTCCCGAAATCCATTGCACTTTTCCCAAAAGGGTGGCATCAATCCAGTGCGGACTAGTTGAACCGCGACGTAAAGCATACACAGTATAACCTCGTTGCACTAAGGCCGCTAAAATATAGGAGCCGAGAAAACCAGTACCACCTGTGAGCAGAATTTTTTTTGTCATTTGTGATAAGTGTAATAGCCCTCTCCCGATTTTTTACCCCATTTACCTTGCTGCACTAATTGTTGTTGAATCCAGGATGGTTCGAGTCGAAGTGGTTTTCCGAGTTGTTCATACACCGAACAGCTAACGGCATAATTAATATCGTTTCCAATTAAATCCATCAGTCGAAAAGGCCCCATTCGGAAGCCTGCTGATTCCAACAAACGATCAATTTGTTCAACGCTACCTGCTTTCTCTTCAGCCAATCGTAAGGATTCGATATAATAAGGACGGGCCACTCGATTTACGATAAAGCCAGGGGCATCCGTACAAACAACGGCTGTTTTTCCAATTTGTTGGATGAGTGTAATGGCTGTTTCAAGAATTTCAGGTTTGGTAAATGAAGTTTGAACCACCTCCACTAGTTTCATCAGGGTAGCCGGATTGAAAAAATGTAAACCAATTACTCTTTCCGGATGTAAAATTTGTTTGGCCAGCTGGGTTATGGATAAAGACGAAGTATTACTTGCAAAAATGCAATCACCATGATTCAATTCTGCAAGTTGATTAAAGAGAGCCACTTTAGCTCCAGGCTGTTCTACAATAGCTTCAATGAATAATTCCGCCAGGCATTCTTCTAGCTCCGGGGTGTAGCGGATCAATGCCAAGGTTTTTGCTTTTTCAGCCTCGGTAATCTTTCCTTTTTCAACTGATTTTGCCAACTCTTTTTCATGCTCCTGCTTGGCAAGTGCCAGCGCCTGTGGATTTAAATCAAAAAGAAGCGTAGAGATGCCAGCACGAGCCATCGTGAGCGCAATGCCCCTTCCCATGGTACCGGCTCCGCAAACTCCAATAGTATGGATATCCATGCGCAGAAATTTATCAGGTGGCAGCCGTAAACTGCCTTAAGAAGCGTACGTCATTCTCACTGAAGAGTCGCAGATCATTAACGCCATACTTTAACATGGCGGGACGCTCAACGCCCATTCCAAATGCAAATCCAGTGTATTGTTCCGGATCGATACCACAATTAGATAAAACATTAGAATGAACCATACCGCAACCCAGAATTTCAACCCAACCAGTTTTTTTACAAACATGACATCCCTTGCTATCACAAATAAAACAGCTTACATCCATTTCTGCACTGGGCTCCGTGAAAGGGAAATAGGAAGGTCTAAAACGAACTTTTGCTTGTGGACCATACATCTCTTGTACAAAAAAGTAAAGCGTTTGTTTGAGGTCCGCAAACGAAACGTCCTTATCAATATAGAGTCCTTCGATTTGATGAAAAAAGCAGTGACTACGTGCGCTGATGGTCTCGTTTCTATAAACACGACCTGGCATCAGCATACGAATCGGAAGTTTCCCTTTTTCCATTTCCCGAATTTGAACACTACTGGTATGCGTACGCAATACCCAGTCGGGATTTTGTTGGATATAAAAAGTATCCTGCATATCTCTTGCAGGGTGATGTGCTGGTAAGTTCAAGGCACCAAAATTGTGCCAGTCATCTTCAATTTCTGGTCCCTCGGCTACCGCAAATCCTAATCGTTGAAAAATCGATACAATCTGATTTCGCATTAAAGTCACCGGATGACGAGAACCCACTGGGAAAGCATCTCCTGGTAAGGATAAATCTGCTGGTGTATCTTTTGCCGAAGCTATCGGGGTTGATGTAGCACTCAGGGTTTCATAATGAGCCTCGGCAAACTGTTTGAATTCATTCAATAGCTGACCTGCTTCTTTCTTTTGCTCGGGAGCAACCTCTTTTAGTAGGCCCATTAAATTTTTGAGCAGCCCCTTTGTGCCCAGGTATTTAATACGAAACTCCTCGACCTGTGTGGGGTCTTGTGTTTGAAATACACTGATTTCCTGGCGAAGATTTTCGATTTGATCCCGGAGATTCTTCATCTGACAAAAGTAAGTCCAAACCTTCAATTAAGTATCTTGCGTATATGTCCGATCAGCTTGGAATTGCCGATTTTTTAGCACCGGTTAATAAAGCCTTTCTTTCGCAGGATGCGGGATATAAAGAAGGTCAGATAGGGCATTCGATTGCTACCTATGAAGAATACATGCCAGATCTGGAAGATGTTTCTTTTGTGTTGGTCGGTTGTCCCGAACATCGGGGTGCCGGTATTGAACAACAGCAGGAGGCCGCACCCGATGCTATTCGCCGTCAATTTTATGAATTGTATTATTGGCATGCAGATTTAAAGCTTGTTGATTTGGGAAATGTTCGCATGGGAGCCAGTATCACCGATACCTATGCGGCCCTACGAACCGTTGTACAGGCACTCATCGCAGAGGGAAAAACTGTGATTATTCTGGGAGGCTCCCATGATCTTACGCTCGCTCAATACCAGGCCTATGCCAGCACCCGTCAGTTGATTGAGGCCACTTGTGTGGATGCATTAATCGATCTACATCCTGATGCGGTTTTACCCGTTGAACATTTTTTGATGGAAATGCTTACCGGCATGCCAAACTATCTCAAACATTATAATCATATAGCTTTTCAGAGTTACTATGTTCATCCTATCGTATTGGAAACCCTCGATAAATTACGTTTTGATTGTTATCGGGTAGGGAATGTAAAAGAAGCGTTGGACGAAATGGAGCCGGTGATTCGTAATAGTCATCTTTTTAGTTTTGATATAAGTGCATTGAGTAATGCACATTCTCCAGCCAGCACTATTTCTCCCAATGGATTAACGGGCGAAGAAGCCTGTACCTTATTCCGCTATGCGGGGATGAGTCCTACTGTAAATACGGTGGGGGTATATGGATATGATCCTCGCTTAGATCGTCAAGATCTTACGGCTAAACAAATTGCACAACAACTCTGGTATTTGTTAGATGGGAGAAGCCGTGGAAAACGAGAAGCTTCACTTACCGAAAAGGAT
>SXWI01000085.1 GCA_005791465.1 Bacteroidota bacterium | reverse complement strand
TATGAAAAAAATCCCGGTTCATTTTCTATTTTCTTTAGCGATGTGGCTGACACTATCCTCTGTTGCAGCTCAATCTAGCTTGTTTAATGGAAAGAATATTTCAGGTTGGCAGATTCATGGAACCGAAAAGTGGTACGTAGAGAATGGAGAATTAATCTGTGAAAGCGGGCCAGATAAAGAATATGGATATCTGTCAACTCTAAAGTCCTACAAGGATTTTGTTCTGAAACTAGAATTCAAGCAGGAGGCTAATGGTAATAGTGGCGTATTTTTTCGTTCTTCTGTGAATGGAACAATCATTAAAGGATGGCAGGTGGAAGTAGCGCCTATCGGACAACACACAGGTGGAATTTATGAATCGTATGGACGTGGTTGGTTGATTAAACCAGTACCAGAAAAAGAAAAGTATTTAAAAATGGGTTCATGGAATCGCCTTAAGATTCAGGTAATAGGAAATAAGGTTACTACGTTTTTAAACGGCCATGAGATGATACAACTCCAGGATGATAAAATCGCAGCTGGCGAAGGAGGGATTGCTCTGCAAATACACTCCGGTGGTGGTATTAAAGTTCGTTGGCGTAATTTGAAAATAAAAGAATTGTAATATGAATCGAATTGCTCTGCTATTTATCCTTTTTTTATTGATTACCAGTTGCCATACTTCTAAAAAAAATGCAACCAGTAATCAATGGATTCAACTATTTGATGGAAAGTCTTTAGAGGGATGGCGCGCTTACAATGGAAAGGCGCTGCCTCCAGGTTGGGGCGTTGTGAATGGGGAAATGACTTTCAGTACAAAAATGATTTTGGAAAAAGATTATGATTATAAAGGAAGTCGTGATATCATATATGGTGCTCAGGAGTTCGATAATTTTGAATTAGTGGTAGAATGGAAAATTCCACCTGGTGGGAATAGCGGAATTTTCTATCATATTGCGGAAGGGTATAGAGGTATACCCGAAGTGGCACCCGAGTATCAATTAATTGATGACGAACACTATACCGATTTTCATGATATTACCGCTTATAATAAAAGTATTGGAGTAGTCATAGATCCACATAAACTGCAACCCTTGCAGTCCACCGGTGCTGATTACGCAATGTATCCACCTGATACTACACAAAAAGCTACGCGACCTGCCGGGGAATGGAATGAAACACGAATTATTTTTACAGAGAAGGAAGTCCAGCACTGGTTAAATGGAAAATTGATTGTACGTTTTACGCCCTGGTCTGCTGATTGGGTAGCTAAAAAGTCAAGTGGAAAGTGGGGGTTATCTCCCGATTATGGTAAATTCAAGAAAGGATATATTGGATTTCAAGATCACGGAAGTTCTTTATGGTTTAGAAATATTCGAATTAAGCCCCTTTAATATGGAAAAACGAGAGTTCGTAAAAATATCAACTATGGCGCTTGGTGCCTCTTTTTTGCCGCTGTCAAGTTGGTCAAGCGGAGCGGGTAAATCTGTTATTCGTACTGCACATATTGGTGTAGGGAATATGGGAATGGAAGATTTGAAAGCAATTGCCTCTCATCCGCAGGTTGAAGTAGTTGCCTTATGTGATGTAGATCAAAATTATTTAGCTGCTGCACAAAAGCTTTTCCCGAATGCCAAAGTATTTAGTGATTATCGATTACTCTTTAAAAAGATTCACCGGAAAATTGATGCAGTAGTTGTTTCTACTCCTGATCATACCCACGCACCCGCATCGCTTTTGGCGATGAAACATGGGAAAGCCGTATACTGTCAAAAGCCTTTGACGCATTATGTGTCTGAATCAAGAGAAATGCGCCGTGTTGCTGAGAAAAAGAGACTTGTTACACAAATGGGAATTCAGGTACATTCTTTTTATGACTACAAATTAGCAACACAGTTGATACGAGGTGGATTGATTGGGAAAGTGAGTAAAGTGATTGCCTGGTCCAACAAAAACTGGGGCTATAATGGCATAGCTCCAGAGGGAAGCGATACTATACCATCCACGTTAGATTGGAATTTGTGGCTGGGTACTTCTCCCGAACGACCTTATAAAAAAGGCTATTACCATCCTGGTAATTGGAGAAAGCTGGTTGACTATGGGTGTGCCACATTGGGCGATATGGGGGTTCATATTTTTGATACGCCCTACAACGCATTGGAACTGGGTGTGCCCAGTACCATTGTCAATAACTGCCGTTCTGCTACTGGCTTTGGATATCCAGAGCGAAATATCGTGCACTACACTTTTGAAGGAACTGCCTACACAACACCGGTCTTTGAATGGGTTTGGTATGATGGGGTAGAAGGACCTGCTGATTCACCTGAATTAAAACTGCCTCTCGGAGTTTCACTTCCTGATCAGGGAGCTATTTTCGTTGGAGAAAATGGAAAGCGGTTATTATTACCGCACTTTATGCAATTGCCTCGCTTATTGGTTGACAATTCAATTGCCGAGTATGATATTAAGCAGTTTGATCCGGAAGGCAGTTTAGGTCAACCCATTCGTGATTATGGCAAAGAGTCGCCACTTCACTACCATGAGTTTATCAATGCGTGTTTGGGGAAGGCTAGTTGTTCTGCTCCATTTACTTATGCGGCGCAATTGACTGAAACTATTTTATTGGGTGTTATAGCTGGAAGATTTCCTGGCAAGACCCTTCATTATGATAAAGAACAATCGGCATTTACAGAATCTGCGGCAAACATTTACTTAAGTGGGGCCTACCGAAATTTTTAATGACTATTGCGCCAATTGAGACTTATTTCTCTTTTTTAATTTCTGGTAATCCAGGAAATAAATAAGTCTTGCAGTCAACTCTTTTCCCTGTTGTATATTAAATACCTGTCCTAAATTTTTACCATATGTCTGAAAACGACTTCCATCAATGGTGTAATCCAGGGGCATCCAGTTTTTCCAGCCAATAATCAATCTGCTGCCATACATAAAGTCCCAGGTATAGAATACATCTAGGTTGTATGCATTGTAATTATTATCCACTCCTGCAATAAAGGGTCGGCTTATCCAATATCCCTTTGCATCTACATTAAAGAATTTTTCATAAGTAACTTGACTCCAATAGTGCCTAGCCCTTAGTGTAAGGAACATGCGGGGTGTAAAATTTAGCAGACCAGTCAAGAGCGTGGTATGTTGATAAACATCACGCCAACCAATAATAGGTTCTCCATTTGTTTCTCGACGAAAAGCATAGCCAACATTACCCATATCCCGACTTCCTTCACTGCCGAGTGTGAGACTAAACCAATCATTGAATCGATAACGAAATGAAAATTCGTATCGAACAAACTCAGCATTGTCGAATGCAGGAGTTGTTGCATAGCCGCCCTCCGCGCTGATAAAAAACTTTTTTCGACTATCTGTGCTACCTGAAAATCCTACATAGTGCCAAGGCATCGATCGTACTACTCTCCCCGGAGTGCGCAGTTCAAAAAAGTCGTTTTGCCAAGTAGGTTTTGCTTCATAATTAAAACTGATATCCCAGAAATTTCGTAGGAAATAAAAGGCAGATGCTCCAATATTTACTTCGCGCCATGCAAATGGTTTGTATAAATATGAATTCGAAGCTTTAATACTATATCGGTAACTCAAGAATTTTTTTGTAGGAGTGAATTGATTATAGCTGGCATTTAAAATGGTATTGACTTCGTTAGGAGCTTGTAAAAACCCGAGGTCATTCGGATCATAGCGATCTGATTCAATACTTTCTGTCAAACTGAACTGTACTTTACCGCTTACTTTCCTAAAACTCAATCGAGTAGTAAAACCATCATAAGGATCCTGGCTTTTAATGGTGCTGTAACGTGCTGTTCCAGCTATGGAGTAGCGATTATTCTTATCAAATAAGGCAAAGTCCAACGCGGAAACATTCGCATCGCGTGCTGTTCCGCTTCGTACTACATTAGTATTAGTAAAAGTTACAGACGAACGTCCTTTGAGTGCCTGGTCTAATACAATTAGATTGTAGTTAGTCAGAGGCTCTGTTTCAATATTTTCTCTTTTACCTGTTAATGTATTTTCAATTGTTGCAAACATGGGCGCACTCACCGCATTAAATACGGCGATGCCCAAATTCTTTTTATTCCGTCCAGAAAATTTGGAAGCGTTTATTAATTGTGTTACACCTGGGTTGTTGATAATTTTTAAGTTGGGATCATTGGCCACTTTATTTTTTATTCCCCAATAACCACGTGGTGTAAGACCAATTCGTCTACTGTAAAATAGTCCCGCTTTATTAAATAGTTCTGTCCCCTCTGTGAAGAAAGGTCTATTTTCTTGAAAACGTACTTCGAATGGAGAAAGATTCAGGATAACATTGTCTGAAATTACTTGTCCAAAATCAGGTACAAGGGTTGCATCTAATGTAAAACTCTCGTTTACTCCCCACTTCAAATCCATACCTCCGTTCCGAAGTGTTTCTTTTACAATTCCTTTAGTAGTAGGCGTATTTCTAAAACCTGCCGTTACGTAGGGTAAAACGGAAAGGCGAAGGGGTGGCTCAATCCCACTGATTCCTATTAAATCTCCAAATTGATTTACAAAGCCTGCTTCATTTGGATCAATAGAATTCCAGTAACTGCTTTCATTCAGTCTTCTGCTAAAGCGTTGAAAATTGATTCCCCAGGATTGTTCAATTGCTTTAGAAAACCGTAATGAGATGTATGGAATTCGCATTTCAAGTGTCCAGCCATCAGAAGTAAATTGAACATTGCTCTCCCAAACTGCATCCCAACTATAATCGCTCGGAGGTCCAAATTGGCTTTGCATGGAGGGGGAGAGTCTTCCATCTGATTGCACATTTCGGCTGGTTACTGCAAACTGAAAACCATTTTGATTATCGTTATAGGTATCTATATACGCTGCAAAATAGTCTACATCCTGTCGTTGTTCTCCATCCCGGGCCGTTAGTTGCTTTCGAATCAGTTTGGGATCGTCCTCTAGTTTAGCTGCGATGTACAAGGCAACATCATCGTAGAGAACCCAAACTTTAGTATTAAGTTTTGATGGTTTTCCAAAGTCTGGAGAATTGATAATAAAATCAGTAAGTGGAGTGGCTTGTTGCCATACTGAATCTGCAATTTTGCCATCTATTTTTGGCGCCTGTGCAGTACGGACTGCCGCTGCTTTACGGAGAAGTATTCCTTGCTGCGTATTTGCAAGTACAGGGATTAGTAAGAGGAGAAGGGAGAGATAGATTACTTTATGCATGCGGGTGCAAAACTCCTTTATTATCCCGGCTTGAGCAAAATAAAATGATAAATGGTTGGC
>SXWI01000084.1 GCA_005791465.1 Bacteroidota bacterium | reverse complement strand
CCCTGCGCATCAGCCTGTAATCCTTTATAAAAACAACCAGCCCACAGAAAGATGCATAGTAAAAACAGATGTAAATAAATTTTTGTAGTCAAAACAAATCATTTCGTTGACTACAAAACTGTTTACCCGGACAAGGTAAATCAAGAGGTAAAAAACTAAAATTTATTCGAAATTAATCAGCCTTAAGTTTGCTATTTTTTTGGCCATAGGAAAAATAAATCAGCAACCCAACAGCCATCCAAACAAAAAACCATTTCCAGCTACTAAGTGGGATCTCCACCAAAAGATAAAGGCAAGACAAAACGCCCATGACAGGAATGAATGCGAGATTTTTGATTGCAGTAAAAATGGCAATGAGTAAACTAATTAAAAAAAATAGAAGCAATAATAATCCTTCAGATGAGCCTGATTGTATGGATTGAAAAGCCGCTTCAATACGACCCGTATTGATATATACAAAAATTAGCAAAAGCACGGGAATCCAATAACGTCCACTCCAATCTGGTAATTTAAATTGTCCCGGTTTTTTATCAATACGGGGAAGTAAAAGTACTCCTCCGGAAACCAATACGAATGCGAACAAAGTACCAATGCTAGTAAGGTCTGTCACAAGCCCTCCCTGCAGAAATAAGGCTCCTAATCCAACTATCAATCCAGTTATAATCGTAGCAAATCCTGGCGTCTGGTACTTATTTATCGATTGAAATTTTGTAGGAAGTAAACCGTCTCTGCTCATACTCATCCATATTCTGGGCTGCCCAATTTGAAAAACAATTAGTACGGATGTTGTTGCCACTACTGCACTGACTGATACAATTTTTTCTATCCATGGTGCTCTTTTCTCAAAGACAAAAGCGAGGGGGTCAGTTACCCCTTCAAAAAGAGTGTAATGCTCCATACCCGTTAAAACAAGTGCTATTGCAATATATAAACCCGTACAAATCAGAAGTGAATTAATCATGCCACGGGGCATATCTTTTTGTGGATTTTTACATTCTTCAGCCATCGTGGAAATTGCATCAAATCCTATGTAGGCATAGAATACAGCGGAGACCCCTTTAAGAACACCAGTAATTCCGTTTGGCATAAAGGGAGTCCAGTTATTGGTATCCACATAAAAAGCACCCGCACCAATAACAAATAGAATTACACCTACTTTGAATAATACCATGATATTAGTGCCTCTTTTGCTCTCTTTTATTCCAATATAAGCCAGGTAAGTGACTAGCGCAACAATGATAAAGGCAGGTAAATTGAAAAAGAAATGAGTATGTCCAATTATAGGTGCTGATTCATAAGCCTCCTTTGCAAATCGAAAAGTATCCAATTGTGTAGCAGAAAGTGTGCTGGGATTTGATAATGCAACTAGGGCTTGCTCATAGGCAGAGGATGCGGTAACAGGATCTACTAGCATCCAAGACGGAAGTTCAATGTGTAACAGGTGAACTAATAAATTATTGAAGTATCCACTCCATGAAATAGCGACAACGATATTACCAATCGCATATTCTAGAATAAGCGCCCATCCTATGATCCATGCAACCAGCTCCCCAAAGACCACATAAGAGTAAGTGTAGGCGCTTCCAGCCAACGGAACTCTGCTTGCAAATTCAGCATAACATAAAGCTGAAAATCCACAAGTTATTGCTGTTATTACAAACAATAGTGAAATACCAGGTCCGCCTTGATATGCAGCTTGGCCGATGGTTGAAAAAATGCCAGCGCCAATTACGGCAGCAATCCCCATAAATGTAAGATCACGAACACCAAGCTCTTTTCTCAATCCGACACCAGATTCAGCTCCTATGTGTTCTTGCTGTAATTGGGAAAGGGGTTTTTTTCTGAAAAGTCCAGACATACAGTTTAGCTTATTGGGTTATACCTGACGTTGAATTAAATAATCAGCAAGCTCTTGCAAGGGAAGCTTTCTTGAGGAAACAACAGCAATTTGATCAAGGTCAGTTAAGGCTTGTTCAAGAAACTGCTGTTTTAGCTCTAATGCCCATTGATCAACATGACAGTCTTGATAAATAGACAGAATTTCTTTCACTTTAAATTCACCCTGGCGACCTTGCCAATTTAGTAAGCGCTCACGAGTACTTGCATCAGCAGTATCTAATGCATGAATTAATAGAAATGTTTTTTTATCGGCCAGAATATCCCCTCCCACTTGCTTTCCAAATTTTACAGGATCTCCGAAGGCATCCAGATAATCATCTTGCACTTGAAAGGCTAAGCCTAATTTTAACCCAAAGGAGTACAATAGCTGCTGATTACGCTCTCCCGCCCGCCCAAGAATGGCTCCAATCATTAAAGAAGCAGCCAACAACACTGATGTCTTCTTTTCTATCATATTAAGATAGGCCTTCAATGAAACATGCGGCTGATTTTCAAAATCCATGTCAAGTTGCTGACCTTCACACACCTCGATAGCCGTTTTATTGAATAATGCAAGAATAGACGGAAGAGAAGAAGCAGGAACTTTATTTAAATACTCATAGGCTTTGATCATCATAACATCTCCAGCCAAGAGTGCCGTATTATTGCCATATTTTTCGTGAACTGTTTGTACACCACGGCGAAGTGGAGCCTTATCCATAATATCATCATGAATAAGTGAAAAATTGTGAAATAATTCAATGGCAGTAGCGGCATCCCAAGAAGAGGAATGAATGGCTTCAAAAAGTTCATTTCCCATTAAGCACAAAACAGGACGAATACGCTTACCACCTAATTGCAAGAAATATCGATTAGGATTATATAAACTAGATGGTGATTCGGGAAAATGTTCACGATCAAAAAACTGATTAAACTGGGCGGCTAACTGAGCAAACGATTGCATAGCGGAAAGTTAGCAGATTTTCATCAGCTATTGGCCAGTTCGCTTTGATTTTTCGGAGGCCAATACCCATTCAAAATCTAATTGTCGCTTAGTGAGATTAGCGGCTACAACTTTAATCCAAAGCTTATCCCCCATTCTAAACTTTCGGCCGCTACGAAGCCCTACTAAACAATAATCAGTTTCGATTAACCTAAAATCGTCATAATCACTCAAAGAATTTAAATGAACCAACCCCTCGCATTTATGCTCAATGGTTTCTACCCAAAAACCAAAATGAGCAACTCCGCTGATTACTCCTTCGAATTCTTCACCCAAGAAATTCTGCATGTATTGTACTTGCTTGTATTTGTTAGCAGCTCTTTCCGATTCCATGGCAGCTCTTTCGCGGTCGCTGGTATGTTTGCACTTTTCCTCCATTTTTTTATCAATCCTTGGCTGATGCTGTAACAGAGCAAATAGAACGCGATGAACCAGAATATCAGGATATCGACGTATGGGAGAAGTGAAATGACAGTAATGTTCAAACCCTAAACCGTAGTGCCCCACATTTTCAGTGGTATATCGTGCTTTAGCCATCGTTCGAATTCCTAACTGCTCCAAAACGTGTTGCTCTGGTTTTCCATTAATAGCGGCCAACAATTGATTAAAGGATGCCGCAATTGCTGCAGCGTTAGAGCGATCAAAATCATAACCAAATTTTCTTGCAAAATCCATAAAGGGAATCAATCGATCCTCATCAGGATCATCATGGATTCGGTACGGGAAAGGGATTGGTTTTCCATCTACTTCAGTTGTAGCAATTTTTTCCGCTACAATTCGATTGGCCAATAACATAAACTCTTCGATCAATTGATGTGACTCTTTACTCTCCTTCACCATAATTCCAACTGGATCTCCAATGTCATTCAATTTGAATCGAACTTCTTGAGATGAAAAATTAATTGCGCCGTTTTTAATTCGCTCAGCCCTCATTTGCTGCGCAAAAGCATGCAATTGCAGCAATTCAGTTGCATACAAGCCTTCCTTTTCCTCCACAATAGCCTGCACCTCCTCATAGGTAAACCGATGGCAAGAATGAATTATTGTTTTACCTATCCACTTTGAAAGGATCTTACCGCTAGGCGTTATCTCTACAATAACAGAAAATGTAAGTTTATCTTCTAAGGGACGGAGAGAGCAAAGCACATTCGAAATATTCTCCGGTAACATGGGATTTACCCGGTCCGGTAAGTAAACAGAAGTGCCTCGTGTGTAGGACTCTTGATCCAGGATTTCCCCTTCCTCAATATAATGACTCACGTCTGCAATATGAATTCCAATCTCATAATGCCCTGAGGGAAGTAATTGAAAAGATAAGGCATCGTCAAAATCTTTAGCATCCAATGGATCAATTGTGAACGTACAGGTTCCACGCAGGTCTCTACGAGTTTTTATTTCTTTCTCGGTAATAGTGGTTGGGATACGTAACGACTCTTCAATAGCCTCCTCCGAAAATTGCAAGGGAAAACCAGCCTCCAGCAAAATATCCTTCATAGCGGCATCATGGATTCGTTCAATTGGTAAAACTTCAAGTACAGCAGCCTGAGGTCTTTTATCCTGGTCAGATGACCAATCAATAACACGAGCTAGCACTCGATCACCATGTATAGCCCCCCGTAAATCGGAATGATGGATAAAAAAATCAGGCATCGGCTTATCGGTTTCGACAACTAAAAAAGCAAATCCCTTGCCTAATTGAATCTGTCCGATGAACTCCTCACGCTTTCGTTTCAAAACAGATTTTACAATCCCCTTCATGCGATTTCCAGCTGGTTTTCTTTCACGAACTGCAACAGAGACCTGATCCCCATGAACGGCCCCATTGAAATCAGCAGGCCTGATTAAAATATCATCAGCTATCCCATCCACCATCACATAACCCATGCCTGTACGGGAAACATCCAACCTTCCTTTCAGTAAAAAAGAACTGGACTTTACAACTCGTTTTTGATTTTTCTTTTTAGAATTTTTTCTTCCCATCCTCAATTTTGCTTTTGAAAGTTTTCAATAAAATCAGTCACCGCTCGTTCAAATTTCTCCTTTTCATTAAACATGATTTCATGACGAACTGGAACAACATAGAAGGGAAGGCTTTGTATTGATTTTTCAAATTTTTCGAGACGAACAGCATCTTTTTCAGTAGTTAGTACAATCCCTTTACCTGGCATAAGCTTTTTGAATTCATCCTGAATATCTTTAAGATCATCAGTTGTAAAAATATGATGATCCCTAAATTGCATTTGGCGGTAATAAGCGGTTTGGTGTTCGATCCATAACTTAAGAGGACTTGGGTTGGATATTCCCGTTACCAACAATACCTCACTTTCGGGGGAAATCGGATAAGAATCCTTTGAAATAAGATGATAAGGGATTCCATATACGAGTTTTGTAAAATAAACCTTTTGTGTAGGCAAGGGCTTTAACTCGTCAATAATTTGATAACGTTGCTCCAGGGTTAATTCAGGATTACATTTAGTAACTATTATGATATCAGCTTCTTTATACCGGCTTTTTAAATCACGTAAATCCCCTGTAGGAAGATAAAAGTCTCGAGAAAATAAATTGGACTGTTCGGTCAATAAAATAGTGAGCCCAGCTTGAATAGCACGATGCTGAAAAGCATCATCAAGTAGTATAACCTCAGTAGCTGGAAAATCGTGTAATAACTCAGGTATAGCCAGCAGTCTCTCCTCGCCTACCGCCACCGCCACTGAGGGGAACTTACGATATAGCATCAGGGGCTCATCACCAATTTCCAATGCCGTAGAATCAGGTTTTGCAAATGCATACCCCTTTGTTCGTCTGCGATATCCTCGACTTAAAGTAGCAAGTGGGTAACGCTGTTGTAAAAGCTCAATGAGGTATTCAATCATAGGAGATTTACCAGTACCTCCAACAGCTAAATTCCCTACGGTAATCAGCGGAATACCAAATGTGACGGATCGCAGCCATTGCTTCTCATAGAAAAAAGAACGCAAATAAAGAATAGCCCAAAACAGAATGGAAAACGGCAATAAGAGAAGCCGAAATGAACGTAAAAAAAAGGTGTAGAACATCAGGATGGCTAAGGTACGAAGAAGCTAAAAACCGTTGTACCATAGTTACGTTCTCTTTCAAAACCCAAAAACGAATGATAATCGTTACGAGGCGTATGTTCTAAAACAAATAACCCACCTGGCGAGAGAAGTTTCCTGGCGATTATTACCCTTGGCAATTCATCAATACTAGTGAGCGCATAGGGAGGACCAGCAAAAATAAAATCAAATGTCTGAGTGCATTGCAATAGAAACTGAAAAACATCCTGCTTCACCACTGAAGCATTTTCAATTTCAAACGCAGTAAGCGTCTTTTTAATAAATTGAATTTGATGATGATCTTGTTCTACTAACGTTAATGTATGTGCACCCCTAGAAGCTAGCTCATAGCTGATACTGCCAGTACCCGCAAATAGGTCTAAGGAACAAATACTAGTAAAGTCGATCCTATTTTGTAAAATATTGAAAAGTCCCTCTTTTGCGATATCTGTTGTGGGCCGGGTATGTGGCATATGAGCGGGAGGTAAAAACTTTCTCCCTCCAAGTCTACCGCTTATGACACGCATAAAGAGTTATTACTTAATAATGTGAAATAGTTGGCGGAAGGCAACCCGGAATCGAATTGAATTGAACTTGAAATAGTACTTAAATTGAGAAAATAGTTTGATAATTCAAGAAATAAACGAGAGGATGGATCAATGAGACCGCTTAAATAAACTTCCAAGCCTTCCGTAGGCAAATCATGAGAATCCGCTAAGCGCAACAAATAAAATAAGGCATCCATTTCAGTTAGATAAGCGAAGCTACCACTGAAAAGTAGGCGCCCACTACGACATAAAACAAGAGTAAGCTGTGAGATCCCAACCTGAATATATAATGCACCAGAAACATCCGTACCAGCGTAGTTATTCAACAGCAATTTAATAGTATGACGATATTTCATTGCAGGGAAACGGTTTTCCAACTTGCGAAATAGAGTCGTGGGGATGGCATACCCTAAATAGAATTGCCAAGAGGAAAATGATTCATGCACTAAAAAGGTACTCGGATTGAAAGGAAATGCAGCCTTATGCAGTGCATCCAATTT
>SXWI01000083.1 GCA_005791465.1 Bacteroidota bacterium | reverse complement strand
GAATACGCCTGACCGACAAGAATTTATAATTCAGAATCTTCGGTTCGAGCTCGATAAAGTTGAGGACGTTATTAACTCATAATTCATGTTTGACTTCCATCAGGACCGAAAGCGTTATTTCCAAATTCAATATGAGAATGCCGTTGCGCATGTTTTGCCTTTTATTGAGCATTCGTTTTTGATCAAAAGTCATATGCGGGTTCTTGAAATCGGGGCGGGAGAGGGAGGTGTGTTGCGGGCTTTTACTGAAAGAGGCTGTAAGGCAGTTGGCGTTGAATTAGATCCATTGCGCGTAGAATGGGCCTGTGGTTTTCTTTGGGAGGAAATTGGCCGTGGCCAATTATTTTATATTGAAAAGGATATTTATAAAACGGACCTCATCAATGAATTGAAAGGAGGTTTTGATATCATTCTTTTAAAAGACGTAATTGAACATCTTCATGATCAGCCTAAACTTTTTAGGTTACTGCATACATTGCTTAATACTGGAGGGGTAATCTTTTTTGGTTTTCCTCCTTGGCAAATGCCATTTGGCGGCCATCAGCAGATTGCACATTCTTTTCTTTCTCGGCTACCTTATATTCACTTGCTTCCTCGCCCACTGTACAAAGGATTGTTGAAGCTCAACAATGAACCTGTTGATGAATTGCTAGAGATAAGGCAAACACGTATTTCGATTGAAAAATTTGAGTCAATTTGCTACGATACGGGATATCAAATTCTTCACCAATTACATTTTTTAATAAACCCCATTTACCAATGGAAGTTTGGTTGGAAGGTTCGTAAACAATTTGTTTGGCTATCCAAAATTCCATGGTTGCGTAATTATTTTACGTCTTGTGTTTATTATTTAATTCAGCCCCATAAATAATTTATTCATGCTACATATTTTGTTTAACGAACCCGATATTGAGCGCTTGAAAGAAGTGCAGCAATTGGATGCTACACTCGAGGGACCAATTCAATTGATCAGAGATGATTATGCTGTAGGCCCCATACAAGCTTTGGATACCCTGGATGGTCAGGAAGGGCGTTTAAATTGGTGGAAATCTTGTTTCAAGAAAACTGCTTATGGTTGTATACCAGCTTCACCCCTGGTCGACGATCCAAAAGTTGTGGCAGCTATTCAGGAATGGCTTGACGTCAACCCTGAAGCTGAATGTTGGATTTGGATGGCACAGAATCAACATGATGTATCCGGTTATTATTGGTTGATTTCACAGCTTAAAAATTGGCAAGGTCGAATTCAGATTCTTTATTTCAATAACCTTCCGTTTATTAATGAAAGAGGCCAACTGTTTTATCCTACCTGGCTTGTGGAAATACCCCCTCGTGAATTTTTGAAAGCAAAAAAGCTTGCCCGGCCTGTTACCGCTAGCGAATTTGAGATTGATCCTGACGAATGGAGCCGTTTAATGACTGAAAATGCGGGGGTGAGAATTTTGGAGGGGGGTAAAAAATTATTGGGGAAAGACTTTAATTATTTTGATCTTGAATTGAAACGATTACTAACCAAAGAGTGGCAGCGTGCCTTGCGAGTAATAACGCTGATGCAATCTAAAATGAAGGTAAAAACAGGAGATGTTTTTATCCAGTATAGATTGTCTCAGCTTATTGAAGAAGGAACTATTGAGGCTAATGGTAAATGGGAAAAAGGGTGGAAAGAGTTGGATATACGATTATGGAGTGGAGATAATAGTGCATCAGCGGAGCTGGATCATTAAATTTGTAATACATGTCTGGAGCTAAAAATAAAATAGTATCAGTGGATGCTGCCAAGGAGAATACTATACTTGGGCAGTATAAGAGTTGGTTTTTGGAATATGCTTCCTATGTTATTTTGGAACGCGCTGTTCCTGCAATCGAAGATGGACTAAAGCCAGTTCAGCGAAGGATTCTTCATGCGATGAAGGAGATGGATGATGGGCGTTTTAATAAGGTGGCTAATATTATTGGTCAAGCAATGCAGTATCATCCTCATGGGGATGCTAGTATTGGTGATGCATTGGTTAATCTTGGCCAAAAAGATTTATTAATCGACACACAAGGAAATTGGGGGGATGTGCGAACAGGAGATGATGCGGCCGCTTCACGTTATATTGAAGCACGTCCCAGTAAATTTGCCCTAGATGTTGCCTTTAATCCTAAGACTACAGAATGGCAATTAAGTTATGATGGACGTAAAAATGAACCTGTAACACTTCCTATGAAGTTCCCTTTGCTACTAGCGCAAGGGGCGGAGGGAATTGCTGTTGGGCTTTCAACAAAAATACTACCTCATAATTTCAATGAACTAATTGATGCTGCAGTAAAGTATCTACGCGGAAAACGTTTTGAACTGTACCCGGATTTTCAGACCGGCGGCATGCTTGATAGCACAGACTATGAGCAAGGTAAACGCGGGGGTCGCGTTAAAGTCCGTGCACATCTAGAAGAGTTGGACAAAAAGACATTGGTAATTCGGAGTGTACCGTATGGTGTTACCACCACCCAGCTGATGGAGTCGATTGTGAAAGCGAATGATCAAGGTAAAATAAAGATTAAAAAAGTTACTGATAATACAGCCGCCGCTGTAGAGGTTCAAGTTGACTTAGCAACAGGGGTTTCTTCAGACATTACTATTGATGCTCTTTATAAATTTACAGATTGCGAAGTTTCTCTCTCTCCTAATGCCTGTGTAATCGTAGGGCAGCGTCCTCAATTTCTAAGTGTACAGGAACTATTAAAGCAATCGGTTGATCATACGAAGGATTTACTCGACAAAGAGTTGCGGATTCGGCAAGCCGAACTGTTGGAAAAATGGCATTATTCTTCCTTAGAAAAAATATTTTTTGAGGAGAAGATTTACAAGGAATTAGAAAAGAAGCATGAAGATTGGGAGAAAGTAATCAAAGCTATTGATTCTGCATTCGATCCATTTAAGAAGAAATTAAAAAGAGCAATTACGCGGGAGGATATTCTCAAACTGACAGAAAAACCAGTACGACG
>SXWI01000082.1 GCA_005791465.1 Bacteroidota bacterium | reverse complement strand
CTCCCGATATCTAATTATGAATAATCGAAATTATTAGTTCTCACGCTGCGCGTAGAAAATCATCCGTGGTGATTGACCGGCATCAAAGGAATTTAATTGGTAGTCTCCCCACACTGATTTTATGGTAAGGCCCTGTTGAAGGAGCAACGCTGAGAGGATTTCTTTTGAAAACCGCGCCACTTTTTCGGTATGCGTAAGCGCTATTCCTTTTTTAGGATCTTCTACGTCAATACGTTTATACAAGTGAGTGTTGTCATGCCAGCGCTCAATCGTAAAATTTATCTGACGTATTTGTTTTTGTTCTTTCGTTACCAGTTGTTGAATGGCCACTTCGCTATTTACATAATCCAAAACTAAGATGCCATCTTTTTTTAATGCGGTAGCCATCATATGTAGTGCTCTCGCATGCTCATGCTTCGAATTGAAGTAACCAAAGCTGGTAAAAAAGTTAAACACATAGTCCATGCTTCTTGCTGTATACAGCTGCCGCATATCGTGAATCTCAAAATGAAGTTGCGGTGTTGCAAATTGGTTTGCATACTTTATATTTTCCGGAGCTACATCGATACCTGTAACGTCATAACCATAACTAGCTAGTTGACGACTATGTCTTCCTCTTCCGCAGCCCACGTCCAACATTTTTGAATTAGGGTTTGGTTTAAAGTAGTCTACCAATGTTGTGATAAAAGCTGCAGCCTCAGCGTCGTCCCGGTTTGCGTACAATAGATGATAATAAGGGGAATTAAACCAGTTCTTAAACCACACTTTTTCTTCCATGCTGCAAAGGTAACATGAAGTACTTCCTTTTGCTTCACAAGCTGTATTTTTGCAGGGCAAAACCTACCTATGTCTCTAATCAAAAGTATTTCCGGAATTCGAGGAACAATTGGGGGCCATGTGGGAGAAAACCTAACACCTCTTGATATCGTAAAGTTCACCGCAGCATTTGCAACAATCATTTGCGATGGAAAAACAACTCCGCGTATGGTGGTGGGGCGGGATGGAAGAATCAGTGGTTCGATGGTGCAACAATTGGTGATGCAAACCTTGGTTGGATTGGGTGTGGAAGTAATTGATTTAGGTCTTAGCACTACTCCTACAGTTGAATTAGCGGTACCTGCTGAGAAAGCGGCAGGAGGAATTATTATTACTGCAAGTCATAACCCACAGGAGTGGAATGCGCTCAAGTTGCTCAATGCGGAGGGAGAATTTATTAATGCTGAGGTGGGAAGGAAAGTACTTCAGTTAGCAGAGAAAGAACAATTTCAGTTTGCCACGGTGGAGAAACTCGGTTCTATCGTTTCCAAAGATTATTTAACAACTCATATCGATGCAATTATTAATTATCCCTTGGTCGATGTAGCATTAGTTGCGTCCCGCCAATTAAAAGTGGTGGTGGATGCAATCAATTCAACAGGGGCCACTTATGTGCCTGCTCTTTTGAAAAAATTGGGTATTCAAGAGGTAATTGTGATCAATGAAAAAATAAACGGACAATTTGCGCATAATCCCGAGCCACTCCCTGAACATCTTCGAGGACTTTGTGAGGAAGTAGTGCGTCAAGGAGCTGATCTTGGTATTGCAGTGGATCCGGATGTGGATCGTTTATGTTTTGTAAATGAGGACGGTACTTTGTTCGGCGAGGAATACACGCTCGTAGCTGTAGCTGACTACATTCTTTCCAAAAGAAAAGGAAACACTGTCAGTAACATGAGTAGTACCAAATCACTTCGGGAAGTAACTATTTCAAGAGGGGGAGTTTATACGCCCGCAGCCGTGGGCGAAGTCAATGTGGTGAAAAAAATGAAAGATACCCATGCTGTTATTGGTGGGGAGGGAAATGGGGGAATTATAGTTCCTGATTTTCATTATGGTCGAGACGCATTGATTGGAATTGGACTTTTTCTCACCCATTTTGCTGGACAGGATAAAGCGATGAGTGGGTTTAGGAAAAATTATCCGAATTACTTTATCTCAAAAAATAAAATTGAACTTCCTGAAGGAATAAATTTAGTGGTGTTACTGGATAAGCTATCCGAAAAATACAAAAAGCAGCCCCAGAATAGGGAGGATGGGCTTCGTATTGAGTTTGACCAGGACTGGGTGCATTTACGCGCCTCTAATACAGAACCAATTGTTCGCATTTATGCCGAGAGTGATCTGGAAACAAAGGCGAGCAATATTGCTCAACAACTTTTGCGGGATATTCGGGAAAATTCCCTTTCTGGATCCTAGTGTATATTCGCATAACTCATGACACGCGTCTATTTTGATAATGCTGCTACCACTCCAATGGACCCACAGGTCTTGGAGTACATGATTCCTTTTTTGCAAACACATTTTGGAAATCCTTCCTCTATTTATTCATTCGGACGAGAAACACGACTGGCAATTGAGAATGCTCGAAAGTTGGTGGCTCAATTATTGGGGGTAAAGCCTGGAGAGATTTTTTTTACAAGCGGAGGAACAGAAAGTGATAATATGGCAATCTGGTCTGCTATCGAAGACTTGGGATGCAGACATATTATTACCTCACCGATTGAGCACCATGCCGTTTTACATACTGTAAACGCATTGGCAAAACAACGACAACTCTCTACGGAGCTTTTGCGAATTTTACCGGATGGTCATATTGATCTAGCTGATTTAGAGAGAGCATTGGCTTCCTCTTCAACACGTTGCTTAGTAACCTTGATGCATGCCAATAACGAGATAGGAAATTTATTAGATATTGAAGCGGTGGGCGCGTTATGTGAAAAGTATGATGCAATTTTTCATTCAGACACAGTTCAAACAGTTGGACACTACCCGTTGAATTTATCGAAATCAAAAGTTCATTTTGCTACCGGTGCAGCACATAAGTTTCATGGTCCAAAAGGAGTAGGTATTCTTTTTATTGCTGAACATGTAAAGGTTAATCCGCTTATTCATGGTGGCGGGCAAGAGAGAAATATGCGAGCAGGTACTGAAAATGTTTCAGGGATTGTGGGTTTTGCCAAAGCATTAGAATTAGCTGCTTCTAATCTTCAGCACGATCAAACACATATCCAATCCCTCAAAACTTATCTAGCAACTCAGCTGCAAGCACAAGTGCCAGGTGTGCAATTCAATGGAGATTGGAATGGAGCTTGTTTGTATACAGTTTTGAATGTTTCTTTCCCTCGTACTCCTCAGTCAGAAATGTTATTAATGAGCTTGGATATGCAAGGTATCTGTGTTTCTGCTGGTAGTGCATGTAGTAGTGGCGCCAACCAGGGTAGTCATGTAATTCAGGCATTGCCAAAAGGCAATGTGGGTGTTCCTATTCGTTTTTCTTTTTCAAAATTCAATACTAAAGAGGAAGTAGATCTCTTACTGGTTAAATTGAAGCAATTGCTCTAGCCTAATTTTAAAGGCTGTGCCAGGGATTTCGGCGGGTGGACTGCATATACTTCCTGAGATCTCTCCAAAACGCAAGTATCATGTAAATCACAATAGGGGATCCTAGTGTCATTACTGAGGTGTAAAGGAAATACTGCCTGATTCGGCTGGTAGAAATGCCCAGTTTGAGGCCAATGGCAGTACAAACTCCAAACACATTCCATTCAACCAGGCTTTTGAGCTTTTCCATAGAAGGTTTCTTGTGTAAATACTTCCAAATTTACAAAAGTCCAACGTTACCTCCCCCTGATTTTTCTTAATTTTGCAGCGCTATATCTCCAAAAATCAATTGTATGGTGTTTGATCTGAATCTGATAAAGAAATTATATGCTGCTATGCCAGCCCGTGTTGATGCTGCCCGTAAGTCCCTGGGTCGTCCTTTAACGCTTGCTGAAAAAATCTTGTACTCCCATCTTTGGGAGGGCCTAGCTCCTGTCGATTTCAAGCGGGGTAAGGATTATGTGGATTTTGGACCTGATCGTGTGGCCATGCAGGATGCCACAGCGCAAATGGCTCTATTGCAGTTTGATACTACAGGTCGTAAAAAGGTAGCTGTTCCCTCCACAGTTCATTGTGATCACTTGATTGTTGCCAAGAACGAAGGCAAAGCTGACTTATCAAAAGCGGTGGCTGATAACGAAGAGGTCTATAATTTTCTTGCTTCGATTTCTAATAAGTATGGCATAGGGTTTTGGAAACCGGGTGCAGGAATTATCCACCAGGTTGTGTTGGAGAATTATGCTTTTCCAGGTGGTATGATGATTGGAACGGATTCTCACACGGTTAATGCGGGCGGTTTAGGAATGGTTGCTATTGGAGTAGGTGGGGCAGATGCCTGTGATGTAATGGCTGGCTTGAGCTGGGAATTACTCATGCCACAATTAATAGGAGTTAAGCTGACTGGAAAATTGAATGGTTGGACTTCTCCCAAGGATGTGATTTTGAAAGTGGCCGGTATTTTAACCGTCAAGGGGGGTACCAATGCAATTGTAGAATATTTTGGAGAGGGCGCAACTAATATGAGTTGCACGGGTAAAGGCACCATTTGTAATATGGGTGCTGAGATTGGTGCTACCACTTCCACATTTGGTTATGACGAAAGTATGCGTCGTTATTTGGAAGCCACTGGAAGAAAAGAAGTGGCAATTGCAGCTGATCAGATCAAAGAATATTTAACAGGTGATCCAGAAGTATACGCGCAGCCAGAAAAATATTTTGATCGTGTGATTGAAATTAATTTGAGCGAACTAGAGCCACACTTAAACGGTCCCTTTACTCCTGATCTGGCTACTCCAATTTCTCAAATGAAAGAGGAGGCTGCCAAGAATGGCTGGCCTACTAAAGTTGAAGTGGGTTTAATAGGAAGCTGTACCAATTCCTCTTATGAAGATATCAGCCGTGCAGTGAGCCTAGCAAAGCAAGTTGCCCAAAAAGGGTTGAAGACAAAAGCAGAGTTTACTATTACTCCTGGTAGTGAACTGGTTCGTTACACCATTGAGCGCGACGGATTCTTGGATACATTTTCGAAAATTGGAGCGCGTGTGTTTGCAAATGCTTGCGGACCTTGTATTGGTATGTGGGATCGTATGGGTGCTGAAAAGCAGGAGCGCAATACTATCGTCCATTCTTTTAACCGCAATTTTGCCAAGCGTGCAGATGGAAATCCCAATACGCTAGCCTTTGTGGCAAGTCCTGAATTAGTCACGGCCCTGGCAATTGCTGGTGATCTTACGTTCAATCCCATTACTGATACCTTGATCAATGAAAAAGGAGAAGCGGTTAAATTGGATCCTCCGAGTGGCGATGAATTACCTCAAAAAGGTTTTGCTGTTGAAGATGCCGGTTATCAAGCACCCGCTGAGGATGGTAGTAAGGTGCAGGTGGATGTTAAAGAAGATAGCAAACGTCTTCAATTATTATATCCGTTTGCTGCTTGGGAGGGTACGGATCTTAATGGATTGAAATTATTGATCAAGGCGAAAGGAAAGTGTACTACGGATCACATCTCTATGGCTGGGCCATGGTTGAAATTCCGTGGACATTTGGATAATATTAGTAACAATATGCTGATCGGCGCTGTCAATTTTTTTAATGACAAAACTGATCTTGTTAAAAACCAATTAACCGGCGCGTATGGTCCAGTTCCTGCTACACAACGTGCCTATAAGGCAGCGGGTATTGGTTCAATTGTAGTGGGTGATGAAAATTATGGAGAAGGCTCTTCCCGCGAACATGCTGCCATGGAGCCCCGTCATTTGGGTGTTCGGGTGGTGTTGGTCAAATCATTTGCAAGAATTCACGAGACCAATTTGAAAAAGCAAGGTATGTTGGCACTCACCTTTGCCAACAAAGAGGACTACAATAAAATTCAGGAGGATGACGCTATTGATATTGTTGGGCTTACTTCCTTTGCCCCTGGAAAACCATTGGAGGTAACACTAAAGCACAGTAACGGAAGCACAGTAACAATCCACGCTAATCACTCATATAATGCGCAACAAATTGAGTGGTTCAAAGCCGGTGGTGCATTAAATGTGATTCGCAAGCAATTTGCTCGCTGATTACTTCCCCCAACGATAAGTACGAATATCAAAACCAGCTAAGTCCAGCACACGATCAGTAACGGTAGCCGCCACGGCTTCGAGGGTGGTGGGTTTGCTATAAAAAGAAGGTGTTGCTGGGCAAATAATGCCGCCTGCCAGCGTCACTGTTTCCATGTTCCGAATATGGATTAGGTTGTACGGAGTGTCACGCACCACACAAATCAGTTTTCTTCTTTCTTTCAGGATAACGTCTGCAGCTCGAGTTATTAAATCGCTTGAAACTCCAGTGGCAATCCGTCCTAGGGTTCCCATGGAGCAGGGGATAATGATCTGCGTATCGTATTGTCCTGATCCGGAGGCAAAGGGGGCAGAAAAATCGGTGGTACTATAAAATTTTACAGGATAATTTTTCCAGTTTTCGTTCTCTAATTCGGTTTGCCAGACCTCTTTGGCATTTACGGTCATTACCATGGCCAGTTCAGACCACTGGTCTTTCAATATCATCAACTTCTCCAAAAGACTGGCTGCATAGATCGAGCCGCTGGCTCCGGTTACACATACTACAATTTTTCTCATACTTTATATAACCAATTCTGACCCAAGAGGTTCAGAAAATAAGTAAATATTATTAATTAACCCTTAAATGACAAATTATTGAATTAGCCAAACACTTATTCGCATTATTTCTACATAAATTCGACACGAATTTTCATAGGATAAGGTTTAATGGTTAATGGTTTTTGATTAGGGTCCCCCGATTTCCATCGGGGGTTCTTTTTTTTAATCCTTTTTTGTGTTTTCGTTTCCAAGGTTTTTCAGGATCCAGTTTGTTTTCATGCTCCAAAGATGAAAAGTAGTATTGTCAGGACCGCCCCCTATACCATGATTTTTATTAGGATAATGGAAACTGTCAAAATGAATATTGGCCTTTACCAGCGCAGTAACCATTTGGGTGGCATTTTGGAAATGCACATTATCATCCGCTGTTCCATGCACCAATAAATACTTGCCTTTAATTTTTTCAGCATGGTTGAGGGGGGAATTATCGTCATAGCCTTTTGGATTCTCTTGCGGAGTGCGCATATATCTTTCTGTGTAAATATTATCATAAAATCGCCAGCTGGTTACGGGTGCTACAGCAACTGCGGCATGGAATACATCAGCTCCTTTTGTGATAGCAAGCGTACTCATAAATCCTCCATAACTCCAGCCCCAGTGTCCAATCTTGTTTTTGTCTATAAAGGGCAACTTGCCTAATTCACGCGCTGCATCAATCTGATCCTCTATTTCAAGCTTTCCTAATTGCAGGTAGGTTTTTTTCTTAAACTCCTCACCGCGGTAACCCGTTCCTGTATTATCTACGCTCACAACAATAAATCCTT
>SXWI01000010.1 GCA_005791465.1 Bacteroidota bacterium | reverse complement strand
TTTTTCTGCTACCTGAGTTTATTAATCTGGAATATTGGTACTACCTGGTGGATATGGAATGCCACGGCTCCCGGAGCTGTTGCAGCATGGCTTGCTAACAGTTTACTAATGTGCATTCCCTGGTTGGGTTTTCATCGGCTAAAACAAAAAAAATCAAAGTGGTTTAGCGGACTTTCGTTAATTGCTTTTTGGCTGTGCTTTGAATATATACACTTACAGGATTGGGGATTAAGCTGGCCCTGGCTAACACTTGGAAATGTTTTTGCAAAACAAACTGAGTGGGTACAATGGTATGCTGTAACCGGAGTGGCGGGTGGTTCGCTTTGGATACTACTCACCAATCTTCTTCTATTCTCCTATCTCAAAGCAGTACTTAATAAAAAGGGAGACAGAATTCACACCTTACTCTATAGTGCAATTACACTATTGAGCCCCCTACTTATTTCATTCTTTTTTTTCCCGCAACAAGAAAATATAAACAAAAACAAACAGGGCGTAGTAATAGTTCAACCCAATATAGACCCCTACAAAAAGATTGCGGTTGGAACCGAACAAGAACAGTTATACAATGTACTTGAGTTAACCGCAGGAGCTACAGAAGATAATACGGCATTAGTGCTTTGGCCAGAAACAGCGCTTTACAGCCGCTACGGTTACAACGAGTCGGCACTGCAGGCGGAAAAAAACCTCGATACTGTATTTAATTATTTGAAGTCCAGACCGCGTATTTCTGTTTTTACTGGGATTGAAAGTTATAACTTACTGCAAGCGCCTACCCGGTTTAGCCGCCTTATACCTGGCACTAGTACTCATTTTGAAGCCTACAATGGAGCAATACTATTAGACAGCAAAGGCGTTCATGCCACCTATCATAAATCAAGACTCGTGCCGGGTGTTGAAACACTACCCTGGTTTCTTCTATTCCTTGATACTTGGTTTGAAAAGTTTGGTGGTGTGACTGCAGGCTATGCCAAGCAAGATGAGCGAGTAATATTGGAGGAAAAAAATGGATTTAAGTTAGCGCCTGCAATTTGTTATGAAAGTATATACGGTGACTTTATGCGCCAGTATATTAAAAAAGGAGCTAATCTGTTAACAATTATAACAAATGATGGGTGGTGGAAAAATACGCCCGGCCATCGACAGCATTTGCTATACGCAAGACTGAGAGCTATCGAGACAAGAAGTTGGGTGGCAAGAAGTGCCAACACAGGAATAAGTGCTTTTATCGATCCAAGAGGAATTCTTATTTCCACTCTTGGGTATGACAAAAGAGGAATACTAAAAGCTGAAATAGCTCCTAGTCAGAACAAATTAACAATTTACGTCAAGTATGGAGATTGGCTTTTTCAACTCTTTTGTTTGTTTACAATAATCATCTTGGTAAAATCGTTGTGGAGCAGATTCCAATTTGGAAGATGATTGATTCCATTCCTGTTCGTAATTTTACCTTGCTTGATGAAAAAGTCCCTGCTTGTTTTTTTGCTGACACTACTTTTGTGTCCACCCCTTTTTGCTGCCCACATTAAAGGAGGTTTTTTCACGTACCAGTATCTGGGTGCGGGAAGCGGCACTAATTTACGCTATCGAGTTACGCTTACTGTCTATATGATTTGCAACCCAAGCAGTGGACAATTATCAAATCCGATTAACTTTTCTTTTTTCAATGCTGCAACCAATCAGTTTGTGCGCAACGAAAGTGTAGCTATCACCAACCAATACACGTTAAGTAAAACATATGATGAACCTTGCATTACTGGTAATGAAGTAGGATGCAAATACACCATTGTAATTTATGACCTTGCCTCTGTAGAATTACCTGCCCTACCTGAAGGCTATATTGTTTCCTACCAACGCTGTTGTCGAATTGCTGGCATAAATAATCTAGTGAACAGCGGTGCAGTAGGAAATACATTCTCAATAAAAATTCCTGGCGCTAGTACAGGACAAAATGCACAAACCAATAGTAGTCCGCAATTTCTGGTAAATGATACCGCTGTAGTTTGCCAAAACAGTTATTTCCAATTAAACTTTTCAGCTACTGATCCCAACAGCGACTCTCTCAGTTACCAATTTTGCGAAGCGTATGAAGGAGGGAGTCAATCGGCACCAGCTCCTGATGTAGCATCTAACCCTCCTTATAATACCGTACCCTATGCGCCCTTATTCAGTGGTGGAACTCCGTTGGGAAGTGGCGTTACCATCAACCCCGTTACAGGTTTAATCAGCGGAATAGCTCCTACTATGGTAGGCCAATATGTAATCTGTGTTTGTGTGAATGAATATAGAAACGGGACGCTAATAGCCACCACGCGTAAAGAATTACACCTTGAGGTCAGTGATTGTAGCCCGCTGCGTGCACAGCTAAACCCACGCCCCTCATTTTGTGATGATTTAAATGTCAGTTTTCAAAACGACGCAACCGGTAATCCTGCTAATGCAGATTATCTCTGGGACTTTGGCGATCCGGCTAGCGGTGCTAATAATACCTCTACCCTATCCTCCACTTCACACACTTTTTCTGCACCTGGCGATTATACTGTTAAGCTGAGAGTAACACTGCAAGGCATCTGTTCTGATAGTTCCACCACAGTTGTACGAGTATGGCCAGGGTTTTATCCGGGCTTTACCACAAACGGTATTTGCGTGTTAACACCTTATCAGTTCACCGATACTACTCGCGTAACATACGGAACATTAGATTACTGGCATTGGAACTTTGGCGATAACTCAACGTTGGCTGACACTTCACGAATTCGCAATCCCCAATACAATTACCCAGGTCCAGGTCCGGCTATTGTAACATTAATAGTTCAATCTAGCAAAGGATGCAGGGATACAATACAGCAAACAATTAATATCCTGGATAAACCGCTCATTTCTATGGGCTTCACAGACACGCTGATTTGCCAATACGATTCGGTGCGGCTGAATGCATCTGGAGTTGGAAATTTTAGCTGGAGCCCCACCGCTTCCATGTTGAATAGTAATACATCCAGCCCTACGGTATTTCCTATGAGCACAACCTGGTATTACGTAAATCTTGAAAATAGTGGATGTGTAAATCAAGATTCAGTTAAAGTGAATGTAACTACGGGTGTATTTATAAATCCGATGAGTGATACTACCATTTGCCAAGGGGATACTATTCGACTTCGTATCGCTTCCAATGGACTACAATACAATTGGACCCCAGCGGGTAATTTGGATAATGCTACCATTCAGTCTCCCCTAGCTGTGACAAATACTACCACCACTTATCAAGTTACAGGAGTGATTGGAAGTTGCAATGAAACCAAACAAATTGTAGTTCGAACAGTACCTTACCCGATTGCCCGGGTTTCCCCTGATACCATCATATGCTTTAATAGTACTGCGCAACTTCGAGGCATCAGCAATGGAAGTAGTTTTGTTTGGCGGCCCTCACAATATTTAAATAACTCTTCGAGTTTGTCCCCTGTGGCTCGTCCCCCTGTTACGCAACAATACATACTCGCAGTATTTGATACACGAGGATGCCCAAAGCCTGGATTAGATACAGTAGTAATAACAGTACTACCTGAAGTAGTTGCTTTTGCAGGAAGAGACACCTCCGTAGTAGTGGGACAACCACTTCAGTTGAGCGCTAGCGGTGGACTAACATATACCTGGAGCCCCGGAACAGGTTTGTCTTCCATCAATATTCCAAACCCCATTGCCCGCTATACAACCGGTTCCAATCAGATCAGATATCAAATGATTACACGTGACTTAGCAAATTGCGCAGATACAGCCTACCTGATTGTACGCGTTTTTCAAACAGCGCCCAGTGTTTTTGTTCCTACAGCATTTACACCCAATAGTGATGGTAAAAATGATGTAATCCGCCCCATTATGGCAGGCATCAAAGAGTTAAAATATTTTCGAATTTTCAATCGCTGGGGCCAACTGGTGTATGAAACAAAACAAGAGGGAGCCTCATGGGATGGAAAAGTTAACGGGCAACTACAAGGAACACATGTTTTTGTATGGACCGTCAGTGCTGTTGATTATTTGGACCAGCCTTATTTTGCAAAAGGCTTGATTACCCTCATTCGGTAAACAAGTAGCTTCTTATCCTACCTTTACAGTATGTCATCAATTGTTTTAATTACAGGAGCAACTTCTGGCTTTGGAAGATCTTGTGCAACACTTTTTGCTGAAAAAGGTCATCGGCTGATTTTAAATGGAAGAAGAAAAGAAAGACTTGAGAAGCTAGCTGATGAGCTAAAGGATTCCTTTGGTACAGAATCTTTTCTATTACCCATTGATGTGCGTAATCAGGACGCCATCACAACCGGTATTCACAGACTACCTGAAAACTGGCAGCAAATTGAGATACTAATCAATAATGCCGGGCTAGCAGCAGGTAGAGATTATTTTGAAGAGGCAAAGCTGGATGATTGGAATGAAATGATTGATACCAATATCAAGGGATTCCTCTATGTATCACAGGCGGTTTCAAAAGGAATGGCAAATCGTAAAAAAGGACATATCATTAATATAGGTTCTACGGCAGGAAGAGTGGTTTATGAGAAAGGAAATGCCTATTGTGCTACAAAATATGCTGTAGATGCACTAAACCAGTCTATGCGGATCGATCTATTAAGGCATGGTATTAAAGTAACTGCCATTAATCCAGGTGCTGCGGAGACTGAATTTTCATTGGTACGTTTCAAGGGCGATCAGGAAACTGCAGCCAGCGTTTATAATGGGATGAAACCGTTGACGCCAGAAGATGTTGCAGAAGTGATCTATTATACGACAACGCTGCCCGCTCATGTTTGTATCAACGACTTAACACTTACTTGTCTGCAACAAGCGGACTCGTTTTATATTCAGCGAAAATAGAATCAGTTCTTATTGTGCTAATGAAACTCGGACTTGCAGTCCAGCCCTTGTATTTGTAATAGGGAACGCACTACTGATCTTAGGAATATTTCTGTTTTGCTCAAAGTAAAGTTTCATGCTGACTTTATTATTCAGCACATAATCAATAGAAGGAGCAAAACGAATGACCCGCTGACCTCCTGTACCAAAGGCAGTTCCCTGATCCAATTTTGAATTAGCGGTAGCATCATCACGTAAACTAAAATCAACACGCAAGGTTACATCGTTGTCTAACTTCATTCCGTTTTTGCCAATCCTAATATTCTTGATCAAAGGCATTCCCTTTTTACGCCAGTTCAATCCGAACGTCACCTCAGTAGATCTGTTCTCTGCCAACTGGTAATCAATTAAACTAAGACTCAACTGTCTGCTCTTACGTATTTCAAATCGCGTTTGCAGCTGGTTGGTAAAAGTCATATCCACTTCGATCAATGGCTCAAATGCCTCTTGAATGGTAATATTGGGTATCAAGAAATAGGGAATAAAATTCCCCGTAAGTGTATCACGGAAAGAGGGATAACCCACGCGTAACGGATCCGTAAATAATAAAGCCGTATTAAAACTATTCATTGAGAAGGTACTCTTATACCCATGACGGATAGAAAAATTGGTAAATATTTTATCAAGCCCCGGTAAACGAGAGAGCCCATTATAGGTCAAGGTCCAGTTTGGCTTTGGAACCAGCGCACGGAATGGATTGTGACGAATATTGGGATTAGTATTGTCGAATAATTTAATGGAGGCAGGATCTTTATTTGTGTATGCGGCGATAAAGGATGGAATAACTACATCCTGAGCATAACGACCGTATCCCTTGTAATACCCATCAGGATCAAGACCACCAGCCTGATAAGGATTGACTGTACCCAATTTGTTTGATAATGTTTTTCTGTTCGATTCAAACTGCTTAAATGTTGAGGAAACCACATTGGGATCAAAAGAAGTAAATAAGGTTTGATACGAAATATAGCTGATACTAAAACTGCCCAAGGCATAGGGGTTTAAACGAGCAAGACCCGCTATACCTGTAGTATCCTTATACAACTCGCTATATTGTTTATCAAATGTTTTGTCAAGACTCAGATCAATATTGAAATCCTTAAAAGGACTAACCTGCGCGGTGATTGAAAGTCGCTGGTTATACCGCTGTTGAATCATAGCACTTACCAGTGAATCTCTTGATAATAAACCCTTTTGTCCAAAACGATTAATCCAGTTGGTGTCTGGTTGGTATCCGAAAAGATAACCGAAGCCAGGCTGTGTACTTCTTAGATTAAGTCCCATTAATTGAGTACTATCCATATAGCCAGGCAAAGTGGTACCGAAATCTTCCGTATACTGAATTGCTGTACGCTTCAAAGCGGTGGCAAAATTCAAAGCCACACCAGCAAACCCTCCAATCTCACGAGGTCCCTTAGGTAATTTGATGGTAGGTTCTTTTATTTTTTTGATTTTACGTTTTTTAATCTTGCTGATTGTACCATCTTTTGCACGAATGGTATCATAGCGA
>SXWI01000081.1 GCA_005791465.1 Bacteroidota bacterium | reverse complement strand
AGTTTAGCTAAATCAAGCGTTAGAGGCTTTCTTTTATTCAAAATTGCTGATACATATCCCTTGCTCCCCACTTTCCCTACAAGATCTTTATTCCGCAATCCTTGCTCACGCATTTTTTCCTTTATCACTTTTATGGGGTCTGGTTTTGGTATTTGGTAATGAATGTCTTCGTAATGCTTAATGAGAAGTAATACTAATTGAATCTTTTCACCAAGAGTTGTGGTAGATTTAACTCCTTTATTTAACTGAACAGTTACCCAGTTCAAATAATTCAAATACTGCTTTTTTGTTTTAATTATCTGTGGAGACATATTCTATTTTTTATAACCAATCAGTTTTACATTTATTTTATCATACTCCTTGTGTGTACCAAACCATTTAATCTGAATTACCCGGTATTCGAATACTATGCGAACTACTAACCTATAGTGATTACCACAAATATTGAAAACCACTCGATTATCCCCTACTAAACTTACACTGCCATACACCTGCTTTAGTTCGTTAAAGTCTTTGAACGAAGCATTTAGCATTTCATAATACCACTCAAATAAAGAATTTGCAGCGCTGGGATACTTGGCTGCAAATTGCAAAATGGTATTCCTGGCAATAACATTAAACATTGTAAAATTACAAAAGTTTACTAATAGTAAACCTTAAAAGTTGTTTTTTTAGACTGAATTTCAAACGAATTAATTCTGCTTGTGGTCAGTCTGCAAGCGAAAAAACAGGTAATTACTGTTGATTAAACTAAAAAAGATGAGGATGATTGCTGCTCCTAGATACAATACTGCAGAAGCTAATGATCAGTAGCAATCCCAAACCCATCCCCATCCTTTAGAAATGGCAGAGATTGACGCACCTCAGTAAGTTTTTCTTTATTGAGTGTGAGGGTATGGATTGTTTCTTGATCTTTTTGGGCGAACAAAATTTCTCCTAATGGATCAATCACCATACTATCACCACTGTGATAAACTCCTTGTCCATCCTCACCAATTCTGTTCACACCAATTACATAACACTGGTTTTCAATAGCACGCGCCTGTAATAATGTAATCCAAGCTTGTCTTCTTCTTTCTGGCCAATTAGCTACATAAACCAGCACATCATATTCGGGTTCGCCATTATTGATTTGTTGACGAGCCCATACCGGAAAACGCAAATCATAACAGACTTGCAGATTGAACCGCCAGCCGTTAACAGCCGTAATCAATCGCTTATTGCCTGCAGTATAATGTTTGTCTTCCCCCGCAAAAGCAAATAAGTGGCGCTTATCATAATAACCGAAATCACCGGTAGGCAACATCCAGATCAGTCTATTAAAATAATGTCCATGCTCTTCAATGATTAAACTTCCGGTCAAAATCAAACGATATTGGGCTGCCATTTTTTTCATCCATGTCACCGATTCCCCATCTATTTTCTCTGCTAACTGGGAAGGGTTCATGCTAAATCCCGTCGTAAACATTTCAGGCAAGAATACCACCTGTGTTTTTCCGGCTAGCGATGCAATTTTTTCTTCAAAATGCTGCAGATTAGCTGCTTTATTTTCCCAATTCAGTGTGGTTTGTACTAATGAAATTGTAATGCTTGACATAAGGTTAAAGTTTGGAAACAATAGAACGAACTAATGTGGACTCAAACCCACGACCGACCAAATAATCAATTGTTTTTTTCTTCCTAATTATATACTGATACTGTTTAAGTGATTCATACTTTTTAACAGCCTGGACCTCCAATACTTTGTGATAATCCTCCTCTTCAATCTGCTCGAGGGCCTTTCGAATGCAATAGGCACTGACTTTTCGTTGCTGCAGTTCCAGCTTGATACGAATTCGTCCCCAATGTTTGGCCCTCCATTTTCCGCCGGCATAGGCAGTAGCAAAGCGTTCTTCGTTCAAATAATCGTCCTGTATAAGCGAGCTAATCAGTTCATCATGAATTCGGGAAGGACAGCCCAATTGAAAGAGTTTTTCCCGTACTTCTTGGTGTGAACGCTCCTGATAAGCACAGTAATGTCGCAGCTTTTGGAGTGCCTGTTCGGGCGTTAATACCTTTTTATACATCCCTCCAAATCTACCCAAAAAATCAGTAGTTTCGCCATCAACCTATCAATAGAAATGGTATGAAATTCATTGCTAATTCCTCAGTGCTTTTGAAACAGTTGCAGCACATTTCCGGTGTGATCAACACAAACACGGTTCTGCCTATCCTGGAGGACTTTTTGTTTGAAGTAGAAAAAAATAAATTGACGGTGGTGGCCACTGACCTGGAAACGGTGATGCGGGTACAATTAGATATCGAGGCCAAGGACACAGGCAAGGTTTGTATTCCGGCACGTATTCTAATGGACTCTTTAAAAAATATTGGCGACCAACCGCTCACTTTCAATATCGACAAGAATTTTGCAATCGAAATAACAAGTGATAATGGTAAGTATAAGGTGATGGGAGAAAATCCTGATAATTTCCCTAAAGAACCTAGTGCAGACGACACTACTTCTTTTGAGATGAGTGCAACAACCTTGCTTACTGCAATCAACAAAACATTATTCGCCACTAGCAACGACGATCTCCGTCCTGCCATGACGGGTGTGTTTTTTGAATTAGATAAAAAGGGATTGCAATGTGTGGCAACCGATGCGCACCGTTTGGTTCGCTATAAACGTTCTGATATCAAATGTCCAAAAGCGGATTCCTTTATTGTTCCTAAAAAACCATTAAATCTGGTCAAAGCTGCAATTCCCGATACCGACCAAGCCGTGACCATTAATTACAACAGCAATCACTTATTTATTCGCTACGGCACTACTCAAATGAGTTGCCGGTTGATAGATGCACGTTTCCCTGATTATAAAGTTGTAATCCCTACAGGAAATCCTTACACGCTAACCGTAAACAAGGCGGCGTTTCAAAGTGCACTTCGTCGGGTAAGTATTTTCAGTAACAAAAGCACTAATCAGGTAGCCCTAAGTATAAGCGGAAGCGAATTACAATTAGCAGCACAAGACGTGGATTTTAGTTTCGAGGGAAATGAACGTATGAAATGTCAATACAACGGAGAAGACTTGGTGATTGCATTCAATGCAAAGTTTTTAATTGAAATGCTGGGAGCAACCGAAAGCGAAGAAGTAATTATTGAATTATCTACGCCCAATAAAGCAGGTATTTTGAGACCTTCAGAAATTGAAGAGAACGAAGAACTGCAAATGCTTGTAATGCCTTTGATGCTGAATCAATAAATAATTTACCATGTGGCCGGAGTGGATTAACTACTTTCAAGATCTTGAACAACGCCCGGCCGAAAGACTGGCCCTTTTAGTGGAAGGACTATTATTCTTTTGGATACTCGAAGGAGCGATTCCGCTTTTTCAACTCCCCTACCAAAGAGGTAAACTCAAGCACGCCGGTATCAATTTTGTTTTTACCATTATCCATCTGATTATACACACCTTACTAGCCATTCTGATTGTGGCGCTATCTGATTGGTGCAATCAACAATCCTTTGGATTGGTATACTGGAGTAATGCTGGCATCGGATTAACTATTCTAATTGGCGTCTTAGCACTCGATTTCAGCAGCTGGCTAGTACATTGGGTGATGCATCAACAAAAATTTTTATGGCGCTTTCATATAATACATCACAGTGATCAAAAAGTAGATGTAACCACAGGCCTGCGTCATCATCCAGGAGATAGTTTGCTAAGAGGAATTTTTTTCTTGCTACTGATATTTTTTTCAGGAGCACCCATGTATTCGGTAATGATCTATCAAACGTTAGTAGTGATAGCCACTGCATTCACGCATGCTAATATCAGTCTGCCCGCTACCGTAGATCGTTTCCTGAGCTGGATATTGATTTCACCCAATATGCATAAGGTTCATCACCATTGGAAACAACCATACACCGATAGCAACTATGGTGCGGTTTTCTCTGTATGGGATCGAGTATTTGGTACATTTCGTTTTTTAGACGCCAAGTCCATTCAATATGGAATTGATAGAGATTATCCAAAAGAAAAGGACGAAGACTTAGTGAATCTCTTGAAAAGTCCTTTTCAAAAACAAACTAATTAAATAACAGGTATGAGAGTTGTTGCATTGATTCCTGCCCGTTATGCAGCCAGTCGGTTTCCAGGCAAGCTCATGCAGTTGCTGGGTGATAAAACGGTGATACGTCATACGGTGGAAGCAACACAATCAACAATGTTATTTGATCAGGTAATTGTAGTAACCGACAGCGATGAAATAGAAGCAGAGATACATCGCTTTGGGGGTGAATGCAAAAGAAGCAGTCGTAATTATGAAAGCGGCACCGACCGAATTGCAGAGATT
>SXWI01000080.1 GCA_005791465.1 Bacteroidota bacterium | reverse complement strand
TTGTAATGCAGACTGGAAACCTGCTTCTTTACAGCCTTTCGATTACTTACGAGGTTTCTTAACTAACCGTATCCGCAATTATCGCCCCTCTTCTTTAACGCAGATTCGATACACACATTATCAGGCCTTCCTTCCAGAAGCAGGGAGTGCTCCCACAAGAGCTGGGAACTATTTATTGAAAGTATTTTTGAATGATGACACTACACAGCTGGCATTTACACGAAGAGTGCTAATTGCTTCAAAAAAAGTCTCTATCACTGCTCAGGTTAGACAACCTTTTGATGGTCAACTTTTGCGAACACACCAGCAGTTACAAATCGGGATTACCCCGGTACAAGGATTGGGGAGTCAGTTTACTCCTACTGAATTAAACGTCTGGTTATTACAAAATAGAAGCTGGCAACAGGTAAAAGTGCAAAGAACCCCTACGCTATTTCGTGGAAATTATTTTGAGTACACAGACGAAAGCTTCTCACTTTTCCCAGCTGGCCAAGAGTGGCGTTGGGTAGACCTGCGGAGCTTTCGGTTGCGGAGTGAGCGTGTTGATCGAATTGAGGATAGTGATAGCACTGCAAGAGTAGATATATGGGTAAATCCGGATTATCCGCGGGAAGGCAAAATGAGTTTATTGAATCGCGATATAGATGGAATTTATATCGTAGAGAGCCGAGATAATCCCAATTCACAGTTGCAGGGTGAGTATGCATGGGTTCATTTTACTTTCTACCCGCGGGGGGGACGCCTACTACCGGGCAAGTCAGTTCATTTATATGGCGAGCTTACCAATTATTCACTTGATAGCAATAGCAAAATGATATTTGATGCTAATCGTGGTGTTTATACTAAGACTTGTTTCTTAAAGCAGGGGTATTATAATTATCAATATGTAACGACTAATAACCAAGATGCCAAGCCTGTGCCTGCCAACTATTTAACAGAGGGAGATTATTGGGGAACAGAGAATGAATACCTAGTACTGGTCTACGTAAGACCTGTTGGAAGTAGAGCCGATGAGCTGGTTGGATATACCTGGGTGCGTTCCACATTTCAACAATGAGTGAATATTCATTAATTTAGCAGTGGCAGGTCTTACACGACCAGCTCCTGCTGAACCCTCCCAGGGCCGGAAGGCAGCAAGAGTAAGTGGTTGAGCGGTGCGATGTAATAAGCCTGCCATTTTTTATTTAAACACTTTATTCAATTAATATGAAATTCTTCATTGACACAGCCAACCTTGCTCAGATTAAAGAAGCCAATGAATTGGGTATTCTGGATGGTGTAACCACTAACCCTTCTCTGATGGCTAAAGAAGGTATTAAAGGAGAAAAGGCTGTAATGGATCATTACCGAACTATTTGTGAAATGGTGGACGGTGATATCAGCGCTGAGGTAATCAGCACCGACTTTGCTGGCATCGTTGCGGAGGGTAAAAAACTAGCTGCCATTCATCCAAATATTGTGGTGAAAGTGCCTATGATCAAAGATGGTATTAAAGCAATCAAATGGTTTACGGAAAATGGAATGCGAACAAATTGTACGCTTGTATTTTCAGCTGGTCAAGCCATCTTAGCCGCTAAAGCAGGTGCTACTTATCTTTCGCCTTTTATAGGTCGTGTAGATGACAGTAACTGGGATGGTGTTGAGTTGATTGCTCAAATTGCGCAGATTTATGGTGTCCAGGGTTTTAAAACACAAATTCTTGCTGCCTCTATTCGTACTCCATTGCATATTGTAAAATGTGCGGAAGCAGGGGCGGATGTTTGCACTTGTCCACTTGATTCTATTTTAGGGCTGTTAAAGCATCCTCTGACAGATATCGGGCTTGCAAAATTCTTAGAAGATGCTAAGAAAACTATGGGCTAATGGGGGCTTCACAATATAGGAGCAGGCTTTTTTTATTGCTTGTATTTTTTCTGTTTTATTTAAATGCTGTTGGCTTCAGTCAATCCGTTAATTCAGTTCACCGCAAAGCTATTCTGGTAGACACACACAACGATTGTCTTAGCGGGCAAGTGTTGGAAGGGCGTGATATTAGTGTGTTGTTATCAAAAGGACATAGTGATTATGTCCGTTGGAAGCGAGGGGGTGTAGACATTCAATTCTTTTCTGTATTTACTGGTGAAACTCCTAGAAAGAAGGAAGGTTTCTATCAAGATGCCCTTCAAGAAATTGATTCGTTGAATCGCATCATTCTTCGCCATCCCGATAAATTTGATTTTGCCACTGGTTATAGAGAGGCGCGCAAAAAAGTTCATCGCAACAAATTGGTAGCAATGATTGGGGTGGAAGGCGGTCATATGATTGAATCTGATTTGTCAAAATTGGATTCCCTGATTGCAAAGGGAATGTCTTATCTCACCTTGACTTGGAATAATAGTCATGATTGGGCAACCAGTGCCATGGATGAGTCTGGGGCTGGCAAGACTCTGATTGCGAAGGGCCTTACTGATTTTGGAAAACAAGTTGTGCAAAAGCTTAATGAGGTGGGTGTAATTGTTGATCTTTCTCATGTGGGAGAGCAAACTTTTTATGATGCGTTAGAAGTAACAAGCAAGCCTGTATTATTAACCCATAGTTCTGTTTGGGCTCTTTGTCCTGTTTTTAGAAATGTAAAGGATGAACAAATCAAGGCTGTTGCTAAAAATGGAGGAGTAATTTGCATTAATTTCTATCCGGCATTTATCAGCAAATCATTTGTTGATGCAAAAAAATACTGGGAAGGTCCCGGAAAAGATTCTATTCGCACTGTGCTACAACAATTGCCAGCATACCGCGATGAAGCTGAAATTCTTTCGAAGCAAGTCAATTTGTTGGTGCAGCAAGAGTTAGCAAAAAACTTGCCTGGAGTCAAAGAGGTGGTCGATCATATTGAGTATATAGTAAAACTGGTAGGAGTAGATCACGTGGGAATCGGGGCTGACTATGATGGAATTGGATTTGTTCCCAAAGGATTAGAGGATGTAAGTACGTACCCTAAAATAACAGCAGAATTAAAACGCCGAGGATATTCCAATCAATCATTGAAAAAAATCCTCGGCGGTAATGTATTACGCGTGATAAAGGCTAATCGCTCTTAACGGAGAAACAGCATTTCGCGATATTTCGGTAGGCTCCATTCATTATCATCCACCAATAATTCAAGTTTATCTACTTGGTAGCGAATTTCATCAAAGAATGCATCTTTAACTTTTGACTGGTATCCAATGGCTTTCTCGCGCGTGCTCTCTAGATTATTGCACGCTTTACGTGCTTCTGTCATTTTTTCTACGGCATCGCTAATCTTAGCAATATGCGTTGATATTTTTTCAAGTATCTCTTGCTGTTTCTTGTAACTTTTTTCAGCGAGTCCGGCTTCTTTCAAGCCTTTTACATTACTAGCTAATGTATTCTGATAACGAATAGCTGCCGGTAAAACCTGACTGGTAGCCAGTTCTGCCATGATACGGCTTTCTATTTGTACTTTTTTAATGTACTTCTCAAGCTCAATTTCATGACGCGCTTCCAGTTCCTGGTGTGAATAGATGCCATTATCCTCAAATAATGACATTGCTTTTTTTGTAACCATGGCGTCCAGCGCTAAGGGGGTTGTTTTTACATTGGGTAAACCGCGCTTGGCCGCTTCTTTTTCCCACGCCTCGCTATAACCATCTCCTTCAAACAATACTTTTTCACTCTTTACAATATACTCTCGAATCACATACATGATCGCAATTTCTTTCTTTTCGCCTTTTTCAATCAATGCGTCAACTTCGGATTTAAATTGTTTCAAAGTGGCGGCCATGATTGTGTTAAGTACAGTCATTGGATTTGCGCAATTCGCAGAAGATCCTACCGCACGAAACTCAAATTTGTTCCCTGTAAATGCAAAGGGAGAGGTGCGATTACGATCTGTGTTATCCATTAGTAATTCAGGGATGCTCTTATGAATATCAATTTTGAGTAAGCTTTCATCTGTTTCATCCATCTTAGATGTTACCCGCTCCTTCACATCTGTTAAAACTTTACTTAGGTACTGTCCAATAAATACTGAAATGATGGCAGGAGGAGCTTCATTGGCTCCCAGGCGGTGATCGTTTGGAGCTGAGGCGATGGAGGCGCGCAGCACATCCGCGTAATCGTGAACGGCTTTGATGGTGTTAACAAAAAATGTCAGGAACATGAGGTTAGTCTTAGGCGTTTTTCCCGGTGCCAATAAATTAACACCAGTATCGGTAGCCATGCTCCAGTTATTATGTTTTCCGCTTCCGTTGATTCCTGCGAATGGTTTTTCGTGTAATAGTACACGGAGGTTGTGACGACGAGCTACTCGGTCCATCACATCCATCAATAGTGAATTGTGATCTACAGCCACACTCACTTCCTCAAAAATGGGCGCACATTCAAATTGTGCTGGCGCTACTTCATTGTGGCGGGTGCGAAGGGGAATCCCCAGTTTGTATGATTCGTTTTCAAAGTCACGCATATAAGCGTAAATGCGTTCCGGTATAGAGCCAAAATAATGATCTTCCAGTTGTTGATTTTTTGCGGAGCCGCTTCCAAACACCGTGCGGCCTGTCATTACTAGATCTGGACGCGCGTTATAAAAAGCCTCATCAATAACAAAGTATTCTTGTTCCCAGCCCAGTGTAACATTTACTTTATTTACGTTTTTATCGAAGTAGTTACAAACCTCAGTTGCAGCTTTACTGAGTGCTTCTGTAGCTTTCAGCAATGGCGCTTTGTAGTCAAGTGATTCTCCGGTGTATGAAACAAATATGGTAGGAATGCAAAGTGTTTTGCCATTTCCAATCTCAATCACAAAGGGAGGAGAGGAAGGGTCCCATGCTGTATAACCACGTGCTTCGAAAGTGGCACGTAAGCCTCCGCTCGGAAAGGAGGAAGCATCAGGTTCTTGCTGAATTAAAGCAGCACCGTCAAACTCTTCAATGGCGGTACCATCACTTTTCAATGTGAAGAAAGAGTCGTGTTTTTCTGCTGTTGTTCCTGTCAAAGGCTGAAACCAGTGCGTAAAGTGTGTCACACCTTTTGTTTCTGCCCAGGCGCGCATTCCATTGGCAATCTGATTGGCCATAATTCGATCAATCTTCATTCCCGCTTTGATGGATGCTTTCAGGCTTTTGTAAGCTTCATCACTCAAGAATTCTCTGGCAACTTGTACCGTAAATACATTGGAAGCAAAGAAGCTAGTGGTTTTATTGGGCGAACCTAATTCCACATTTTTTTTATTACTTAGGTTCTCTAAAGCCTGAAATCTGATAGACATAATTGATAAATTTTAAGCAAAGCAACTATTTTCAGTTCGTTTATCCAAAAAATATTATATTATATAAAAAATTAATGTGTAGACTGCGGGAACAACTTTTGCGGGGAAGCTGGATACTGTAAAATACCTTTATAATTCAATTTTTAACCTGCATGGAAGTGACCGTTTCCACGGCGGAGCAGCTCCGCCTTACAGCCGAAGAATTTGATTTGATTTGTAAAAAGCTGGGTCGTACTCCCAACTTCAATGAACTCTGTGCTTTCTCCGGAATGTGGAGTGAGCATTGTAGCTACAAAAATTCAATTAAGTGGTTGAAAACCTTACCCCGGGAGGGAGGAAGAATGCTAGTCAAAGCCGGGGAGGAGAATGCAGGGTTGATGGATATTGGTGATGATTTAGGAATTGTTTTTAAAATTGAATCACATAATCACCCCTCTGCTATTGAACCTTTTCAAGGAGCGGCCACTGGGGTGGGAGGAATCCATCGAGATATTTTTACGATGGGAGCAAGACCCATTGCGGCATTAAATTCTCTTCGATTTGGATTATTAGAGGACGAAAAAACGCAGCATTTACTTGCGGGAGTGGTTCATGGAATTGGACACTATGGAAATTGTTTTGGGGTTCCTACAGTCGGTGGTGAAATTTATTTTGATCGTTGTTATCATACCAATCCACTTGTCAATGCAATGAGCGTTGGTATTGTAAAGGCCGGGCAAACAGTTTCTGCCACTGCAGAAGGCGAGGGGAACCCGGTTTTGTTTGTAGGCAGTGCAACTGGTAAGGATGGAATTGGAGGAGCCTCATTTGCATCCGCAGATATTACTGCAGAAAGTGCAAAGGAGTTGCCAGCTGTCCAGGTTGGAGATCCTTTTCAAGAGAAAAAATTATTGGAAGCTTGTTTGGAAGTTATTCAAACCGGCGCGGTAGTAGGGATGCAAGACATGGGCGCTGCCGGAATTATTTGTTCCACGGCAGAAATGAGTGCAAAAGGAGGGGTAGGGATGCGTATTGATTTGGATAAGGTCCCCACTCGTCAACCCAATATGAAAACATGGGAATTGCTACTGAGCGAAAGTCAGGAAAGAATGTTGTTAGTAGCCAAGAAAGGCAAAGAGGAGTTGGTAAAAAAAGTTTTTGAGAAGTGGGATCTTCCTTGTGCGGTCATTGGAGAAGTTACCAGCGACGGCATCTTGAATTTTTATATGAATGGTCAGCTGGATGCCTCTATCCCCGCTCATGAGTTAGTATTAGGAGGCGGTGCACCGCAATATGACAGAGCTTTCTCTGCACCGGCTTATTTAGAAAAAATTGCTGAGTTTGAATTAAATGCAGTGGCCTTGCCCAGTGATTTAAAAGCCGCAGCACAGCAGCTAATCACGCATCCAACGATCGCTTCCAAGAATTGGATTTTTCGACAGTATGATAGTATGGTAGGGACGAACAACACAAATACCAATGCTCCATCAGATGCTGCTGTTGTGTTGGTGAAAGGAACAAAAAAAGGGATTGCTATCACCACTGATTGTAATAGTCGTTATGTAATGGCTGATCCAAGGAAGGGAGCTATGATTGCAGTGAGTGAAGCGGCGCGAAATATTGTTTGCGCTGGAGGCGAACCACTGGGTGTGACCAATTGTTTGAATTTTGGCAACCCCTATGATCCAGCGGTGTATTACCAATTCAAGGAAGCTATTTTGGGTATGGGTGAAGCTTGCCGTTTGTTCGATACCCCAGTGACCGGAGGAAACGTAAGTTTTTACAATCAAAATCCTGACGGTCCTGTGAATCCCACGCCAACGATTGGAATGGTAGGGCTATTGGAAAACGTTGATAAAAAAATGACCCTTGATTTCAAAAATGCTGGAGACGAAATTTACTTACTAGGCTCGCTTCAAAATGATCTAGGCTCTTCTGTTTATTTACAAGATATAATTGGCCACACGCTTTCTCCAGTGCCTTATTATAATGCAGAGGAAGAGCTGGCACTGCATCGGCTTGTTAAAAATTTGATTTATTCGGGTGTAATTGAAAGCGCACACGATTGTAGTGAAGGCGGGGTATGGGTGGCTTTAATGGAGAAGACTTTCAATCGTTCAGTAGGTTTTTCCGTAAAAGCTCCAGAGCGTGCAGTTGATGGTAAGCTGTTGCGTGTTGATGCTTGCTGGTTTGGGGAATCTCAGGGTAGAGTAGTGGTTTCAGTGTCCCCTCAACACCGTGCTGCTTTCTTGCAACTCACCGCCACGGGAAGTACTCCTGTAACCTTTCTGGGTGTAACAACTCAGGAATCAATAGAGTTGGATGGCCAGCATTGGGGGTCTGTTCGAGACTGGAAAATCCAATATGATTCTGCAATTGGAGTTGTGATGAATAAGGGATAATTCCTAACTTTACTCGACCTCTTGCACATTCCCTTTTATCAAGGCTGATCGTTGCCCGAAGGTCACTAAGGGTAAATACATGGAAAACGAAATATCTATCTCCAAATTCATTTTTGTGACCGGAGGAGTTACCTCCTCGCTAGGTAAAGGAATTGTTGCGGCGTCACTGGCTAAATTATTACAAGCAAGAGGACTGCGGGTGACCATTCAAAAATTTGATCCTTACATTAATGTGGATCCAGGTACATTAAATCCATATGAACATGGGGAATGCTATGTTACTGAAGATGGTGCGGAGACTGACCTGGATCTGGGGCATTATGAGCGTTTCCTGAATATTCATACAACGCAAGCTAATAACGTAACTACAGGGCGTATTTATCAAACAGTAATCAATAAAGAACGCGAAGGTGCTTTTTTGGGAAAAACTGTGCAAGTAGTTCCGCATATCACCGATGAGATCAAGAGAAGAATGAAATTATTGGGACAAACCGGTGAATATGATATTGTGATCACTGAAATTGGGGGCACCGTTGGTGATATTGAAAGTTTGCCATTTGTGGAGGCGCTTCGACAACTTCAATGGGAGTTGCCCGAGCATGATACTGTAGTAGTTCATCTGACATTGATCCCATATCTAAAAGCAGCTAAAGAGTTAAAAACAAAGCCTACGCAACATAGCGTTCGTATGTTAAGCGAGGAAGGGGTTCATCCGGATATCATCGTTTGCAGAACTGAAAGACCGTTAAGTCCAGATATTAAAAGAAAGATTGCTCTTTTTTGTAATGTAAAACCTGAAGCCGTTGTGGAAGCGGCCGATGCCTCTACTATTTATGAAGTTCCTGTATTAATGATGCGGGAAGGGTTGGATACAACCGTTTTGAAAAAATTGAATTTAACTGGTACTCAACAACCTGATCTGACTCGTTGGAAACTTTTTTTGGATAAGCTCAAATATCCTAAAGCAAAAGTGAATGTAGGTTTGATCGGGAAATACATTGAGTTGCAGGACGCGTACAAATCAATTTTGGAATCCTTTATACATGCGGGTGCTATCAATGAATGCCAGGTGCAGGTGATCAATATTCATAGTGAGTTTATTACCTCCGAAAATGTAAATGAAAAATTAGCAGGTTTGGATGCGCTGTTAGTAGCTCCCGGATTTGGTCATCGTGGTGTGGAAGGAAAGATTGTAGCGGTTAAATATGCCCGAGAGAAAAAATTACCTTTTTTCGGTATCTGCTTAGGAATGCAAATGGCAGCGATAGAATTTGCCCGTAATGTGCTCGGGCTTAAGTTGGCCAATTCAACAGAAATGAATCCAGATACATCTGATCCGGTGATCGATTTGATGGATGAGCAAAAACAGGTTACCGCAAAAGGCGGAACGATGCGTTTAGGGGCATATCCATGTATAATTGAAAAAGGCTCGCTGGCGCATCGCATATACGGAAAGGAAAAAATCTCCGAACGACACCGCCACCGCTGGGAATTTAATAACAAGTACCTGGCTGATTTCGAAAAAGCGGGTATGATGGCCAGTGGAAGGAATCCTGACACAGGACTGGTGGAGATCATTGAATTAAAGGATCATCCCTTTTTCATTGGAGTGCAGTATCATCCTGAATTAAAAAGTACGGTAGAAGAGCCGCAGCCCATTTTTGTTCATTTTATTAAAGCTGCGCTGCAGCATGCTCAGCAGCCTTTCACGAAGTCTTCTCAACCACTTCATTCATAAACTGGGCCGGATGCCTTCCCTTATCTTTGTCGGCTCTTATCGCCAAACTTGTTTAACGTATGAATTTTGACCGTAATACCGTTTTGGGCTTTGTCTTACTTGCTGTTCTGTTTTTTGGGTATTTCTATTACACCAATTTAGAGCAGGCCTCCTACAACAAAGCAAAAGCCCGCCAGCAATTTGTTCAGGATTCTATCGCTAAGGCTAATCGTCCCTTGGTTGATACAGTTACAGCAGCTACCTCTATTGCCAAAGCAGATAGTACGCTTCGGGCAGCCGCTGCAGGATATTTTGTTGCGGCTGCACAAGGTGTTGAGGAGTTGCAAACAGTTGAGAATGAAAAAATGAAAGTTGTTTTCACCAACAAAGGTGGACAAGTTAAATCTGTAATACTGAAGGAACACGCTCAGTATGGGGACGACAAACCCGTGACGTTGGCAGCGACAAACTTTGGTCGTTTTGGTTATGCTTTGAATACGGGTTTGAATCGTACGGCTCCGAGTGCCGAGTTGTTCTTTTCTTTAAAGGGGGTTGAAAAGAATTCGGATGGCGCTCAAATTATTTCATTTGTACTTGCTTCTGCCGATTCAAGTTTTGCAGGGCGAATAACCCATCAATACACGGTCTATCCAAACGATTACCGGATCAACCTACAACTTGATATTGATTCACCAGCGCAGCTTTTCACGCAGGGTGTTATGCCTTTCTTGTGGCAATATGAGGCCTTAAAACAAGAGTCAGATATTGCTTATGAAAAACAAAACACGCAAGTAGGGTTTGTGGAGGATGGTGCTTTTGATTATTTCACGATTGGAAATCGCAGTACTGTTGATTTTGCAAAACCAGTTGGTTGGGTAGGAGTACGTCAACGTTTTTTCTTTGCGGCCCTCGAAGCGCCTGCTAATTTTGCAAGTGGACAATTAAGTTGGGTGCTGCCTCCTGATTCCACGGGTTCGGTGGTTAGAACAACTGCTGCTATGAAAATGCAGCTTCCTGCTGCTACCCGTTCGTCCGTAAATCTAAAGTTTTACTATGGTCCTGCGGATTATGCGGTGTTAAAAAAATATGATAATGAATTTGGTAAAATTGTCAACTTGGGTCAAGGCGCTTACGCTTTTGTACGGCCGCTTAACAAGTATGTGATTGTTCCCATTTTTGATTTCTTCAAGAATAACTCAATGGGGAACATTGGCCTTGCCATTGCACTGCTAACCCTTTTTATTCGTCTGTTAATTTCACCCTTGACCTATTCAAGCTATCTCAGTGGTGCCAAGATGAAAGCCTTGCGTCCTGAGATTGCCAAGTTGAAAGAGAAATACGGAGAAGATCAACAAACTATTAGCATGGAGCAAATGAAGCTTTTCCGTGAGGCGGGGGTTAATCCTTTAGGGGGTTGTATTCCTGCATTGCTTCAAATTCCCATTTTCTTTGCCCTGTTTAGTTTTTTCAATGCGGAAATTGCATTACGTGGAGCTGATTTTCTTTGGGCAAATGATCTATCTGCCTATGATGCACCTATACGTTTTGGGTTTACTATTCCTTTATTTGGTAATCACCTTAGCTTGTTTAATTTCCTTGCCACCGCTACTAGTTTATTAATCTCTGTGTATAGCATGAGTTTGAGTCCGGATCAAAGCAATCCGATGATGAAGTACATGCCCTACATTTTCCCGGTATTCATGCTCTTTTTCTTTAATAGCTTACCGGCTGCATTAACATGGTATTACACAGTTTCCAATTTGATTACCCTGGTCCTGCAGTTTGTGATTCAGAATTATATCATCGATCACGATAAGATTTTGCTGCAAATCCAGGAAAACCGTAAAAAGCCCAAACCGAAATCTTCTTGGCAAGAAAAACTGGAGCAGATGCAAGCGCAGCAGAAAAAGTTAAAAGATATGCAGGATAAGCCCAAGCGCTGAGTTATTCCTCTGTTACAGTAACTTCATGGAAATGTTTCAAAAGTATTTCCTTCTTTTCGCAAGTGTTGTTGTTCTTCAAACAGTTTTTGCGCAACGCCGATTAACCGAAGCAACGCTTCATTATTCGGTGGAAGCCGTAACTGGGGATAGTTCAATTCAGGATTTGCTTGAAGGCGTTCGATATACTTGTTTTATTAAAGGGGTAAATAGCCGAATGGAGCTAGTAACCTCTATGGGAAAGGAAAGTACCTTAATTCTTGGTAAGACAGGACAAGTGGTGTTATTGAAAGAATATGGCGCTCAGCATTACATTACAAAGCTCTCCTCAGAGCAGTGGACACAAATGAATCAGTCTTATGAGGATGCGCAATTAAAATTAGTGGCTGATACCCTTCGAATCAGTGGGTATTTTTGCAGTAAAGCGATTTTTCAATTTAGTGATGGAACGTCCAGGACGGCTTGGTATACTACGCAGCTGGTGCCTATTTATAGGGAGTTTCAGCTTTTTGCAAAAAAACTCCCCGGATTATTGGTGCAGTATGAATCTACATTCGGCAAAACGCCAGTGATTTTTAAGCTCAAGGAAATAAATTATAATCCTGTGCAGGTAGCAAACTTCGATGTACCTGAGGAAGGATATCGAATTATTGAGTGGGGGAATGAAAAAAAATCGAACCGTGATTAACGAGGACGTAGCGTTTGATTACCGAACTCGATCTTTACTTTGTTTACCAATGTTGTTTTACGCAAAGGAATTGCTAATTCGTAATTTCCTTGTTTGGTTATTACATCGGTATTAAGCTGTATAACTCGAGTAGTTGGATTATCCAAAATTGCACTACCTCTAAAATTGTAGCCTGACTTCAGTGAGAAACTGCTAGAGTAGTTTACGACTTTATTTGAGAGAATTTTTTTACTAGCTGCAGCTGATTTTTTTTTACCTAATCCTAAAGAGGCGTATGCGCTGACCATAAACAGGACAGCTGCTACGAGTAGCATTGTTTTTAGAACAACCTCTTTCGCTATTTGTAAATAGTTAAACATCTGCTTCACAAAGGTATCATAATTGGGGAATATTTACAATTAAGTAAATTTTTGACCATGCACAGGTGGGGATAAAATACCTGATTTTTGGAGCATATAAATCTTAAATTGTTGAATACAAACCTCTAACCATGGGTACAGCCGCCAACGGAAATGATAAAAATGAGCTGGAGGAGCTTCTTCAGCAGTACGAACTTTTGCAGCAGGGAGGGGTACACTCTTTTTTAGAAGAGGAGGCCTTTGAAAGGGTAATTGAATATTTTCAGCAAAACGAATTACCTGACAAGGCATTAGAGGCAGCCCAGTTGGCAGTAGAACGTTACCCCTATTCTTCTGCACTTTTAATCAGAAAGGCAGATGTACTAGTGCTGCACCGAAGATACAAGGAGGCGTTGCGGATTTTAGATCAGGCCGAAATTTTGGACAGCCGAGATATCAATATTTTCATTTTGAGAACTGATGCTTATTTGGCCTTAGATCAACCCGAAAAGGCCGTCCATCTGCTGGAGAAAGCGTTAGGGCAGTTTGAGGGAGAAGAAAAAGTAGAATTGCTATTTGAGTTGGCCGATGTCTACGACGATTATGAGGATTTTGACAAGGTCTTTGATTGTTTAAAGGAGGTGTTGACCGTGGATCCACTCAATGAAGAAGCGCTCTATAAAATTTGTTTTTGGACTGACTTTACAGGTCGAAACGAGGAAGGGATACGGTTACATCAGGAAATCATCGATGAGCATCCTTTCAGCGAATTGGCTTGGTTTAATTTGGGGGCCGCTTATCAGGGTTTAAAACTGTACGAAAAGGCAATTGACGCCTATAAGTATGCCGTTGCCATCGAGGATAAATTTGATTACGCCTACCGTAATATGGGAGATGCCTATATCCGTCTACATCGATATAAAGATGCAATTGAAGTGTTAGAGAGGGTTCATGAGTTGGCAAAACCGGAGGATATAATCTATGAGGCTATTGGGTTTTGCTATGAAAAACTCAAACAGCCAGCATTAGCTCGTTTGCAATACAGAAAAGCTTCCCATTTGCGCAAGGATGATAGTCGGTTATTCTATAAAATTGCCTGTACCTACTATGCAGAAGCTCAATGGAGTGCAGCATACAAGCAGGTGGGAGTGGCTTTACGGATGTTTCGAAACGATTATGATTTTCAACTGCTCGCAGGGCAATGTTGTGAGCAGCTTTCTCGTCTGCAAGAAGCAGTGGAGCATTACCTGATTGCCTTACAGGCCAAGCCTAAAAAAATTGGTGGTTGGGAAGCTTTGATTCATTGCCTATATGCAGAGCAAGCTTGGGAAGAAGTATTGAGACAGGCAAATCTGGCCTTACAAGCCACAAAAGGGAAGGTTGTTTTTCTTTATTACAAAGCTGCGGCGCTTTTTGGTGCTGATAGAAATAAAGAAGCGCTTCAGCAACTGGAGGAGGCGCTTGAGAAAGATCCACGACAGGCCAAGAAGTTATTATCATTGCGTCCCTCCGTGATGCAGCAAACACAAGTAGTAGAGCTGCTTGCTAAGTTTAAACGCAAGCGATAGCTGTGTAAATAGTTAGTTTCCCTGTAAATTTGTGCCTTCAATTCCTATTAATACAACCGTATGAATTACGAACTCAGTCAGATGCCCGATCGGTTGGCAAAACCACGCCAATCAGGTCTAACCATGGTAATGGATAAAGGGCTTAGCACCGAAGAGGCGCGCAATTTTATGAGTGTTTCCTACCCGCATGTTGATATTGTGAAACTTGGTTTCGGAACCTCTTATGTCTCACCAAATCTGCGGGAAAAAATTGAACTCTATCAGTCCTATAAAATCCCTGTCTATTTTGGTGGAACTTTATTTGAAGCATTTTTAATCCGCAATCAATTTGAAGATTATATACGGATCTGTAAAGAATATGGAATAAGCTATATGGAAGTTAGTGACGGGTCCATTACTATTCCACATACGGAAAAGTGTGGATATATTGAAAAGCTTACTCAGTACGGAACCGTGTTAAGCGAAGTGGGGAGTAAGGATGCGGCACATATTATTCCTCCCTATAAGTGGATTGAATTAATGCGTGCTGAGTTGGAAGCAGGCTCTAGTTATGTGATTGCGGAAGCGAGAGAAGCAGGCAATGTGGGAATTTACAGAGGAAGTGGAGAGGTGCGTGAAGGATTGATTCAAGAGATACTCACTCAAATTCCCGGAGAACGAATAATTTGGGAAGCGCCTCAAAAAGCTCAGCAGCTTTATTTTATTGAATTATTGGGGTGTAATGCAAACCTTGGAAATATTGCTCCAACGGAAGTGATCCCGCTCGAAGCAATGCGAATTGGTCTGCGCGGAGATACCTTTCATTTTTATCTAGATAAAAGTAAATAGGAGATATGCGCCTATTTGGTCTGATTGGCCAACCATTGACCCACTCTTTTTCTGCAAGCTATTTTGCTGAAAAGTTTATTCGGGAAAAAAATAGTGATTGTCAATATCAACTTTTTCCGCTGGAGAAAATAGAGCTCCTACCTGATCTATTAGCAGAATATCCTTCTCTGGAGGGATTGAATGTTACTATTCCTTATAAAGAAGCAGTATTGCCCTTTTTATCGACCTCATTTATTCCTGAGGGGCTGAATGCGTGCAATTGCATTCGCATTCGTAATGGTAACTGCGAGGGCTATAACACGGATTGTATTGGTTTTGAACAATCATTATTACCCCTTTTGCAGCCACGCATACAAGCAGCCATGGTTTTTGGAAATGGTGGAGCTGCCAAAGCGGTTTTTTATGTGTTAAAAAAACTCGGGATACCTTACACGGTTGTAGGGCGAACTGCAAAAGATGGAATTAATAAAACATTTAATGAATTGACTGCTTCAGATATTCAAGCCCACCAGCTATTGATTAACACAACTCCATTAGGAACTTATCCAGCTGTGGAAGGATGTCCTCCTATCCCTTATGAATCAGTGGGTGCAGGTCATACCTTGTACGATCTTGTCTATAATCCTTCTTGTACTTCTTTTTTAAATGCAGGGTTGGAGCGTGGCGCCCGAATTAAAAATGGAGCCGAGCTTTTGCAAATCCAGGCTGAAGAAAGCTGGAAAATCTGGAATCAAACGGACAAGCGCTGAAGGACCTGGTCGGGGAGTAGTGCTACTTTTTTGTTTTTATAATCATAGCAAAGCATCGTAGTTAAAACGATGGCAGCTAGTACAGGTTGTCCTTCAGATATTTTTTCAATTTTATAAAGAAGGTCAAATCCTTTGCTTGTAAAATGCAGGGCTTGTACAGCAATGGATAATTGGTCTCCAAAAAACAATTCTTTTCTGATTTCTATCGTAGCCTTTGTAAGCATGAGCGATGTTTGACCTAATTCCATTTCGCTGTATTCATACGCTTGTAAAAATTGCATTCGGGCTTCATGCGCAAAGACCAATAATCTATCGTTTCCAACATGGCCACCGTAGTTGATGTCGGTAATACGAACAGGAAATTGGCAAGCATATTGAAATGTTGATGGAAATAAATGTTTTAAGGAAGACATGATTTATAATTTATGATTCAGAAACGCTACTAGTTTTTCTACAGCTTTTTTGCGGTGGCTATATTTATTTTTTTCCTCCAAGTTCATGGATGCAAAACTCTTGGTGGCGCCATCAGGAATAAAAACGGGATCGTAACCAAACCCATGATCGCCACTTCTTGTAAATCCTATGGAACCTTCGCAAATTCCTTCAAATTGGTACTCTTTTCCATTCTCTATCAGTGAAACAACAGTTCTGAACCTGGCTTTTCTGTTTTCTTGGTCAGCTAACTCACTTAATAATTTATTGATGTTATCCTCCGTACTGCAATGGTCTCCCGCGTACCGTGCACTCTTAACGCCGGGGGCTCCTTCTAATGCATCCACTTCAAGACCCGTATCCTCACTGAAACAGTCCCAGTTTTTTAGTTTGTAGATAGTGAGCGATTTCTCCCTTGCATTTTCTTCCAAGGTGTCATGTGGTTCTGGGATATCGATTTCTAGACCGGCCTCACGAAGCGTACAAATTTTAAAAGCTGTTCCTAGAATGGAATTGATCTCATTTGCTTTATGCTGATTGTTGGTTGCAAAAATTAATTGGCGGCTAGCGTTAGACATCAAAGTATTTTTTTAACGATTCCCAAAGTTTTTCTCTGTCGGATTTTGATGGTTCGATTTGTTCAAGGGTGGGAGCTTGTAAAAAAGTGGTTCGCTCTAATTTTTGTAATTGGTATAAGGGAAAATCAATGGGGAGTTGTAATTGAGTAGTGGTTACGCCAAAGAGTAGCACAAAGTTGGATGGAAATTCTTGTTGTAGGGCCCGGTAATTGAAATTCTGCAGCGTTGCACTATTGATCAATGCGATGTCCTCCATTGTTAAGCGGCATGCGTTTAAGATACGTGTCAGGTAGGCTAGTTGGGTGTCTTGCAGGAAGACGGCTTGCGGTTCATGAACTACTACAAGGATTTTACTTTTGTGCTTACCTAAAAACTTTGTTTGGACTTGGCTAGAATTTGATTCAGTTTTTTTAGGTCCAGCTGATAGTATCTCCTTATTTACTACCAAACTTTCTTTAAAAAGTTCAGCTATAATCTCAGGGGTGAGCACTATTTGATTGATGGACATAGCTGGGTAAAAATATACTAATGAGTGTTAGTTTTTTTCATTTTCTTTGCCCTGTAAATTTATGTGAATTATGACTGCTGCGCTGGATATTCCTATCGTTCCCATTGCACAAAGCAAGTTAAAGGGGCTTTCATTGGAGAACCTGCCTTTTGGCAAACACTTTACGGATCATATGTTAGAAGCAGACTATGTAGATGGCAAATGGACTTCGATTTCCATTCGTCCCTATGCTTCTTTATCACTTGCCCCCTCCGTGGCAGCTTTACATTATGGGCAGGCAATATTTGAGGGAGTAAAAGCATATAAAGATCAGCATTCCAAACCCTTTATTTTCCGTCCGCATGACAATTTTATGCGATTCAACGCTTCAGCTGAACGCATGCAAATGCCGACAGTTCCTGTCGAACTTTTTATGGATGGTATGCTGCAATTGGTAAAATTGGACCAGGACTGGATTCCCGCTTATCCTGATCACTCACTTTACATACGTCCGTTTATGTTTTCTACGGACGAAATGATTGGTGTTCGTCCATCCGATACTTATAAGTTCATGATAATTCTAAGCCCGACTGGGCCCTATTATAGCGCTCCTATGCGAATTTGGGTAGAAGAAAAGTATGTACGCGCTGTAAGCGGAGGAGTGGGGTATGCAAAGGCTGCAGGAAATTATGGAGGAGCCATGTATGCAACAGCACAGGCAAAATTAAAAGGTTATGATCAAGTTCTTTGGACAGACCCTTATGAACACAAGTATGTGCAGGAGTGTGGCACTATGAATGTATTCTTCATTATTGGCAATAAAGCTATTACTCCAGGTTTGGAAGAAGGAACCATCCTGGGTGGTGTTACTCGTATGAGTATTATGACCTTGCTGGAGGAAATGGGGCTAACAGTCGAGGAAAGAAATTTGGGAATGGACGAAGTGCTTGCTGCCTATCAGGACGGTCAGCTTCGTGAAGTATTTGGCACAGGTACAGCTGCAACGGTTTCCCTGATTAAGGAGTTGTGCTATAAGGATCACGCATTGCAATTTGATATCAACAAATGGGAGGTTGCTCCTTCACTTAAAAATAAACTGGCAGTTATCCGCGAGGGCAGAATAGCAGATACACATGGTTGGATGATTCCGGTTATTTAAGTTCAAATTGAATAAGTATATTCGGTGTTAAGACGCAAACACCAACACTTGACT
>SXWI01000079.1 GCA_005791465.1 Bacteroidota bacterium | reverse complement strand
TCTTGCATGCCATGCAAGCGCTCTAGCCAACTGAGCTAATTCCCCGAGGGCGGCAAATATACCGATAATCCTTATTCGCCCCAGATCTGCTCCTTACCATCCAGCCACTTTTTGACTGCATCAGTAGTAACAGATTTTGGACGCTCGATGGAAAGACCCAGTGCACGATCCCAACATAAACTGGCAAGCACTCCAAGTGCGCGGCTCACTGCAAATAAAACTGTATAGAATTCATACTCCACCATGCCATAATGCACCAATAGCGCACCACTATGTGCATCTACATTGGGCCAAGGGTTTTTGATTTTACCAAGCTGTTGTAAAATGGGTGGTACTACTTCATAAATATTCCATACTGTGTTCACCAATTTATCATCGGGCATATGCTTTTTTCCAAATTCGATTTGTGCTGTAAAACGAGGATCTGTTTTGCGTAAAACAGCATGCCCATATCCCGGTACCACTTTGCCGGAGCTGAGTGTACTTTTTACATACTCGACTATTTGATCTTTGGTTGGAGCATCTGTGTTCAGCTCGTTTTGCATCTCAAAAATCCACTTAATCACTTCCTGATTAGCCAGCCCATGCAGGGGACCTGCTAATCCATTCATTCCGGCTGCATAGGCTAAGTAAGGATCACTCAATGCAGAACCAACCAAGTGTGTAGTATGCGCAGATACATTTCCACCCTCGTGATCAGCATGAATGGTCATGTACAAACGCATCAATTCTTTAAAACTCTCATCCTCATATCCAAGCATGTGGGCAAAATTGCCTGCCCAATCCAATAAACCATTGGGCTGTATATGATCTCCGTTTTTATATTTCCGGCGGTAGATGTAAGCGGCAATTCGTGGCAAGCGAGAAAGAAGAACAATGCTATCATCAAATACTGGCAGCCAATAATCCTTTTTATTTATTCCCTCAGCATATCTTTTCTGAAAATAACTCTCTGTTTGAAGCGCCATCACGCCAATCACAAACATGGTCATCGGATGTGTATTGAGGGGCAATGCATCAATTGCTTCAAATACGTGGGATGGAACATGACTACGTCGCTGCAATACGTTGGTCACATGATTAACTTCCTCCTCTGTCGGCAATTCACCAATCATCATTAAATAAAATAGCCCCTCTGGCAAGGGCTCGCTGCCCCCAGGTGCTTTGGGTAATTTAGCCTGCAATTCAGGAATGGAATAACCACGAAAACGAATCCCCTCTTGTGCGTCTAGCAATGAAGTTTCAGTCACAAGTCCTGTGATTCCACGCATACCTTGATAAACTTGGGAAAGTGTCACTTCGCCAACTACCTTATTACCGTGTTCCTTAAGTATTTCTTTAATCTCGGCAGAAAGAGAAGTGGCCTTCTCTAAAAATCTATCCTTCATGATACCCATATAGCTGCAATGTTTAAGAGTGAAATTATGATGTGTAAAGTTAGGCCTGGGCAAGGGCCGGACAAAACTTAACACTGTTATAAAAAAGGAAAACCCTGACTATTTTGGGGTAGTGCGATAAAGCCGAAGGGCAACCAACGAAAAAACCAGGTTGGGGAGCCAGGCCGCCAGCAGCGGATGCAGGTTTCCCTTTACTGCAAAGACGGTAGAAAACCGATCGGACATAATAAAAAGTGAAGCAATGATAATGCCCAAAGCCAAGTGCATCCCACTACCCCCCCTTGTTTTTCGGCTAGCAATGGTCACTCCAATCAAGGTTAGCAATACCACACTAAAAGCACCGGACGTGCGCTTGTATCGTTCCACCTTGAGGGTATCAAGCCCTTCTGTACCTCTTACCTCCTCTCTACGAATATGGTCAACCAACATAGGCGTTGATAGTTTATCCTTGAGATACTCATCCCGACGCAGTTCGGAAGGATTCAGATTTAGTCGCAATAAAAAAGTATCATAAAATTGAACACGCTCACCCACAACATCGAGATATCGTTCAGTAACCCGGTATAATTTCCATTTTTTAGTCAATGTATCCCACATCATATTTTCAGCACGAAGATTATAAACCAGTTGACCGTTTTTTGTTCGTTCTAAAAAAAGACCCCTTGCACTTTTACTTACAGTATCATAATCACGGATACCCACAAATGCATTGGTATCAACCCGCAGGTAAAAACAATTAATACAATTGCTGTAGGCCACATATCGTGAAGGATCATTGCGATCCAGGTATGTAGTTTGAAACTGTCCGCGAATCACATTTGCTTTGGGAATCCAATATCTATTTCCTACCCACCAAAATAAAGCCAGCAAGATTCCGCCTATAAAGTAGGGTCTTAAAAAGCGATTATAACTAGTGCCGCTGGATAGTATGGCTATGATCTCAGACTGTGTAGCCATTTTAGAAGTAAAAAAAATAACTGCAATAAAAACAAATAAGGGAAATAGTAAACTCCAGATATGAGGTATAAAGCCAATATAATACTGATCAAAAAGCTGTTTGGATGTCAAGCCAGATTGCACAAAGTCGTCCGTTTTTTCGCTGATGTCTACCGCAACGGCCACGGCAGTAAATAGCAGCATACAAAATACAAACGTGACCAGAAATTTTTTAAGAATATAGCGATCAAGCTGCTGCATAATCAAAAGTAGGTAAAGTAATCAGCAACGCTGTTGGAGTTTCACCATCATTTCATTTTTCCACGCAGCAAAGTCTCCAGAAATAATCCGATTTCTTGCTTCAGTGACCAGCCACCGATAAAAAGCCAGGTTATGAATACTTGCAATGGTATATCCTAAAAATTCTTTCGATTTTATTAAATGTCTAAGATATGCTCTGCTATAATATTCACTAATCGGTGAATCGATTCCGGTATCTAGTGGAGAAAAATCAGTTTCCCATTTCTTGTTATCAATATTCACGACCCCGTTCTTTGTAAACAGCATAGCATTTCTTCCATTACGGGTAGGCATTACACAATCGAACATATCCACCCCCAGGCTAATACACTCCAGAATATTCCAGGGAGTGCCTACTCCCATCAGGTAGCGAGGTTTTTGCGCAGGCAAGTGCTCACAGCACCAACCACAGATATCATATAAAACCGCCTCAGGTTCGCCCACACTAAGTCCACCAATGGCATGACCGGCTGCTTCCTTTGCAATAATATATTCACAAGACTCTTTACGCAGATCCTTAAACGAAGCACCCTGCACAATAGGAAACAGGTTTTGAGTGTACCCGTATTGGGAGGAAGTTTCTTCAAATCGTCTAATGCAACGATCCAGCCATCGATTTGTTAACGCCAGTGAAGTTTTAGCATAGTTAAAATCACAGTCGCCCGGTGGACATTCGTCAAAGGCCATAATAATATCGGCGCCGATACTTCGCTGGATATCCATTACCGACTCAGGGGTGAAGAGATGTCGACTTCCATCTATATGGGATTGAAAAGTAACTCCCTCTTCATTGATCTTTCGGGTACCCGACAAGGAAAAAACCTGATAGCCTCCACTATCTGTCAGGATGGGACGGTCCCATCCCATGAAACGATGTAAACCACCGGCTGCCTCCAAAACAGCGGTGCCTGGTCGGAGATAAAGGTGATAGGTATTCCCCAAAATAATTTGGGCCTGTACCGCTTCACGTAATTGCTGTTGCGAAACCGCTTTTACACTGCCCACTGTACCTACGGGCATAAAAATAGGAGTAGCAATAGTACCATGGTCGGTTTTGATGAGCCCGGCACGAGCATTAGAAGCCGAATCCGTTTTTTCCAATGTGAATTGTAAGGCCGCCATAGTTCGCGCAAGATACAAGTATCTTATTATCTTCGCCGCTATGTTGATGATCGACTGGAGAGATTTACTTTTCTACGCGTTTTCGGCCGCAGCCCTCATTCAATTATTTTACTACACTTGGTTTTTTAGTCGACTTGCTTTTTTTAAAAAGAAAGAAAGACCCACCCAACGCCAACAACCTGTTTCAGTGATAATCTGCGCCAGGGATGAGGATGAGAATTTAGCACGTAATCTCCCAGGTGTTCTGGTGCAGCAATACCCCAGCAGCAAAGAGGTAGTTGTTATTAATGATAACTCCGTAGATGATTCTAAATTTATCTTACAAGAATTAAAACGAACGTTCAAGAATCTTCAAATTGTTGAACTGACCCAAGAAGCCAAATTAATTGCCGGAAAAAAATACCCCTTGTCCATCGGGATCAGAGAAGCAAACCATGAAATTCTATTACTCACTGATGCCGATTGTGTACCCTCAAGTGAACATTGGATACAAAAAATGCAAGAGGCCTACGGAGAAGAGACTGAAATTGTCTTAGGATATGGGGGTTATCACCGAAGAAAAGGATTGCTGAATAAATTAATTCGCTTTGAAACGTTTCATACGGCGCTCCAATATTTATCCTATGCACTAGCCGGTATTCCCTACATGGGAGTTGGCCGAAATCTTTCTTATCGAAAAGATCTTTTCTTACGAAACAAAGGATTCTCCTCGATCAACCACATTCCCAGTGGAGACGATGACCTATTTATAAACAAACTCGCCAACAAACATAATACAGCTGTAGTCATAGACCGCGAAGCCATCACAAGATCAATCCCAAAAACCACCTGGGGCAGTTGGTTGAATCAAAAGGCTAGACATTACACAACTGCCAAGTATTATAAACCGCTTCACAAATTCTTATTGGGTCTATACTTTATTTCTCAATTTCTTTTTTATCCATTATTAGGACTGGCTCTTGCATTTTCCAACTGGCAGTGGGTCGTAGGTGTCGCTGCTCTGAAATTAGCACCACAGGCCGTTGTGCTGTATAAAGCAATGGTAAAACTAGATGAGAAAGACCTCTGGCCCTGGTTTATATTTTTAGATATGTGGATGTTCTTCTACTATCTACTCTTTTTCCCTGCTCTCTGGAGAAGGCCTGCAAAAAACTGGAATTAAAATGACGCAGGTACTTGACTCCTCCTCTTCTGGCATGACTATTCTTCAGCAATATTTTACAGAATTTACAGCCGCGCAGATTAGCCAATTTGAACAACTGGGACCCTTGTATTCTGATTGGAATGAAAAGATCAATGTAATTTCTAGAAAGGATATTGAGGCGCTTTATGAAAGACATGTTTTGCATTCACTCAGCATTGCTGCAGTGGGAAATTTTGCAAAAGGAAGTACCGTAGTTGATATTGGAACGGGCGGTGGCTTTCCAGGATTACCGCTTGCTATTTTTTTTCCAGAAGTTGAGTTTCACTTGGTCGATAGTATTGCCAAAAAATTAAAAGTGGTAGAAGCGATTGCAAAAACAATCGGTTTATATAATCTTACCACACAACATTCCCGTGCTGAGGAAATCAAAAATAGAAAATTTGACTTTGCTGTATCCAGAGCCGTGGCTCCCCTAAAGGAATTGTGGACCTGGAGCAAGCCGCTAATCAATAGCCGACATCGTGTGACTGGCAATGAGCTGGCGCCTGGATTGCTCTGTTTAAAGGGAGGTGATTTGGCTGCAGAAATTCAAGCCAGTGGAACAAAACCACGCCAATTGCCATTAACACAATTATTCCCGCTACCTTTTTTTGAGGAAAAATTTTTACTCTACGTTCCTCGTTAAACTATTGAACAGACATCGTTCCTGGTTGGGACCAGTTTAATTTTAACTGGTTGTTTTTTCGGTCCAAATCTGCCAACCGTTGTGATGGATCAATTTCTACTACCTGCAGTGTAGTCAGCTTACGAGTAGTGGTTATGGTATAAGTACCATGCGTCCACTTCCAAGCTGGATAGACTATGCGAGAAATTGAATTATCCTCAATCGGTTTTTGACCATATTGCAAATCAAGTGGAATATAGTGCAGCTCTTTTGAACCATCTGCAAATGTTAATTGTAGGTCAATTGGCATCGGCATGAGACCAATTCGCTTTAGACGAACCTGGGTGAAGCCCTTTTCTTCCCATAAACTATCGATAGCATAGTCGATAGTTTTAATTGAGTTGACCCAATATTCTTTGTACCAATCCAATTTTAATCCACTCCTTTTTTCAGCCAATCGCGTCAAATCGTGCACAGTAGGATGCTTGAACTTCCATTTATCATAGTAATCCAATAAGATCTGATCTCTTACAGCAGCACCAGTGATATACCCCAGTTGTTCCATGAATACAGCACCTTTAGAATAAGAAGCTGCACCATATGCAGCGTTGGTATTATAGTGATCCGCATGTGTAGTGAGTGGCTCCTCACGACCACTCTTTGCCAAACTCACATATCCGCGGTAAGAACCTGCATGTGCAAAGGATGAATCGTTTTGTAGAAAAGCGCTAATACGATCTTCCGCAAACGTGGTGAATCCTTCATCCATCCAAGGATATAAAGATTCATTGGTAGCCAATAGACCTTGGTACCAATTGTGCATCCATTCATGCAGCCAAGCACCCGGTCCAATTAATAAGGTTGACATGGGGTATTCCATACCACCGTCCCCACCATGTATGAATGAATATTGTTTATATGGATAAATGCCAAAATGCCTTTCGATAAATGGCAAGGCCCTGGCAGCATCTATTAATATTTTTTCCCAATTCTCCGCTTTTTCATTGGTGGGTTTATAAAACAAATGGAGCGTCAAGGCAGGAAGTGCAGGCGAAGTTTTAGTGGCAGGAATACTATCACGAATTTTTAATGTTCGATGAATATATTCAGGATCGGCCGCCCACATAAAGTCGTGCACCTGAGGTGCCACAAAATGCCAGGTTAATTTCTCACCAGTAGGTCTGTTCACCACTTGTCCGGGTTGTTCATAGCCGTAACCAATTTGCTGTGGATTTTGCAAATAACCTGTACCACCCAATATATAACGTTTGTCTATTCTAATTTTCACATCAAAGTTCCCCCACACTCCATAAAACTCCCTTCCTACATAAGGAGTGGGATGCCAACCATCCTCATCATAAGCACAAATTTTTGGATACCATTGACTCATCGAATAACGAACTTTAGAGCTGGGATTATCCCGACCACTTCGGCGAATTTGCAAGGGAACCTGCCCCTCAAATTCTAAATCAAATACTACTTTACTTTTTGGAAGAATTGGATTGTCCAAGACCACTTCCAAAATTGTTTCATGCATCAACAGTTGCTGTACCCTGCCATTCATCTTAAGCACTTTTACCGTTTGCTCACCGTATTCCTCGGGCTTTAGATTAACAATACGGTCTTTTACTCGTCCATCCCAATCCACGCCACGACCAACCTGTATAG
>SXWI01000078.1 GCA_005791465.1 Bacteroidota bacterium | reverse complement strand
TCCCCCTTCATTAATTGAGGCAGCGGCAATATGCGAATGTTCATCAATTATACCGGCTGTAACATGCTTCCCTGTACCATCAATTACTTTTGCTTCAGCGGGTGCAGAAATACCTTGACCAACTGCTGCAATTTTTCCATCTTTTAATAACACATCAGCATTCTTGATAATGCCCTGCGCTTCATTGGTCCATACTGTTGCATTTCGAATCAGAATAGTTTCTGCTTTAGGCTGCTGCCCTTCTTCCCATCCAAAAGGCAGAAATGGATATACTACTTTTCCAACAGTAGGCAACTCTTTTTTACGAACACTATCAATAGCTACTGTGCTTTGCTTAACTAGTGTTGCTGTCCAGGTTAATGGATTTCCCAATGAATCAGTTCCAACTCCGTTCCACTCGTTACCATTGGAGACTCCACTGAGTCTGGTAGCGGTCAGTGGTAAAGGTTGTTCTGCCATTCCTGGAAAACGCGCTCCCATTCCAGCTCCACGTGCACGGGTGCTATCAAAAGCAGGACGCTGTCTGACTGGAGAAAGTGCGTAATAAATTTTTAATTGCTTGCCATCAAAACTAAAGCGAGAAAGTAGCGTGTCCTTTGCAAACAAGGTTGCCGCTCCAGGAGATTTAACTTCTAATGTGTAATTCTCCTTGCCTGACTGTGTGGTAACCACCAACTGATAGGTACCTGCAACATTCCCTGCATCCTCTTTGATGGTATATTTAATGCCCTGAATCCAATTCTGCAATAAGGTTGTTTTTTCTTGGAACAAGGGGCCCGTAGTAATTATAAAATTGGCAAGCTTTCCCTTATCTAAACTACCAACCTTATCAAACACCCCCAGCATTTCTGCAGGCGTTTTTGTCAATGCATCCATGATCTTAGTCTCGGAGAGTCCATATTCTCTAGCCTTTTGCAGATTACGTGTAAACTGACTTACGCTAGACAAATCAGCTGTGGTTAATGCAAATGGAATTCCAGCTTTCTCAAAAGCAGCAGGCTGAGAAGGAGCTAGCTCCCAGTGCTTCATATCATTTAACGCTACAAATCGAGCTTCGGCAGGATCCTCCACATCTTGTGCATTTGGGAAATTTAACGGAAGAATAAATGAAGCACCTGTATTTTTCATTTCACTGATACGCTGGTATTCATTCTGCCCCGCTTTTAAGATATACTGCACACCAAACTCTTTTCCGATTCGGTAAGCACGCAAATCGTTCCATTTATCATTGGACTCAAAAATTTGAGGCAAAGACTGATTCTCATTCCAGGTTTTCAAAGTAAGATTGTATCCTTCTTCCTGGGGTTGTGTCTTATACCACTGGGCATCGAGATAAGTTTGACGAAGCAAAGAAATATTACCCATCATAGAGCTGGGATAGCTTTGTGTAGAACTTCCTTTGTTAAAAGAATAATGTGCGGCTGCTCTATCTTTTAGAATGATCAGATTTTCTTTTTCATTGGCCAGCGTTACTAAAGTTCCCGTACCGCGAGCGATACCATCTCGGATATGACTCAGTACGGTTCCAAATCCCAGCTCACGAAGAGACTTGGCCTTGCTTTCGTCTGAAGTAAACACAGTGTGTGCCTGTTGCTCACTACGAATGGCCTGGTTCCAACCATAAGGGCCCTTCTGATTAGTTTCTAGTTGTGCACTACGAAAAAAATCAAAGGATTGACCGGCAGGACGTTGCTGTGAAGAAGGTATACCATAATCAGCATACAAATCAATGAAAGAGGGGTAGATAAACTTTCCTTTACAATCGATTTCAACAGCCCCAGCCGGAACGGATAATCCTGTGCCAACAGCCAGGATGCGACCATCGCGAATAACTAGTGTCGCATCTTGAAGCGTAGCGCTTGCATCTTTGACAACAGTTGCATGCGTAAAAGCAAAATAACCAGAGCGGGGGTCTGCCACTCCATTTTCAGGAAAAGTGGGTTGTGCATATACAGCGTAGGTTCCTGTCAGCATCAAGATCCACATGAAAAGCTTGTAGAATCGCATAGCCAGAATTTTAGTTGGAATAAATAATACGGACAGCAATGATAGGTAATTAGTTTTACTTTTAACCTACCAAATGCTTCAAATTGATGGCTGGTAAAAAACACGTATTTAACTCTAAGATTCTCAATCATTCTCCTGTTGAACAGACCGGTGTGGAAGAGCGAACGATCCGTTTTACAAAGAGAAGCATCAAAGGATCCAGTAAAATGCAGGGACTGCATATGATCCTTAGCATGATAGACCTAACTACCCTAGAGGGCAAAGACACGCCGGGAAAAGTTAATCAATTGTGTACCAAAGCTAGACATCTTCATGACCACATTCCTGGGCTTCCGACCGTGGCCGCCATTTGCGTTTATCCATCCATGGTTAGCGTTGCAAAAAAGGCACTGCAAGGAAGTTCTATTAAAGTAGCCTCAGTGGCCACTGCATTTCCCAGTGGTCAGTCCTCGCTGCGAATTAAACTAGCCGATACACGTCTGGCTGTAACTGAAGGAGCTGATGAGATTGATATGGTAATCAGCAGAGGTAAATTTCATGCCGGAGAATATGCCTATGTATTTGATGAAATTGCTGCCGTCAAGGAAGCTTGTGGCAAGGCAAGGCTGAAAGTTATTTTGGAAACGGGCGAACTAGGAACCTTGGACCAAGTCAAAAAAGCAAGTAAAATCGCCATTGCAGCCGGTGCTGATTTTATCAAGACATCTACCGGAAAAATTCAGCCGGCCGCAACACTACCAGTAACATTGGTTATGCTGGAAACCATTCGTGACCATTTTCAAAAAACCGGTAAAAAAGTGGGCATGAAACCAGCCGGTGGGATTTCAAAATCAAAACTAGCCCTTCACTATTTAGTGATGGTCAAAGAAACACTGGGAGATGCTTGGCTTGATAATCATTGGTTTCGTTTTGGAGCTAGTAGTTTAGCCAATGATGTGTTGATGCAAATAGCAAAAGAAACACTGGGCAATTACCAATCGCCCACTTATTTTTCAATCGATTAAACGATATATAGGATGGCCACCAAAAAAAAATGGGAATACGCTCCTGCACCTGAAAGCAAACAACCTGCTGCGATTGCCAGCCGTTATGAGCTTTTTATCAACGGAAAATGGCAGCAGCCAACAAGCGGTAGCTATTTCAAAAGTATAAATCCTGCCACCGAAGAAAATTTGAGTGAGATTGCGGCAGCTAATGAAGCGGATGTAAATAAAGCGGTACAAGCAGCCCGTCAAGCGTATGAAAAATACTGGAAGAAAATTACACCCGCTGAAAGAGGTAAATATATTTTTCGGATTGCACGTATCATGCAGGAAAGAGCGCGGGAATTAGCCGTTACTGAAACCATGGATGGCGGCAAGCCCATTCGCGAAAGCCGGGATTTTGATATTCCAACAGCTGCCAATCACTTTTTTTACTACGCTGGATGGGCCGACAAATTAAACTTTGCATTCCCCAATAAAAAAGCGAATGCCCTGGGTGTGGCTGGACAAATTACACCGTGGAATTTTCCATTACTAATGGCTGCCTGGAAAATTGCCCCTGCATTAGCCACCGGCAACACAGTAGTATTAAAGCCTGCAGAAACCACTTCACTTACTACCTTAAAACTGGCGGAGATCATTCAAGAAGCCGACCTTCCTCCAGGAGTTGTCAATATCATTACAGGAGCAGGCGAGACGGGTGCTTGGCTAACCAAGCATAAAGACCTAAACAAGATTGCATTCACTGGTTCTACCGAAGTAGGAAAAATTATTCAACGCACGTTAGCGGGAAGCGACAAAAAATTAACCTTGGAACTCGGTGGAAAAGGTGCCAATATCATCTTTGAAGATGCCCCCATTGACCAAGCGGTTGAAGGCGTGATCAACGGTATATTTTTTAATCAAGGACAT
>SXWI01000077.1 GCA_005791465.1 Bacteroidota bacterium | reverse complement strand
ATTCGCGAGATCATGGAAGCGCACCCTGAAGCCATTCTATATGGGCAGGATGTAGGAAGAAGATTAGGCGGAGTGTTTAGAGAAGCGGCAACGCTTGCAGAGCAATTTGGTGATCATCGCGTGTTCAATACAGCCATTCAAGAAGCTTATATAGTTGGTTCAACAGCAGGAATGGCGGCTGCGGGGTTACGACCAATTGTTGAAGTACAATTTGCTGACTACATATATCCTGGTTTTAATCAGTTGGTCACAGAACTCTCCAAGAGCTGCTATTTATCAATGGGAAAGTTTCCTATTCCCATGATCCTGCGTGTTCCTACCGGGGCTTATGGAGGAGGAGGGCCTTATCATAGCGGTTCTGTAGAATCCACCTTACTCACAGTAAAAGGAATCAAAGTTGTTTATCCGTCTAATGCTGCGGATATGAAGGGATTGATGAAGACAGCATTTTTGGATCCAAATCCTGTTGTGATGATGGAACATAAAGGACTTTACTGGAGTAAGGTGCCCGGTACAGATGCTGCTAAAACACAAGAGCCCGATGCAGATTATTGTATTCCACTTGGTAAAGCCTCAATTGTTCAAGAATCAGATATGGCGCAATTGGAACAAGGGGCTACAGTGGTCATTATCACCTATGGTATGGGAGTGCATTGGGCTTTGGCGGCTTCCAAACAGTTCTCGGGGCAGATTGAGATTGTTGACCTACGCACTTTATATCCTTTGGATGAGGACTTAGTTTATTCCCGCGTTAAGCAACATGGAAAAGTTTTGGTGTTGACGGAAGAACAACAGCGTAACTCCTTTGCGGAGGCGCTGGCTGGAAGAATTGCCACGCATTGTTTTCAATCGCTGGATGCTCCGGTACAAGTGATGGGGGCATTGGATTTACCGGCTGTACCGATGAATATAAAATTGGAACAAGCCATGCTACCCAACTCTCAGAAAGTAGCAGAAAGACTCAGCCAGTTACTTAATTCTTAATCAAGCATTCTTTAGGTCCGTTCGAATCTGTAATTCCTTAAGCTGAATTTCATCAATAGTTGCGGGAGCATCAAGCATTACATCTCTTCCTGCATTGTTTTTCGGGAAGGCAATAAAATCACGAATACTTTCACTACCCCCTAATAATGCACAAAGGCGATCAAAGCCAAAGGCGATGCCTCCATGGGGTGGCGCTCCATATTCAAAAGCCCCCAACAAGAATCCAAATTTGTGTTGTTGTTCCTCGCGGCTCATTCCCAGTGCTTCAAACATTTTTTCCTGTAACTCTCTTTGGAAGATTCGGATGGATCCGCCTCCGATCTCGTTTCCATTCAGGACCATGTCGTATGCATTTGCCTTAATTGAAGCGTAGGGGTGTTGCAGATAATTACCGGCATCTTCAATCTTTGGATTATTGTCGATCATAGTCTTGATCTGCGTTGGCTTAGGAGCCGTGAAAGGGTGGTGGCGGGCAACCCAGCGGTTTCCTTCTTCATCATATTCAAAAAGTGGAAAGTCAAGCACCCATAGTAACTTATACTCATCGGGTTTTCGTAATTCTAAACGTTGACCCATTTCCAATCGCAGCTCACTAATTGCTTTTCTTGTTCTCTCTTCAGCGCCTGCCAATATCAAGACCAAATCTCCAGGATTGGCACCGGCTGCTTTTGCAATGGCGATTCTTCTTTCTTCGTCATAAAATTTATCTATGCTGCTTTTGCAAGTGCCGTCTGCATTGTATCGAATAGTCGCTAATCCTTTCATCCCAATTTGCGGACGTTTCACCCATTCTGTGAGTTCGTCTGTTTGTTTTCGGGTGAATTCAGCTGCGCCAGGAACTGCAATTGCAACAACAGTTTCTGCTTCGTCAAAAACATTGAAGGATGCCCCTTCAATCAAAGCGCGTTGGTCTTTTCGATCTGGATAAACAGAGGCCGGTTTTTTTAGATTCAATAAAGACATGCCAAACCGAATATCCGGTTTATCATTTCCATAGGTCCACATAGCTTCCTCCCAAGTGATTCGCTCTACAGGTGCCGTATAAGATATCCCTTTTACCTCCTGAAAAATGTGTTTGATCAAACCCTCAAACATATTGAGTATATCCTCTTGTTCTACAAAGGACATTTCGCAATCAATTTGTGTGAACTCCGGTTGTCTGTCTGCACGTAGGTCTTCGTCTCTAAAACATTTTACAATTTGATAGTAGCGGTCGTACCCACTTATCATCAGTAATTGTTTAAAGGTTTGTGGAGATTGGGGAAGCGCATAAAATTGACCAGGGTTCATGCGAGAGGGGACTACAAAGTCGCGCGCACCTTCCGGAGTCGACTTGATCAGAAAAGGTGTTTCAATATCCAGGAAGTTTTGCTGATGCAAGTAGTTGCGTGCAGCACGGTTTACCGCATAACGTAATTCTAAATTTTGACGAACCGGGTTGCGACGTAAATCCAAAAAACGATACTTCATGCGGAGGTCATCTCCTCCATCGGTATCATCTTGGATGGTGAAGGGAGGAATGGCCGAGCGGTTTAAAATAGAATATTGTTGTATCTCAATTTCAATATCGCCAGTGAGGAGTTGCGCATTTTTATTGCTGCGTTCAATTACTGTTCCGGTAACCTGTATTACAAATTCGCGTCCAATGGGACTATTGTCCAACTGATCATTAATAGATTCTCCAAAAAGAAGTTGAGTAACTCCATATCTATCTCTGAGGTCCACAAACGTGATCGCTCCGTATTTTCTTACGGTTTGAACCCAGCCGGCTAACTGTACTTGTTTTCCTTTGTCTAATAAACGTAATTCTCCACAGGTATGCGATCTGTACATATTCTTTCGGCAGTTAGGGGTTCAAAGTGTAGTAGTTCTTTTTAAGTTAATTTCTCGAGGGCGTTGTATTAAATAATAGCGTAACAAAATCAGGGATCCTATCACAAAAGGTATCATGGAAAGCTGTTTTCCCGTTAGAAAGTCAAAAAAAATAGTTTCGTCATGCTTTATAAATTCCATAATCATCCATGTGGAGTTGGCGCAGATCCAAAAAGCTACGGCCAAATTATGTGCCAGCTCAGAATGGATTTTACGCGTTCGCCAGGAGATAAATATGGCAACTAGTAAAGTGGGTATGATCATAGTAATGCCAAGCACTTCCCATCCCATACACCAACTCATATCCTTTATGATCCAAAATACAATATGGAGGTTTTCCATACGTCTGAATCGTGCGGGAATGGAGTAAGCAGAATCTTGAAGGTTTTGCATAGGTGATTTCGTGTGGAAAGGTAAGAAAAACAGCCCTTTTTATTGAAAACGAGTCCAACTAGCTTCTGGGTCAATTTCACTCCCATGAAGCAGGTTTTCTACCAACTGATAGGCAAAATAGGGAGCCAGCGAACAACCTTTAGTTCCCAGTCCATTTAGTATGCCCCAGTTTTTTTCAGGAGAATCAAAACCTACAAGTGGTCTTCTTTCCATAGTACCCATTCGAACTGCAGCTCGTTGCTCAATTATTTCAAATGGAATTGCCAGCCATTTTTCCAGGGCATTTAAAGTATGCTCTTTAAATGCTGAGGTGGGTTTGGTGTGCTCAAATGCCCAGTCATAACTTGATCCGACCCACCAATATCCTTTTTCAGCCAGGGGTAATAAGGTTAGTTTATTCTTATAAACAAACGAAGGCGGAAGGTCTGGAATTTTAAGTATCAATGCTTCTCCCTTCGTGGGTGCTAGTGGAATGGCGGGTGATATGCTACGTTCTTGTATGCGAGCTCCGTCACAAAAAAATATTCGTTTACATTGAATGTCCTTGTAGGTATATCCTGATTCTGTTTTTACTACCTCATGGGGGTCAAAATTATATTCACCAATTTTTCCCAGGGCACGCAACCGATCACGCCATGTTGACAAAAGCAATTGCACACTGACTAAATAAGCAGGCCTGATTAACCCCACCGCTTGGCAATTATGAAAAAGATCCAGTTGAATGGGCGGCTCGCTAGGAATTTCTAAATACTGCGGATTCTCATTAACTCTTCTGGAAAATAAGGCTGTTGCTTCGGAGTTGGTAAAACACTCTATGATGCTTTTTGTGTCAATCACGGACGTTTGCAAGCATTCTCCGATTTGCTGATAGGCTGTCTGGCAAAAGGGGAGTAGTTGGTCAGCCAACCATGTTTTTACTTTATTTCTCCCCGTAACGGGATTAATCAATCCTCCGGCTTGTCGGGATGCAGACTGGGAGTCCGCCTGATCAATCACAAAATGATCTACCTTGTTTTTTTCTAGATAATAGCTTAGCCAAGTGCCACTGATTCCCTGCCCAATAATCAACACTTCCGTTTTCATGGGAGCTTTCTCTGTTCAATAATTAGGGACGAATATGACGAACGTATTTTTTGCTGTGGTAGATCAGGGCTGCTGACTGTTGCCGGTGGAATTTGAAAAAGGCCAGAATAAGTTGCAAGCAATTGGTAAGAAATTCGCATTGGAGATTGATTCGTATTGACCCACTCCAATTTTAATTCCTTATCAGTTAACAGAATTACTCTTCCTCCTCCTGTATGCGTACTTAATGATCTGACCATGTTAGGTTGGGTACCTGCGGGCCATTGCTCACTCAGAATAATTTTATTGCTTGTACTTCCAGTCAGTTCAATTTCTACTAATAAGGTGTCTCCGGTTAACACCCTGTCGTTTTGCGCAAGCAACTCCAGTTGAGTTTGGGCGTTCTTAGAATATTGGCGTGAGATTTTTTTCTTCAATATCGGGGACTCTGGAGAGGTTTCTGGAATGGCCGTTTCCTCCGCATATTCCCAGGGTTCGATCCGTAAAAAACCTGTTCTTAGGATGGTGTCTTCACCTGTCTTTACGTATAGTTGCCATGCTGTTGGTTTGTTGTATTCAAATGGAATCTGAATGGGGAATTCAATCCATTCTTTTTTGGTGGGTTCTACGGTGAAGTATTGATTTCCTTGTTGATTAAAAAACCAGCCGTCCACAGGATTCTTTTGTAGGGTGTCGATCAATTGTAGATGAATCGTTCCCGTCCAATCTTTTTTTGAAGTGTTGAAGAGTTGATAGCTTAATGAGGGCTGATCCCCTTGTCTTACAAAAGGCGGGATACTCAATAGATTGATTCCTGTTGTTTTTTGTTGTGCCGGGGCAACGAAAGGAAGTAAAAGAAGAAGGCTGATCAATATTTTCATAGAGATTCCTATCGATAAAAAAACCCCTCACGGGGTTTGATTTATTTTTTTAAGATACTTGCCATTTTAATTCCAATATCTGCTGGACTACTTACAACATGTATGCCGCATTCACTCATGATTTGCATTTTTGCAGCAGCTGTGTCTTCAGCTCCGCCCACAATAGCACCAGCATGTCCCATTCTTCTACCGGGAGGAGCTGTTTGACCCGCAATAAATCCAACGACTGGTTTTTTATTGCCGTTCGCTTTGATCCAGCGGGCTGCTTCGGCTTCCATACCCCCACCGATTTCTCCAATCATCACAATGGCATCCGTTTCTGGATCATTCATAAAGAGTTCAACCGCTTCTTTGGTTGTGGTACCAATGATAGGATCCCCGCCAATACCTACAGCAGTAGAAATTCCTAATCCAGCTTTTGCAACCTGATCTGCAGCTTCATAGGTAAGTGTTCCTGATTTGGAAACAATACCTACTCTCCCTTTTATAAATACAAAGCCTGGCATGATACCTACTTTGCACTCACCTGCAGTGATCACACCGGGGCAATTGGGTCCTACCAGTCTGGTATTCTTTCCTTGTAAGTAGCTTTTTACTTTCACCATGTCTTGTATAGGAATGCCTTCCGTAATACAAACCACTAACTCAATACCAGCCTCAGCAGCCTCCATGATTGCATCTGCTGCAAATGCGGGCGGAACAAAAATGATACTCACGTTAGCTCCGGTCTGTTTGACACCATCGGCAACTGAGTTGAATACTGGACGATCGAGGTGAAGAGTGCCTCCTTTGCCTGGGGTTACTCCGCCCACAACCTGGGTGCCATATTCAATCATTTGAGTGGCATGAAAAGTACCTTCGGTACCCGTAAAACCCTGAACCAGGATCTTAGAATTCTTATTAATCAAGATGCTCATAATAACAGTCTAAAAGTTGCCGCAAAGGTAGGGAAATGTGCTCAGGGTCGGGTCATTTGATCCATGTCCCTTTCATTGGGGATTTTACCCGTTTCTTCCAGCATTCTCATGTCCTTGGCATCCCTTAGAAATTCAGATGCAAAGATGAAGTCGTTCAAGCGCTGGTTTTTACTGAATATGATTTCTTTTCTGGTGCCTTCCCATTCTTTTTTTCCCTGATACATGTATAAAATATAGTCTCCGATCTCCATCACACTATTCATGTCATGGGTATTGATGACCGTGGTGATTTGGTATTCCAATGTCAAATCACGAATTAGTTTATCAATGACCAGTGAGGTTTGGGGATCCAGACCGGAATTGGGTTCGTCGCAAAAAAGATATTTTGGATTCAAAACAACTGCACGAGCTAGTGCTACCCTCTTTTTCATACCACCACTTAGTTCGGCAGGATATTTTTTATTGACACCGGCCAGATTTACTCTTTCCAATACTGCATTTACTCTTTTTAATTTTTCACCGGTAGTATCCTGCGTAAACATGTTCAGCGGAAACATGATATTCTCCTCCACCGTCAGTGAGTCAAATAGGGCGGAACCTTGAAATAGCATCCCAATCTCTTTGCGAATTAAGGTTTTTGCCTCAGACTCCATGGTTGTGAAATTATTTCCATTGTAAAAAATTGAACCCTGATCAGGGTTCAACAATCCAACCATACACTTCATCAATACGGTCTTCCCACTACCACTTGCACCAATGATTAGGTTGCAGCGACCCGCTTCCATTCGAGCACTTACTTCTTCGATAACCACTTTATCGTCGAACTTTTTTTGTATATTTTTTACTTCAATCATGCTGTTAAAGCAAAAGGGCCGAAAGAATATAATCTGCAAAAAGAATTAATACACAACTTACTACAACCGCTTTGGTACTTGCTTTACCTATCTCTAACGCACCTCCTTGCACATAATATCCGTAAAAAGCAGGGATACTTGATAGGATAAGAGAAAATACATAGGATTTTGTCAATGCAAAAAACACATTGTATGGTAGAAAGTCTGACATAAGTCCTTTATCGAACAAGTTTGGAGAGATAATGCCGGCAGCTGTTCCTGCTAAACGACCGCCCCAAATGCCCAATGCCATAGCTATGATAACCAGTAACGGAATCATCAGCATGGCTGCTACAATTTTGGGAAGTATTAAGTATGTTTTGGTGTTAATACCCATTATTTCCAACGCATCAATTTGTTCGCTTACTCGCATATTACCCAGCTCACTGGCAATTCGACTTCCAGCAACACCTGCTAATACTACACAAACTAGGGTAGGGGCGAACTCAAGAATTACGGTATCTCTTACAATCTGTGCAATGGTGGAGATTGGAATGAGCGGACTCACTAGTTGATAGGCAGTTTGAATCGTGGATACAGCCCCAATAAAAACGGAAATGATGGTTACAATCCCCAGCGAGCCAAATCCAATTTCTGTACACTGCCGCATGAGTTCCTTCCAATACATTTGCCGATTTTCTAATTTTTTAAACATGCCTTTCAACATGATTAAAAAACGACCTATATCGGCAAGTAATGTCATGTGATTATTCAGTTATTTTTTAAATCGTTTCCACCAACGAGATTTCTTGACAATTTCCTCCGAGTTATTGGTTTTGGATTTCAGCTGTGCATCCACTATGGCAATTGCGGCCATATTCACGATACTGCGAATAGAGCTTCCTAATTGTAAAATGTGTACGGGCTTCTTTAATCCTAGTAAAATGGGCCCCACCGCATCTGCGGTCCCTAATTCTTTCATAAGGTTGTACGCAATATTACCAGCAGAGAGGTTGGGGAATATCAGTGTATTTACATCTTGATCAGCTAACTCACTGAAAGGATAATTTTCTTGCATCAATTCCTTGTTGAAGGCAAGGCTGGCTTGCATTTCTCCATCGACAATTAGTGCAGGGGCTTTTTCTTTAATGATTTTTCTTGCCTTGGCTACCAGTTTTGCCTCGGGAGAATTGCTGCTTCCGAAATTGGAATAGCTTAGCATGGCAATACGAGGTGTAATATTGAATTGACGAATCTCCTTGGCGGCTAATAGGGTGATTTCTGCCAATTCTTCCGCGGTTGGATTAAAATTAACAGTAGTGTCTGCTAGAAAGATGGGCCCTTTTTTTGTAAGCATCATATACATGCCTGCAATTTTACTTACCCCTTCCTCCATTCCAATGATTTCAATGGCAGGGCGTATCGTATCCGGGTAATTTTTAGTTAATCCCGAAATCATTGCATCGGCATCACCACATTCCACCATCATACAACCATAGTGATTGCGATCTTTCATGATCTTTTTAGCTTCATAGGCGTTGAAACCTTTACGGCCCATCTTTCCGAGAAAAAGTTCGCCATATTGATTTCTTTTTTCCTCGGTAACATCGCTACGAGGATCAAAAATGGGGAGGCTTTCAAGGTCAACTGCATTTTCCTCTGCTATTTTTTTAATTTTTTCCTCATTTCCTAAAAGGATAGGGAAGCCAATGCCTTCATCAAATACAATTTGCGCTGCTTTCAATACTTTGGGATTATCGGCTTCCGCGAATACAATTCGTTTTGGATTTTTTCTAGCCTTACTTCCAATGGCGCGCATCACCTGGTTATCCAGTCCGAGTCTTTTGTTTAGTTCCTGTTTGTAACGATCCCAATCCTGAATCGGTGCTTTGGCAACACCACTTTCCATGGCTGCTTTTGCCACAGCAGGAGCCACAGACGCCAGTAATCGAGGATCTAATGGTTTTGGAATTATATAGGTAGGACCAAAACTGATGTTCGATTCGTTATAGGCCATATTTACAATATCAGGCACCGGAGATTTAGTGAGCTCTGCAAGTGCTTTTACAGCTGCCAGTTTCATGGCCTCATTGATAGTACTGGCTCTGACGTCCAATGCCCCTCTAAATATATATGGGAAACCTAAAACATTATTTACCTGATTGGGGTAATCACTTCGGCCTGTGGCCATAATGATGTCCTTGCGAGTTTCTGTGGCATCCTCCCAACTAATTTCCGGATCAGGGTTAGCCATAGCAAAAACAATGGGATTCTTAGCCATGCTCTTGATCATCTCTTTATTGAGCAAACCACCCTTGCTGAGACCAATAAACACATCTGCATCCTTTAATGCTTCTTTGAGTGAGTGGTTTTTTCCTTTGGCAAGAAATTCTTTTTTTAACTCGTCCAAGTCGTTTCGGCTTTCATGAACCAGCCCTTTTGAATCATATACCCAAAAATTTTCTCTTCTAGCTCCCAGCGCCACATATAGCTTCATACACGCAACGGCTGCGGCTCCGGCTCCACTCACCACAAATTTTAATTTGTCAATTTTCTTTTTCTGTAATTCGCAGGCATTGAGCAAAGCGGCGCCACTGATGATGGCTGTACCATGCTGATCATCGTGCATTACAGGAATCCGCATTTCCTCCTTCAATCGTTTCTCGATATAAAAACACTCGGGAGCTTTGATGTCCTCCAAATTGATACCACCAAATGTGGGCTCCAGTGCTTTAACAATGCCTACAAATTTTTCAGGATCTTTTTCGTTGATTTCTATATCAAATACATCGATATCTGCAAATATTTTAAACAACACGCCTTTTCCCTCCATCACGGGTTTGCCTGCTTCTGGTCCAATATCGCCCAGTCCTAAGACAGCAGTACCATTGCTGATCACTGCCACCAAATTTCCTTTGGCAGTGTATTTGTATACATCATCGGGGTTTGCTGCAATTTCCAAACAGGGAGAAGCTACACCGGGGGAATAAGCCAGCGATAGGTCTCGTTGCGTTTTTGCTTCTTTCGTAGGAACTACTTCAATTTTTCCAGGCCTTCCCTTTGCATGATACTCTAAGGCCTGTTGCTTGCGTAAATCACTAGCCATTTGTTGGTATTAGTTTTTTAAACTCAGTTTTCACTGAATCGATTTGTAAAGGTAGGGCAAAATAACAGCCCAAGTTCATTGGAGATGTAGCTACATCAGGTGGCAGGATTCACTGATACTGCAAGCCAGGCAAGAAGCCCTGCTCCATGTTCCATGGCAGATTCATCTACATCAAATTTTGAAGTGTGTACGCCATGTGTAATTCCCTTTTCTGTATTACGCGTTCCTAATCTAAAAAAGCAAGCGGGTATTTCTTGCGCATAAAATCCAAAATCCTCAGCTCCCATTCTAACTTCTGTTTCTGAAACTTGTGCGTCACCCATAAAAGCGCAAGCTTGTTGTTGTGCCTGGGTAGTTAAGTTTATTTCGTTGACTACACAGGGATATCCTACGTCAATATTAAGTTCCGCCTTACCGCCCATTGATTGAACCAGTTGCTCAGTAGTATTTCTAATCAGCTGATGCGCCTCAAATCGCCATTTTTCATTCAGTGCTCTGAATGTTCCCATCAACTTAACCTGATCCGGTATTACATTGGTGGTATTACCGCCTTGTATCGAAGTGATAGAAAGCACACTCGGATTAAAGGGATCATTTCTGCGGCTTATCAATTGTTGCAAGGATGTAATCAGTTGTGCGCTGATTAGAATCGGGTCAATTGCTGCATGTGGTGAAGCAGCATGTCCACCTTTACCATGGACCGTAATATAAATTTCGTCTGCACTGGCCATTACTTTTCCAGCGCGAAAACTAACTTTTCCAGTTTCGAGTGTAGTATGAACATGTAATGCAAAAATGCCATCGGGGCGAGGGTTTTCCAGCACTCCTTCTTTGATAAGCAGCGAAGCACCTCCGGGATTTTTTTCCTCGCCTGGTTGGAAGATCAATTTCACAGTGCCTTCCCATTCTTCTTTTGTTTCTTGTAAAATTCTTGCAGCCCCTAGTAAACAGGCGGTATGTACATCGTGTCCGCAAGCATGCATAATACCTGGCTTGCAAGAACGAAATGAGATATTGTTTTCTTCCTGAATTGGGAGTGCATCGAGGTCAGCACGTAGTGCAATTGTTTTTTTATCAGGATTATTGCCTTTTATCAATCCAATCACACCGGTTCCTGCCATTACTTGAAATGGAATTTTCCATTCGGTTAGTTTATCCTGAACAAACTTGGCTGTTTCAAATTCCTGGTAGCTCAGCTCGGGGTGTTGATGTAGATGACGTCGCCAATTAATCAGATCCGGTAAATACGTTTTGGCTAATTGCTGAATCCTTGCTTGCATATCACAAAAATAAGTTCTTCCTTGCTAGAACTGTCAGTCTTGTTCTATGACATCTTCCTCACCCGGCAGTTTTAGTTTTACTTCGATTAGATCGTTGATGATAAAAACTCCTTTTGGAAACAGCAGCTCAAGTCTTCGCTGGTAGAGTTCAGCGTCTTTTCGGTCTTTAAAATTTCCGGCTTTTACTTTGTAATAGGGTGACTGATGAAAAAGATAAGCTTTGAGTTCTGGAAAATAGGAGTACACTTTTGTTTTAGCGGCTAATGCCTCATCCCGTAGGGTGGTACTAATGACCAAAAGTCGAAAACCTTTATCCTGTCTTCTTGCATTTCGACTGGTTTCCTCGTTGACCTGAATTTGTCTTTTGATCAGTCCATCAACACGATTATCCTTGATAATGGATACATACGAAGAGTCATTTTTTGAAATGAAAAGGCTGTCTTGCGCTGCTGCTTTGGAAGGAATGACTTGCAGTAACCAAAAACTCATGAGAGCTAAGAAGCGAAACATATTGTAAAGATAGCTGCTTTAGTAGGCGTTCCCGCTACCAGCAATTGTTTGTATGGGATGCCAGGTAGTTTTAATTTCTTGTAAATCCGTAATAAGGTATGGAGATTGTCCCCCAGCAGTGAAAAGTTCATTGGTTTTCCAACGAAACATGCGTTTTACATTACTTGCTCCGTTTTCTTGCATTTTTTTCCAATCTAGTTTCCCTTGTTCAAAACAAACCATAGCATTCACGTCCATATGTGCGCTAATCCAGTCAGTTAGTTCTAGTTGAAAGCCTGTTAAAATATTTACAACGCCACCTGGCACGTCAGCGCTATTAAGCACTTCTGCAAAACTAACTGCAGCAAGCGGTTGTTCCTGATCGGCAAGTATCAAACAGGTATTCCCTCCAGCAATACAAGGGGCCATCAAGGAAACTATACCCAGCAGTGGTGCATTAGCAGGGGCCAAAAGACCCACTACACCCATCGGCTCAGGGACTGAAAAGTTATAATGTGCTGTGGCTACTGGATTGACTGAACTAAAAAGTGATTGATATTTATCACACCATCCGGCATAATAGATGAGCCGATCAATTGACAGATTGATTTCACGCGTGGCTAATGCCGCGGTAAAGCCTTGAGCAATCAGTTCGTCCTTTAGCTGTTTTTTTCTCCCTTCCAGCATTTCTGCAATTCTGTATAGAATTTGTCCTCGATTAAATCCACTTCTATTACTCCACCCACTCCAGGCTGCGCGGGCAGCGCTCACTGCATCTCTGACGTCTTTGCGGGATGATTGGCAGACATTAGCAATAGTTTTTCCACCGGCATTTTTAACAGCGTAACTGCGTCCTGACTCCGTACGCGGAAATTGACCTCCAATATAAATTTTGTAGGTTTTCCAAATCTCTAGTCTTTTGTTCTGCGTCATTTTCTAGTGTTTAACTAAGTTGAACATAAGGTTGTAATCCTTGCAATCCTCCTTCACGGCCAAAGCCACTTTCTTTATATCCTCCAAAGGGAGAAGTGGGGTCAAATAAATTGTAGGTGTTGGCCCATATCACTCCGGCTCGCAACCGTTTTGAAATGTTAAAAATGCGGGCGCCTTTATCAGTCCAAACTCCTGCGCTTAAACCATAGGGTGAGTTGTTTGCTTTTTCAATCACCTCATCGTCTGTACGGAAGGTCAAAATGCAAAGTACTGGGCCAAAGATTTCTTCTTGTGCAATTCTATTGCTTTGGGCTACATTGGTGAATAAAGTGGGTTTACAGAAATACCCTTTTTTAGGAAGTGCACAATTGCTTTCAAAAAAATTAGCACCTTCGGATTTACCAATTTTAATATACTGTTGAATGGTCTTAAGCTGTTGAGCGGAATTGATGGCACCAATGTCTGTATTCTTATCCATCGGATCGCCAACCAGTAATGTGTCAATCCGATCTTTTAATTTTTTGATAAAGATTTTTGCAATGGATTCTTGAACGTACAATCGCGACCCGGCACAACATACATGTCCTTGATTAAAAAATATACCGTTGATCACGCCTTCAACCGCTTGGTCAATGGGGGCATCTTCAAAGATGATATTGGCACCTTTTCCACCGAGTTCCAAGGTTAATTTTTTGTCGCTTCCCGCTAACGTGCGTTGAAT
>SXWI01000076.1 GCA_005791465.1 Bacteroidota bacterium | reverse complement strand
TGTCAAGATAGGATAAAATATTTTAATGTTTAAACACTGAAAGTTAACTTTGCATCATGCTAAAAAAACTAGAACGCATCATTCCTCCTCCTCCACCCCATATGGTTGGGGATGGATTTAGAGTACATAATTTCTTTCCATCGTCTGGTATCCAAAACAAACAACGCATGAGTCCATTTTTCATGTTGGACTATGCCTCACCCTACAATTTTCCACCTAGTGAAAAACAACGCGGTGTGGATGTTCACCCACATCGGGGCTTTGAAACTGTTACAATTGCCTATCAAGGAAAAGTTGCTCATCACGACAGTGCCGGTAACCATGGCGTTATCGGGGAAGGTGATGTGCAATGGATGACCGCTGCCTCCGGTGTGCTACACAAAGAATATCATGAAAAGGATTTTTCCAAAAAAGGAGGGACTTTTCAGATGGTGCAATTATGGGTGAATCTACCCGCCCAATATAAAATGTCTGCCCCCCAGTACCAAGAGATAAAAAAAGAAATGATGGGGCGATTGACTTTTGAGGGAGGACTTCTTGAAGTAATTGCAGGAAACTACAAGGATGTAAAAGGACCTGCTAGCACATTTAGCCCACTTCATGTTTTTAATCTTCATCTAGAATCTCAAGCTGAATTTATCCTGGAGTTGCCAGAAAATTTCAACACGGGATTGCTTGCTATTAAAGGATCAGTAACTATCCAGGATCAATCAGTCCCTTCCGATCATTTTGCCTTATTCCAAAATGCAGGTTCCACAATTTCAATTAAAGCTTCAACTAGCGCCACCCTTCTTGTACTTTCGGGGCAACCTTTGGATGAACCAATCGTTACCTATGGACCCTTTTTAATGAATAGCTGGGAAGAAATAGAACAAGCAGTAGAGGACTTTAATAATGGAAAGTTCGGCGTATTAGACTAATTGGTACTTTAGACGCATAAATCATAAACATGCGTTACTGGTTGCTATTCTTGCTACTCCCCCTGTTGGGTAATTCACAACAATTATTGGTACCAGCTCCCGCTTATATAATACAACGGGAGGGAACTTTTATTGTACCTAGCAATTGGAATTATTTTTTGGCTAGCGAAAATGCTCAATTTGCCAATACCCTCCGACTATTTTCGCAGGAGTTACAATCAATGCATGCAATTCAACTGACCGCAACAACAACCAAACAAGAAGGTACGATTGAAGTCAATTACAAAAAAGGGAAAAGCAGCACGACTCCTTCTTATGAACTAGATATTACCAAGGATGGATTTAAGATTACAGTGACCAGCGCAGAAGCCTTACATCATGCAACCAGAACAATTCTTCAATTAATCACAAGTAACAATAGCAATCAACCAGTAATCCCATTCCTAAAAATTGAAGATTTTCCTCGTTTTCAATACCGAGGAATGCACTTGGATGTGGGTAGACATTTTTTCCCGGTAAGTTTCATCAAAAAATATATTGACTGGCTCTCCTTCCATAAACTCAACAAATTCCACTGGCACCTTACAGAAGATCAAGGATGGAGAGTTGAGATAAAAAAATATCCAGCACTCACCGCAGTGGGAGGATGGAGAAATGGAACAATTATTGGCCGATATCCGGGTAAGGGAAATGACAATATTCGATATGGCGGTTTTTATACTCAATCTGAAATCAAGGAGGTTGTAGCGTATGCACAAGAACGATTTGTAGAAGTAATTCCAGAAATCGAGATGCCGGGGCACAGTAGTGCTGCCATTGCTGCTTATCCATTCTTAAGCTGTTTCCCCAACAAACCAACATTCATACCAGCAAACATGATTTCTCAGCAATCCCTGGAATCGCAAAAAAAAGGTAGCATCAAATTAGTGCAAGAAACATGGGGTGTATTTGATGATGTATTCTGTGCTGGAAAAGAAACGACTTTTGAATTTTTGCAAAATATCATTGATGAACTGATTCCATTATTTCCTTCCACCTATTTTCATATTGGAGGTGATGAGTGCCCAAAAACACATTGGAAAGAGTGTCCACTCTGCCAACAAAAAATCAAAGAGTTGGGCCTGAAAGATGAACACGAATTACAGAGCTATTTTATTCAGCGCATCGAGAAATATCTTAACAGCAAAGGCAAAACTTTAATTGGCTGGGATGAAATCTTAGAAGGTGGACTGGCTCCCAATGCGGTAGTCATGAGCTGGCGTGGTGAGGCGGGTGGAATTGAGGCTGCCAAACAAGGGCATGCTGTTATCATGACACCTGGAAACCCTGTTTATTTTGACCACACGCAAGCAATAGCCGAGGATTCTGTAACTATTGGCGGTTACAACCCAATCGAAAAGGTTTATGCCTATAACCCTCTTCCAAAAGAAATTCCAGCTTCCAATGCACAGTTTGTCTTAGGTGCTCAAGCTAACGTATGGACAGAGTATATGAAAAACGAAGAGAAAATTGTATACATGATATTTCCTCGTATCGCTGCTTTGAGTGAATTGCTATGGACTCCCCAAGACAAAAAAAATTGGGCAGCTTTTGAAAAGAATATCGGGCCATTAATACAGCGATACACACAGTGGGGGCTTAAACCTAGTATGGCATACTATGAAATAGCCAGCAAGCTCAGTCCAAGTCTAGATAAAGACGGAATTGAGCTTTCATTGAGTAGCAAATCACCGGAAGGAAAATTAGAATGGGTTTCTCCAAATAAGGGTACCTATGAAAGGCCGGTAAAGATTCAATCATCGGCTTTCTATCAAGCTCGATTTATTGATAAAAACAGAGAAGCAAGAAGCACCTATGCTCAAGAGTTTGAAGTCAACAAAGCAACAGGCAAGGATATTGTTCTAAAAAGCAATCCCTCCAAAAGTTATCCAGGCGATGGCAGCTTTACCCTCGTCAATGGAATCAGAAGCCAACCTGGCAATAACGTACATTTTAGAAACTATCTGGGTTTTGACGGAGGAGACTTAGACGCAACCATTGATCTTGGTAAATCAACAACTGTTAAAACAGTAAAAATCTATTTTCTACATCAACCAAGCAGCTGGATTCATAAGCCCTTAGAAATGCAAATTTTTGTTTCTTCAAACGGAACCGATTTCAAATTAATTGGAAGCTCAGAGAAGCTAATATTCGATGAAAAAGAAAGCAGCTTAGGGTCTATACCGCTCATTATCAGTTCAAAATCAAGGTTTATTAAAGTGATAGTTAAAAATAATGGGCCAATTAAGGCTGGATATCCTGGTGAGGGTAATAAAGCTTGGCTATTTGTTGACGAAATTCAAATTGATTAATTATCAGCATATTATGTAATTAATTAGAAAAACAAATGTCTTCTTAGAACTTAATAAATTATTTTTGTAAGTAAACAGCCGCTATGCCAGAATATCCAACCATCCCCAATTTTGCAGACAGCTTTGAAAGAATACCAACTAAAGTTGTAGAAAATGCTGCAATGGGTTCAGTTTGGGTAGCAAAACAAATAGCAAATCTCATCCGTGCTAAGCAAAAGAAAAAAGAAAAAGTTGTACTGGGTCTCGCAACAGGCTCTACTCCAAAATCACTTTATGCTGAGTTAGTTAGACTTCATAAAGAGGAAGGATTAAGCTTCAAGAATGTTGTGACTTTTAACTTGGACGAATACTACCCGATAGAGCGACAAGCCCTGCAAAGCTATTACCGCTTCATGCACCAACAACTTTTTGACCACATTGATATTAATCCTAAAAATATTAATATCCCAAACGGGGAAATTGAAAAAGAAAAAATCAAAGAGCATTGCAGGGAGTATGAGAAAAAAATTGAAGTTGCAGGTGGCATAGACTTACAAATACTTGGCATTGGAAACAATGGTCATGTTGGTTTCAATGAACCCGGCTCCGGTCTTCACTCAAAAACCAGGTTGATTAATTTAGATAATTCTACTCGTCTGGCTAATGCCTACGAATTTGCCAATATCGCTGAAGTACCTAGACTTGCTCTTACTATGGGCATCTATAGCATTTTGCAGTCAAAGAAAATTATTTTGATGGCTTGGGGAACTAGCAAAGCTCTGGTGATCAAGAAAGCGGTAGAGGAAGAAATGACTGAGTCTTTACCTGCTTCATTGCTGCAAATGCATGATGACGTTCAATTTGTGATAGACCAGGATGCCGCTACCGAGTTAACTAGATTTAAATCTCCCTGGCTCAGTGGTGAATGTGAATGGACGCCTCGACTCATAAAAAAGGCCGTGGTGAACATGGCGTTAGAACTTAAAAAACCTGTACTTAGTCTTACCAATAGCGACTATAACGAATTTGGATTAGGCGATCTACTAGTTGAAAAAGGAGATGCCTATGAAATTAATTTGCAAGTCTATTACATGCTACGGGATACACTTACTGGATGGCCAGCCGGAAAACCAAACGCTCATATCCCCGCACATCCGGAAAGATCAGCTCCTTGGCCTAAGAAGGTAGTAATCTTTTCCCCCCACCCTGATGATGATATAATCAGCATGGGAGGTACTTTTCAACGACTCCATGACCAAGGCAATGAGGTGCATGTAGCCTACCAAACTAGTGGCAACATTGCAGTAACGGACGAATTTGTAACTCGCTATCTAGATTTTGCAATTGGATTTGAAACAGTATTAGGAAGCCCCACGCGTAAATCGTTAGATTTTGTAAAAGAGGCTAGAAAATTTTTATCCCGAAAGAAATCGAATCAGACAGACACTCCCTCAATCAGAAAAATTAAGGCCCTGATCAGACAAGGTGAAGCAAAAGCAACTTGTAGATATGTAGGGATTCATGAAAATAACGTCCATTTTCAACAATTGCCCTTCTATGAGACGGGAACTATTCAGAAAAAACCAGCAGGAGAAAAAGATGTTAAACAAACCATGGATTTACTACGAGCCATAAAACCACATCAGGTCTATTGCGCGGGTGATTTTGCTGATCCGCACGGTACTCATAAAGTCTGTTTTACAATTGTTTTAGAGGCCTTAAAACGACTCAAAAGCTTACATGAACCCTGGATAGAAGATTGTTGGCTCTGGCTTTATAAAGGCGCCTGGCAGGAGTGGAACATGGAAGATATTGAAATGGCGGTACCCATGAGCCCAGACCAGGTAATGAAAAAGCGATTTGGAATTTTTATCCACCAATCACAAAAAGATATGGTCCCCTTCCAAGGCGCCGATTCTAGAGAATTTTGGCAAAGAGCTGAGGAAAGAAATGCGCATACAGCTTCCTTGTTTGCAGACCTAGGACTCACACACTATGCTGCTGTGGAGGCTTTTGTGCGTTACCCTTATTAATTTTTGTCTTATATTTGCCCCCCTTTCGAGCTTTAACTAGCCGAAATTCGATGGCCCCGTAGCTCAACTGAATAGAGCATTTGACTACGGATCAAAAGGTTTCAGGTTTGAATCCTGACGGGGTCACAAAGCCCTCAGCAAAAAGTGTTGAGGGCTTTTTCGTTAATTAAATTCTTAGTTAAACTGCCAAAAAGAGCCAAAAAAAAGCCCCCGGATTTCCGAGGGCTTTAATAAAGTATTAATTACTTAGAGAGTTTATAAAAAGCTCGTAAGGAATATGCATTGGGCTGATATTTTGTATCAGATGGCAAATTAT
>SXWI01000075.1 GCA_005791465.1 Bacteroidota bacterium | reverse complement strand
TTGTTATTTGAGACGTCGGTATCAATTTCCGTAGGTGGGAGTAGCATTAGTTGGGACAACTTTTGCAGGGTTAGAAAACATAGCTGGCGTAACGCTGCCAACTAGCAATACCCAAACGATCAAAGCAATAACCATCAAAAAAAATAATGGACCCAACAACCAGTGTTTTAGTAAAGATTTACTTTTTTTCTGACTTAATTTATTTGCCATGGTAATGGAGTCAATAGCAGTCTCTCCTACCTGGACAACGTGAGAAACGTTTTCACGAATTACCTTCTCTGCTTTCACGGAACATGGATCTGCGAACGAATCACGCTCTGGAGTAAATTGAAGAGTGTTACTTGCATTACGCTCCCAATTGCCAATGCCTTTCCAAGCTAATAGTTCACCGGTTGGACGGCTTGCCACAAGATGATTGAGTACCGTTAAATACTGTTGCCGAACAATTGCCAAGGGCAAATTGTCTCGAGAGGACAACCAACTTAAAAAATTGTTAGCATCCACATCACTTGAGTCATCAAAACAAAACTCTTGATAAGGAGATGTAATAACGCGGGCCGCTATATCTAATTGTGCTGAAATTCTACGAACACGAATGTAACCAACACCTTCGAGTGGAAGTTGATCGTTGAGTGCTAGATATTCTCGGAATACGGGGATCAAGATTTTCTTTTTGGCCCAGGCGAAAATACGACACCTGCCATAAAATTTAATCCATAAACTGGATATTGGGCCCAGCGTTGATAGGTCTGGTTAAATAAGTTCCCAAACCTTGTCCAAGCCTGCCATGATTTTGCAAATTTGAATTCGAGCTGCGTGGTTAGATCTGCAGCCCCCTTCAATCGATCAGCTTTCCCGTCAACCTGCATAAAGGGAGCCCCACGCCATACTAACAAATCTGTTTGCCAGAATAAATTCTCTCCTATTGATACTTTACTCCCCAACCTCCATTCAAGGGGAATTAAGCCCCATGCCATTTTTTGCTGCGTCAATCCTCCATAATTATTAAACTGAAGGGCCGAGAAGAGATGAACCCGCTGCCCAATATGGTAGTTTACTTCACCCTTTAGTTGGAGCTGTACTAATCTTGGCTCATATACTACATAGAAAGAGTTTTTGGTTGTCGATTGAAACGTGTCATTGACAAATAGTGGCATGCTTTGATGAATGAAACTGGATCCTTGAATGGCATAACTAAAATAAGGGGAAAGCGAGCCCTTTAAGCCAATATAGGCTTCCCGGGATGTTGTATTAAAAAGCTGCGTGGGAGAATTTAGCCAGTTATTTAAGCTAAAAAATCGCTGGTATGAGTTTACGATGAATTTCCCTTCCCAGCCACCGGTCAACATAAGTCGATTACTATCTAGCTGATAGGAAACAGATACTTGAGGAAGAATTTGGCCACCACTACGATCCCAAACAGGATTCATACCAGCTGTAAAATTAAGTCGGCCACTAGCGTGTTTTAATCCTAGAAATAACCCTACGGCACTATTCCGAAATGTCATAGATGCTTTAGTTAGCTGGATTGACTGCGCATTTAAGTCAATCCCAACCGACCAGTTTTCCTCAATGAATTTTTGAATAGGCAGACGAACCTCTACTGCCATTTCACGCCCTCCCTGTTGATCAAAAAATGTATTAAATAAAAGATTCCCTTGATAATGAATACCAAATTCGGTAAGCGTTGTACGGTTAATACCAATACTAGCCCCAGCTTTTGTAAATACCCGTTTTACTGAATCAAATAATGGAGAGGAGACCCCCGCAGGTACTCCATAGCGATATACTACATCTCGATTGAAATCAATTTTACCATTCAGAACATTAGGACTACCCGATAGTTTTTTGGTTCCACTTGCCATCAACGAAGTTTGACCAAACCGTTGAAAAATTTCTCTGCCGCGCGCTGATTGATGGAAAACGGTAAACGCATAGGCATCAGAACGAGATTTAGATCTACTTAGGTGAGCACGTAGATAGGGTGTGCTAAAGTTTCCAAACCCAGCCTTTATATAAACTGAGGAGTAAGAAACAATGGAATCTTTTTGGTAAGCCAGTGGCAAGACAGGTTGTAAAACAAAATCTGATTGCCAGCCCTGGGTTGGTATCGAGTAACGAAGCAAAATTCTACTTGTATCAGGGTTAGGCAAGTTGGGGAGAAATTGAAACTTTGTAAATTTTCGAACATTTGGCTTGTAAGAAGATATGATATCGATACTCTTGACTCCGGTTTCAGGTTGTGCAAAACTCTTCTTACAGAACACAAGCAAAAGGAGTGCTAGACATAGAAAATGTCTTTTAAGTACAGTCCAGAGTTCCAAATGGAATAGTTGCATGGTTAGTTGCCAGATTTATTATTCTCAAAACGCATTAACTTATCCTGCGCCTCTTTTTGTAAAGTGGAATCAGAAGCATTTTCTACCACACTTTGATACGTAGCCTTTGCGTTGAAAAGATCATTTTGTGCAAAATAAATATCCCCTAAAAGCAAGTAAGCCCTCGTAACCCAATACACATAACTTCCTGAACGATTAATTGTTTCAAAAGCAAATTTCTCAGCCATTTTCCATTGAAGTTGACGAACGTAGTAAGCTGCTACTTCATAACGAGCTTCAGCGGCAAGTCCTGCTTTATTATACTGAATTACACGTTGCAGATTTTGCAAAACCGCCTCCTCTCTACCCTCTTCTATCTGCATTTTAGCCGTTGCAAGCGCTTGTAATGCTTGATCGTCTGTGGTCTTTTCTTTTAATAGCAACAATGAATCTCCGAATTGACTAGCATTCTTCCATTTTTTTTGCTGATAATAAGCGCGCAACAGCCCTCTGTACGCTTCAAGTCGGTCAGCCTGTGTGGGTCCAACAGTTAAAAGCCTAAGGTAATGATCTGAAGCAGCAGCATAATTCTTCAATTCAAAAAAACTAATACGGGCCGCGGACATAGCCGCTTCTTTAAAGTAACGTCCACCCTCATTACGCAATACTTGTTCAAACTGATTCAAGGCATCAACCCAGGATTGTTGCTGTTGATAACAGACTCCTAATGAAAAAGTAGCATCCAGCCAATATCCTCCCTTTGGATGCTGATTAAGATATTGTTTGAAAGCAGGAATCGCTTTTTCGAAATTCTTCTCTTCGTAAAGCTGTTCGGCAGCAATGTATTGCAGCGAGTCCTCAAGTTGAACAGAAACTGCAAAGCCCTGTTGTTTCAAATAACTGGTATACTCCGAAGTGCGACCCAACTCCACATAGACGGACTTGAGATCCTCTAGTGCATCAGTTGCCTCCGTAGAAGACGGGTATTTCTCAATTAGCTGCTGAAAACTTTGTAAAGCCTTTTCATTCTCATTGAGATTGTAATAGATTACCCCCAGCTTTAAAAAGGCTACAGGCTGTAAAGCACTTGGCGCATGCTGCTTAAGCAAATCCAACACAGGTATGGCCTCCCTAAAACGTTCCTCCGCCATGTAGGTATCAGCTAATTCCATATTTGCATCATCCACATATTCACTAGCCGGATACTTCTCCAATAGCTGTTTGAGTAGGCTAATCTTTTCACTACTGTTTGTCACTCCTGCAATTGAGGCAATTTGAAAGAGTGCATAGGGAGTAGCAAGCAGGTCTAAATCTACTACGCGTTGATAACCGCTTCGAGCTGCCTTATATTGCTTTAACATAAACTGGCAATCAGCTATACGCAACCGGGCATCCTGTTCAAGCGAAGTATTCCCAACAACGGGGCCATAACTCACCTTCTCAAAATTAGAAAGAGCTAGTTTATATTGTTCAATTTGGTAATAGGAGTACCCCAAATTGTAGTATGCATGAATGCGAGACGCTTCTCCTGTCACAGGCGCACCTAAACTTAAATATTTGCTGTAATGCAGAACAGCATCATCAAAATCTTGTTGCCTAAAACAAACTTCTCCTAACCAAAAATGTATGGCGGGCAGAATAGTAGCACTAGGTTCTTCTTTCAAAGCTTGTTGCAATAATTGTCGCGCCTGCCCAAGATCTCCATCGTAAATTAATTCCACAGCTCTTCCATAGCGTACAATGGGCAGCGACCGAATTACCAATGCAGTGGGCTGCTTCACTTGCTCTAATACTTCCATGGCCCTTTTGAAATTAGCGCTAGACGCTAAGGAAGAAAATAATAATTCTCGCGACTCCTCCAAGTAAGGAGAGTTCAGATTCTCTTTACTATAAAGTTCAAAAACTCTTGATGCTTCATTGAAGTGACCTAACTCATAGCTCAACTTGCCATATAAAAATTGCGAAAGGCTCTTAAAAAGGGAATGTTTGTTGTTTAGCGATGAATAAAGAAAAGCACTTTGCGCTCCGGCGCGGTCTCCATTACGCAATCGCGACTCTCCCAATTGAAACATTGCATAGTTTGCAATTGAATCATTACCCCCAATTAAATTAACAAACCCAGTAATGGCTGCTTCAAATTGATCTTCCCGCAATTGAGCATATGCTAATTCATATTGATCAGCCCTATCCAAGGCTTTTACAGAACCCCTATAAGCGGAAAGAAATGGCAAAGCCTTTTTGTAATCCTGTTGAACAAAATAAGAGTGTCCCAGTAATTGTTTAAAAGGAATAGCTGGATACAATGTATCCGTATAGAGAATACTATTTTTTTCAAGATAAGTAGTAGCGACTGACAAATCCCCCTTTTTAACCAGTAGCTGGCCTAAATGAAAAATTGCGAGTCGTTTATATAAAGGATGCGACTCTACCTGCTTAAAGCAATCCATTGCAAGGTCCCACTTTGCCTCACTCAGGTAAAGTAGCCCACAATAATACTGTGCTGCGGACTGAAATGGACTAGTAGTGAGCTGGCGAATACTATTAAAAAGCGGAACGGCCTCTTCATAACGTTTTAAAGAAAAAAGAGCATACGCTTGACCAAACTGACTAGCCGCAATTTCCTGGTTAGTTAAATGCGAAATTCCTGCTGCGCGAAAATGATCCAACGCGTCCTGCCAACTTTTCGCTTCAAAATAATAGTTGGCTAATTCAAGATGCATCCGATCAAGCCATACAGGAATATTGGTTTCCTTTAAAAAACGAATGGCCTCTTGTTCGGCAGCAGCTTGTTTTTTCTGTAACCGACAAGCCAATGAATAAAAACGTGAAGCCGGACCACCTATTTTATTTGTTTCATCAAGGTCTTTTACCCGATTAGCATCGAAAAATTGTGAACAAGATAGGTCAGTACGACCCTCCTGAAAAAATCGAACAGCCCACACGGCAGGAGTCTCCTCCTCCAGGGAAAGCAAACTGCGTTGGGCGCTAGCATGTAGAAAGTTGATAAGGATGAACCCAATAAGCAAGTGTGGCCGCATAACAAGGTCAATTAACGGGCGAATTTGAGTTTTATTTTCGCGGATGCCAAGGAATCATTGCAAACAGATGTGGATAAGTAATCTATTAGGAGGCCTTTAACAAAAAATCACTAAGTTAGCCGTGAAAACAGCTGGTTATGAAAAAACTTTTCAGCACACGCTACACGGAAAACAGTATTGCTTTTTCCCTGCTGCTGTTACGCCTCGCATTGGGAATTTTAATGATCCCCCACGGATTTAGCAAACTCACCAAATTTGCATCAGTGGTAAAGGATTTCCCGGACCCTTTGCACTTGGGCACAACTATTTCACTCTCCTTGGTAATTTTCGCAGAGTTCTTTTGTGCGGTATTACTGGTAGCAGGATTAATGACCCGGTTAGTGGTTATTCCACTTGTGATTACCATGGGCGTAGCGGTTTTCATGGTCCATAACAGTGATTTTTGGGGTGAAGCCGAACAGGCAACACTTTATCTAGCCGGTTATCTTGTACTTCTTATAGCAGGACCAGGCAAAGTGAGTATGGACCGCATGTTAGGAAATTGATACGAATGGATCATTTTCTGATGCTCCCAAAATTTCCCGCAAGCACTCCTAAAAAAAATAATCCCAGTTCCATAATAGCAAGCCTCCTGCTCTACCTTTTTGCAGGCTATTGGATGATTCCTGATCCAATATTTCTTTTGACACTGGTCGGTATTTTATTTTTACATGAAGTTGGCCATTGGCTGGCTATGCGCTACTATGGTTACCAGGATACCGCAATTTTTTTTATACCCTTCCTTGGCGCTATGGTGGCTGGTTCAAAACGCAACTTATCCGAATCTCAATCGGCTGTAATTATATTGGCGGGCCCTTTACCCGGATTTATACTTGGTTGGGTATTGTTTCAATGGGGAAGCACTATGCCTTTTCTTACCAGCCATTCAATCAGCATTGCGCAAATTGGGTGGCTGATGGTTTTACTGAATGGTCTAAATCTATTACCAGTCTACCCCTTGGATGGAGGACAATTATTCAACCGCGTTTATCTGGGAGAAGAGGGTAAATTCAGCAATGCGTTTATCTTTCTTTCCTGCTTATTCATGACTGGATTGGCAATCTATTTTTCCTATTATTTTCTACTGATCATACCCATTTGGGTAGGTTGGCGACAGCGTCGTAATAAAATGTATGATGAAATTGAAGCAAAAATTGAAGAAAAAGGGATAGACAATGATTTTGACTATGCCGAACTTCCTGATAATTTCTATTGGGAGTTGCGGGATGTATTGATTGACGTTCATCCCTCCTTCCGTTCAGTCAGTAAAAACAGGGATCAATATCACGAAAAAGAAGCGGCTATACAATACACGATCGAACATTTTTTAAAACGGTCCCTGATTCAGGATTTACCCGTTACCAAAAAAATTGGACTAGTAGTGCTTTGGGCATTTCTGCTGTTTGCTTGCATACCGGTAATTTTGCAGCTATACAATTAGTACCCGTGAAGGAAATTATTGCATCCATCATCACCATTGGAGACGAACTTCTCATTGGACAAACCATTGATACCAATAGTGCGTTCATTGCACAACAACTGAATAGTATTGGAATCCGTGTTGCAAAAAGAGTAGCGGTGGGTGATCAGGAAACTGCTATCCGAGAGGCCTTGGATAACGAGTCTACATATGCAGACGTGATACTGCTCACTGGTGGACTGGGCCCCACAGCTGACGATATTACAAAACCATTATTGTGCGATTATTTTGGAGGGAAACTAAGGAGAGATCCCGCTACATTGAAACATATAGAATGGCTTTTCAATGAGGTATACAAACGTCCGGGTGCACTTTTACCGCGTAATCAAAAACAAGCCGATATTCCCGATAACTGCACCATTTTACATAACCCCAGGGGTACAGCACCCGGAATGCTATTTCAAAAAGAAAATCGGATTTACATCTCCATGCCCGGAGTACCACAGGAAATGAAAGAAATCATGACCGACTCCGTTATCCCCTTTCTTCAGCAAAATTTAAAGACCCCTTTCATATTCCATCGCACGCTTCTAACTGCAGGAATCGGCGAATCAATGCTTGCTGAGCAGCTAGTCAATTTTGAAGCAACTCTTCAACCTGAACTTAAATTAGCCTACTTACCCCAATATGGAATGGTTAAGCTACGCATCACTGCTACAGGCCAAGACCAACTTGTATTAAAACAGGCAATTGATTCAAAATTTGAGGAGTTGAAAAAATTAGTTGCCACTCACCTAGTAACTGATAAAGATGAAAAGTTAGAAGCAGTTATTGGAAGACTACTTAGTGAAAAGAAGGCTACACTTAGCACGGCCGAAAGTTGTACAGGAGGTTTGATTGCCAGTATGCTGACCTCCTTACCAGGTTCTTCCAATTATTTCAAAGGAAGTATCGTGGCCTATGCCAATGAGGCAAAAGAAAATCTACTAATGGTGGACTATTCTACCATTTCAACACATGGGGCAGTAAGTGAACAAACGGTACAAGCAATGGCAACGGGAGCCTTAAAGCAGTTAAATACCACCTATGGAATTGCTGTGTCAGGCATCATGGGGCCAGACGGAGGTACTGCACTCAAGCCAGTCGGAACCGTATGGATTGCCGTGGCGAACAAAAGCACAACAAAAGTCCAATGTTTAAAACTTGGTTTTGACCGTCAGCGCAATACCCACCAAACTGCAATTAGTGCATTGAATATGCTACGACAGTTTATACTAACTGAATCGCAGGATTAATAGCAAACTTGTACCTTTGTCTTTCGATTGCTGCAATTAAAACTTTACTATGGCAATAGTTGATTTGGTGATGCCTAAGCTTGGCGAAAGCATAATGGAAGCCACAATTCTAAAATGGCATAAACAGCCCGGGGACGCAATAGCGCTGGATGAAACTGTGTTGGAGATTGCTACGGACAAAGTGGATAGCGAAGTGCCGAGTACAGCAGCGGGCATAATTCAGGAAATCTTATTTAACGTGAATGAGGTAGTTCCCATCGGTACAGTAATTGCACGTATTCAAGCCTCAGCCACTCAGCCGGTTTCAAGTATTCCTCCCCCCCCTCCCACTTCTCAGCAAGCCCCTTCACCAGCTAGTACACAACCCGCAATTCAGCAATCGTCGATCAATAACCAAATCACTACTCATAAACCTATTACGATTGGAGCAAATCGTTTTTATTCTCCATTGGTCCTAAATATTGCTGCCAATGAAGGTATTTCGATGAGCGAACTTGAAAAGATTCCAGGCAGCGGAGGTGAAGGTCGCGTAACAAAAAAAGATATTCTTCACTATTTAGCGGTCAGAACCCAACCTGCCGTTTCAGCCCCACAAGAGTTATCCATACCGCTGGCACGAATCCAGCCTTCAACGCCGATTCTTTCAACTCCATCTTCAGTGACCAGCGGAAACGTTGAAATAATTGAAATGGACCGGATGCGTAAGTTGATCGCGGACCACATGGTTAAGAGCAAGCAAACCAGCCCGCATGTAACCAGTTTTACTGAGGCAGATGTCACAAATCTTGTTCTTTGGAGAGAAAAAGTAAAAAAGGACTTTGAAAAAAGAGAAGGCACTAAAATAACCTATACTCCACTTTTTATTGAAGCGATTGTACGTTGTATAAAAAAATTCCCACTCATCAACTCGTCACTGGATGGCGGTAATATTATTCTTAAAAAAGACATTAACATTGGGATGGCTACTGCATTACCATCTGGCAATTTAATTGTTCCTGTTATTCGTAATGCAGATCAATATAATATGGTGGGACTTGCCAAACAAGTTAACCAACTTGCCGATGCTGCACGCCAGGGAAAATTAAGACCAGATGATACTCAAAATGGTACGTTCACACTAACCAATGTCGGAACATTTGGTTCGTTGATGGGAACCCCAATTATCAATCAACCACAGGTTGCAATTTTAGCAGTAGGTGCTATTAAAAAAAGACCCGTAGTCGTAGAGACACCAGCAGGAGATAGCATTGCTATCCGGCATATGATGTACCTAAGCATGAGTTATGATCATCGGATTGTAGATGGCAGCCTTGGTGCAACTTTTTTGACTGCAGTTGCAAAAGAATTGGAAAGTTTTGATGCGGAACGTCAGCTTTAATCTATCAAGTCCAATCCCAAATCTCTTCCCTTATTAATTGCAGGAACCCCTTCGGTTAACCAACGTGCAGGTCTTTCCCCTTTCAAAAGCCAATCAAAGTATTGTTGCTGTCGAATAGATATGTCTTTCTGATTTTTTCGCTCACGAAGATTGTGGGCTTCCCCGTTATAATTAAGCATCCAGACCTTTTTGCCAAGTCTCCGCATAGCTGTGAACAGCTCAATACCTTGGTACCAAGGAACAGCCCCATCTGCATCATTGGCCATAATTACCAATGGAGTATTAATTTTTGGTACACTAAATAACGGGGAGTTTTTAATATACAGATCTTGCCGCTGCCATAGCGTAGCCCCTATTCTGCTCTGTGAGATTTCATATTGAAATTGACGATTTAATCCACTCTCCCAACGAATACCCCCATAGGCACTGGTCATATTTGCAACAGGTGCTCCGGCCCAGGCTGCTCGAAAAAGATTAGTCATGGTAACCAATTGAGCAACTTGAATACCTCCCCAACTCTGACCCTGAATGCCTATACGTCCTCCATCAATCCAAGGCTCTTTTGCCAATTGGTTGGCAGCACTTACCACATAATCGTAGCAACTCTTTGCAGGATAGCCAATGGTGTAGTGGATATCAGGACTAAGCACCACATATCCCCTGCTTACATAAAAGGAAACATTTAATCGGCTGCCTGTTGGAGCTGGAGGTATATAACTATGCAAAGTGCTTGTATGTGTCTCGTAGAAATAAAGCAGTACAGGATATTTTTTTGAAGGATCAAAATTTTCTGGAAGATAGATTACACCACTTGCCGGTTTACCATTCAGCGCTTTCCAGCGATATAAAGAAGCACTTCCCCACCAATACTCTTTCTGTTGGGGATTTAAAGTAGTCAACTTTCGTGCAGGAGCTGCAGTCTCCCAATTCCACACATGTAAATCTGGCGATTGATCAAAACGCTCCTTCGTGAATAATAATGCGGATGTATTTTTTGACTTTATAGGCAACCCATACGCAAATGCACCAGCGTCCCGATATTTCCAACTTAGTTGACCATTTATAAAAGAAGCGATTGCCATACCTGCAGACTTGTCAACTTGCTGTTGAAATCGCCAACAACTCATCGAAGATTCCAGCACATATTTTTCTTTAGGATCCAACCTAACATACCGGTAATTTTCTTTGTTAACTCTTCCAATCTTTGTAAAATTTATAGCCGTTCTTTTTGCCCGAATATCCACCTTCCAAGCATCGTACCGATCATAGATCAATAATGAAGTATCCCCAGGCAACCATCCGGCAATTCCGTATGGATCAGCAGGGCCTGGCGAATCGTGTTCCTCATCATACAGTGGAAAAGGGATAGTTTTTGTAATCACATTTACTTTTCCATCCTGCCAAGCCACAAATTGTTTTAATGCATAATCATACCAAACCAAGGCCGCCCCATCAGGAGATACGGATGAGGTAGTAATTACTCCTGAAACAGTTTTTTTGACCAGCATTGTATCTCCCGTAGTAAGTTGAATACGATAAATATCTTTTTTGGTCATTCCAGTCCATTGCGAAGAAACTCGATTACCCCAATCGGTAATAATGTATCCAAACATTGCGTCTCCATGGTCTGGAAAAAATACCTGAGACAACTCAGGGGTTTCCAATTGGACAACATGCTGGTTTGAAAAATCATACAGCGCCAGGAAACTCTTTTCAAGATCTCTTTTCAGGTTATATAACTGCTGTGTCTGCAAATAATCATCGTTATAATGCCATATGTCTACTTTAACTTGATCGATTTCTGGCAAACTGGTATCCGCAGCGGATCGTATGGGCGCCGCACCAAAATAAAGTCGTTGCCCCGATTTACTAAATCGAGGTTTTCCGAACTCACTCACGGAAAATCCCAGTTTCATTCCTGGCGTATATCTGTCAATCAACAATAAGGAGCTGTCTGCTTGAGACTTGTAATGATATAACTTGAAATATTTGACCAACTCTTTAGGGCGAGCATCCCGTTCAGCAATAAAAACCAATTGCTGACCATCCCTTGAAAAAACGAAGGATCGAAAATCATTACCCCCTCTGGCAATTGTTTTTATGGATGCACTTTCGCCAGCAAATAAAAATACCTGATTAGCCCCTAAAGAATCCTTTGGATCTTTGACCTGCCCCCCAGCTACATAGCTACCAGAATCTGCAACTTCATAATCTGTAACGCGTGGTATTATTTTCTCGCTCCCCTTGTCAAGTTGCATCAGTAACAACGGGGATGCTGGTTTAGAATTCTCTTGTCCTTTATCCGCTGTCTCCAAATGAATAGCCAGTAAACCCTCAATCGCCGCAGGCATTTTAAAGCTACGAACCTGGGGAATTCTCTTTATCTCCCCCACCCCTAATTCAAAAATGCAAAGCGAATCCTTCGGAAAATCTTCGGGTTTTTTCTTTTTGATCCGTGCTTCTCGGATCGAGGCATAAGAAGGTTTGATTCTAAAAACCAGGAATCGACCGGTAGCACTTAATTGCGGAGCAGCACCACGGGGATAAATAATTTCTTGCTCAGAAGTTAGAGAACGAATTACCAAAGTTGGATCTCCTTCTTGCACTTCAATTACATAGGACACCCAATTGCCATCTTGGCTAACTAATCGATCGCCCACCCTTTGCCAATTATCGTAAACGGAGTGATCAAGTGCCTTTTTTTGCGCTGAAACACCATAATAGAAAAATATCCCAAAAACCAGGGTAATGGCAAATTGCTTCATAAAATTATTTGTAACGGGTAAGTTACTTCAAACCATTCATTCCTTTGATTGTTGTATCCTGATAATTCTATATGAAAAAGATTCTTACCCTTCTCCCCTTGATTTGTTGCAGCCTATTTGTTCTTGGACAGGGCTTGGGCACAATTTCCGGTTCTGTAACGGATAAAAATTTATTGACAGCAATACCCGGGGCTACTGTAAGTCTCGAAGGGACTCCGCTAAGTGCCATAACCGATACCCTGGGTAGATTTAGAATAACAGGTGTACCCCCTAAAACGTATACCCTCAAAATTTCAGTTGTTGGCTATACCACAGCGGTTTTCTACAACCTGGTTCTTACCTCCGGAAATGAAACGAACCTTTCGGTGCAGATGGAACCAAAATCACAAACCCTGGAGGAAGTGCTTGTCAAAAACCGAAAAACTGCGGTAGCCGCAAGTTTGGAAACACCACTCAGTGTACAAAAATTGACTGCAGAGGAAATACGAAGTAATCCCGGTGGTAATTTTGATATTTCAAGAGTTATTCAGGCTCTTCCAGGTGTCGGCGGAACCAGTGGCAGCGTTGGAGGCTATAGAAATGATATTATAATTCGCGGAGGAGCTCCTAACGAGAATGTATACTATCTGGATGGAATTGAAATACCGACAATCAATCACTTTGCAACACAAGGAAGCGGAGGTGGTCCAACTGGAATTTTAAATGTTAGTTTCATTGAAGAGGTGAAACTATCGACCTCTTCCTTTGATGCACGATATGACAATGCGCTCTCCTCTGTTTTTCAATTTAAACAGCGAAATGGCAACCCCAATCGTATACAGGGTAATGTTCGGCTAAGTGCCACTGAATTAGCCACGACCTTAGAAGGGCCATTATCCCCTAACACAACCTTTCTTGCTTCAGCACGTCGATCATACTTACAACTTCTTTTCAAAGCAATCGATTTACCCATACGACCTAACTATTGGGATTTTCAGACCAAAATAACCCACCGGATTAATAAAAAGCTAACCTTAACCTTCCTGGGCTTGGGTGCAATTGATGAATTTAATTTTGGAGTACCCAGAGAAGCCACTCCAGAAAAACTTTATGTTCTGGATGCTACCCCCTCCATCAACCAGTGGAACTACACAGTAGGTGCTAGTCTTCGAAAACAAATTACCCGAGGCTATTGGAATCTTGCATTGAGCAGAAGTATGTTAGATAATAGCATTGAAAAGTTTGATGGCAATCAGTACGGGAATGAAACCAAACGAAGAACAGGAATATTTTCACAGGAAATTGAAAATAAACTACGCTTTGACGTAAATCGTAGCTACAACAATTACAAGATATCCTACGGAATAGTTGCGCAGTATGTGAAAAATAATAATGACGCCTTTCAACGCATCAGACAGGAGTTCAGAGATGTGAATGGCACTTTGATCCAACCCGCAGTAATCGTAAAATATGCAAGCGCTATTAATTTTTGGAGAACGGGTGGATTCTTTCAAATAAGCAAAAGAACACTTGAAAATAGGCTCAGCCTCAGCGCCGGATTGAGAACAGATTTAAACAGCTTTACAACTACAGGAAACAACCCGTTAAAAACCCTGTCAGGCAGATTTAATGCATCCTATACCCTCTCTGAGCGATGGACACTAAATGCATCGATCGGAAATTACTTTAAAATTGCCCCCTATACCATTTTAAGTCACACCGACAATACAGGGAAATTCACAAACAAAGATGCCAACTATACAGAAAGCATTCACTATGTAGCTGGCATTGAATACTTGCCTGCTCCCACTACACGCTTTACGCTGGAAGGTTTCTACAAACGTTACAAACAAGTCCCTATTTCAGTCCGGGATGGAATTTCGTTAGCTAACCTAGGTGGAGACTTTACTGTATTGGGAAATGAAGATGTAACAACCAACGGGGAAGGGAATGCTGCAGGCATTGAACTATTCTTCCAACAAAAACTTACTAAGCGATTCTTTACCACAATATCCTACACGTTATTTTACAGTCAATACAGTGGGTCAAATGGAAAACTAATTGCCAGCGCATGGGATAATCGTCATCTGTTATCCTTTTTAGGTGGATATAAACTGAAAAGAAACTGGGAAATTGGCCTAAAATTTCGTTTACAGGGTGGCGCACCATTCACTCCCTTTGATATGGCGGCATCGCAATTAAATTATTTGACCTTGGGGACAGGCTTACTGGATTATAGCCGGTTAAATAGTCAGCGATTAGCGTCTTTTCATGCAAGCGATATTCGCATTGACAAAAAATGGAACTTCAGGCAACTAACGTTCAACCTATTTCTGGATGTTACCAATTGGTATGTTGCCAAAAGTCCAGCCTTTCCACAATTTACCTTTGAAAGGAATCAAACCAACACTGCATTTTTAACAAGAGATGGTCAACCGCTTCAGCTCAATGGAAGTAATGGAATCCCCTTTATTTTATCAAACGACGAGGGTACGCCTATACCAACCATTGGGTTTATAGTTGAATTTTAATTGGGGAAATTGCTCTCGAATTTTTTCTTTTTTTGCTGTAATAACAACAAATGGATCAGCAAGGCAGCCATGATCAAACAAAAGCCGATATAAAACCATTTATTCAGCAATTGATCTTCTCTGTAAACTATAAACGCAAGCAAAATACCATAGACTGGCTCAAGATTATAAGACAGGTTGACTGTAAATGCTGATAACTTTTGCAGTGCTGCCCCAGAAAGCTGGAATGCCCAAACAGAACAAAGCCAGGACAGTACAAGAAGCCATCCAAAATCCGCCCAAGTGGGAGTTAAACGAATTGTTTCAAATGCTATTCCGTAAAACGGAATCAAGAAAAGGACAAAAACAAATCCAAAAGACTGCTGCCATACCAATAAGGTCTCCACATTGGTTTTTTTAAGTATCTCCCTATTCATGATTGGAAAAAGTGCAGCGAACAAGGCCGAAACGACCCCCAAAGTAATTCCCCAGGTGTATCGCGTATCAAAGTGAAATATCAAATAAACCCCCGCAAGGGTTACCAAACCTAATGAGAGTTCAACTAGGTTAACTCTTTTACGAAGTAGTACGGGCTCCAATAAAGCAGTAAAAAAACTAACCAAGGCAAAACAGACTAGGGCAATCGAGACATTAGCATATTTAATAGCCCCATAAAAAGTCAACCAATGTGTTGCAGCAAAGATAGCTGCCAAGAATATTTTAAACTGTAAAGGACGAGGAACCTGATGGATTGCTTTTCTCCAACTAAAAACCGCCCACATAGTAACTGCTGTAAATAGCAAACGATAGCATACGATCATCAGCTCATTCAGAGTAATAAGGCGCCCTAAAATTCCAGTTAAACCGGCTAATAGTACCGCCCCATGTAACTGCAAGTAGGCTTTACGCATGGTTTAGTTCATCGATTGCGAGGAACGATAATCGGTTGTTGAAACATATTTTCTGAGCCGCCAAACGCCTAGCACCCCTTCTTTAATAATGCCTTTGTTCATCTTAGAGCTACCCCGCGTACGATCCTGAAATATAATAGGCACTTCCTTGATGCAAAATCCTAATTGCCAAGCCGCATATTTCATTTCAATTTGAAAAGCATAGCCAACAAACCGAATGCTGTCGAGATTAATTTCAGCCAGCACAACTGCCCTATAACATACAAATCCAGCAGTGGGATCCTGAACACGCATCTTAGTGAGAATACGGGTATATAAAGAGGCGCCTTTCGATAACAAAATGCGTGAGAAAGGCCAATTGACTACGCCACCACCCCTCACATACCTAGAACCAACGGCAAGATCAGCGTTTTCAAATGCACAAGCATTGTACAAACGAATTAAATCATTTGGGTTATGAGAGAAATCGGCGTCCATCTCAAAAATAAAAGCATAATTCTTTTTAAGAGCCCACCTAAATCCGTGAATATAAGCCGTACCAAGCCCCCCCTTTCCTTTTCGTTCTTCTAAAAACAAACGACCGGGAAAAGAAGTACTAAGATCTCTTACTAATTGAGCAGTCTGATCCGGAGAGGAATCGTCAACAACTAAAACATGAAAATCACCAGCTAGGGCCAACACAGCTTGGAGAATAGAGACAATATTCTCCCTTTCGTTATACGTTGGTATTATTACGAGCTTATCCATTTTTTCGAAGCATGGCACGGGTATAGATTTCAGTAAGCTTGTTTTTGGTATGTTGTGGAAAATCACCTTTCATCATCCAATCGTAATATTGAGGTTCAGCCCGCAAAACCTCTGCAACAGACTTCCCTTTAAACTTACCAAAATTGAATACTTCTACTCCATTTTCCCATATAAATCGACGAGCAAAATCAATGATTGGCTCTTCACCAGTTACCTTTAGAATTGCATCGACAGAACTGCCTAATTCCGGATATCGCTTTACTTGTGCCTCTAAAATTTCAACAGTGGCCACTACATCGGCTTCTGCACTGTGTGCATTCTCCAGCGTCTTTTGACAATAAAACTGATAAGCGGCAGATAATGTGCGAGGCTCCATCTTATAAAATATTTGCTGCACATCGATCAATCTTCGCCCCTTCATATCAAATTCAACCTGTGCGCGCAAAAACTCCTCCACCAAAAGGGGTATATCAAACCGATTTGAATTATATCCTCCTAAATCACAGCCATCAAGCATTTGTTTTAATTCCTGGGCCACCTGGGAAAATGAAGGAGCCTCTTTAACCATTTCATCCGTTATTCCATGCACATCGCTAGAAGCTTTTGGAATGGGCATACCGGGATTTATCAATTTACGCTTAGTGGTTCTAGTGCCATCCGCCAGCACTTTAACAATTGCAATTTCAATTATTCGATCGGTGCCCAAATTGACACCAGTAGTTTCCAGATCAATGAAAGCCAATGGCTTGGTAAGCTGTAGCATAGGAGTAAAGGTAGGATTTAGATGAGTGATTCACCTTAAATTTATTCTTAAATCCCCCCTCTGTCAAGTAGGGTATACCAAATTTGTTAGCTTTGCGCTCAAACCGAAAAGGATGCGCAGATTTCTTTCAACAATACTGGGTCTTTTGATTCTTTCAGGAATATTACATTCTTGTGTGGCACCTCGAGAAGGCTGCCCAATGAATGCAGCTCCACGCACTAAATACAGGGCTTAGTATTGAATGGATATTTTAATATCCTTGCGCGTTGATAAAGTTAACCAACGATGCTGTATTCTTGAGCTTCAGTTTTCTTAGAATGTTATAGCGATGTACCTCCACTGTTTTTAAAGAAATATCCAGACTTCTTGCAATTTCTTTAGAAGAAAGCCCCTCCTTAATCAGTTGCACCACTTCTATCTCCCGCTTAGATAGCATATTCATGTCGGGGTGTCCACCATCATCATCTAACTCTTGTTGAGCAACAATATTTTTTATTTCTTCACAGATGAATTTATTGCCAGCATTAACGTCTAAAATCGCATTGACAAACTCGTCTCTCGAGGAATTTTTTGTCACATACCCTTTAGCCCCCATCTGAAACATGCGTCGCGCGTAGGCTGGAAGCGCATGCATTGAGATGGCTACAACCCGTGCTTCAGGTACATCATGAAGAATAATTTTTGTTGCATCAAAACCGTTCACTGGGACCATATTGATATCCATAAGTATAATATCTGGATTCAATTTTTTTACTAAGACTAGTGCATGATCAATGTCGCTTGTTTCACCAACAACTTTAAATCGAGGATCAGCATTTAAAATGATGGACCATGACTCACGAATTAATTTATGGTCATCGATCAATAGTAGAGCGATCTTGCCCATAGGATAAGATTTTCACAGAATTAAGGTATTTGCAATATACTAAAAACCTGTAAACCTATCTTTGTATTACAAAAAATCAACCCCCATGCACCGATTAATTCTGCTAAGTGTTTTACTTTTTGTTTCCGCTATTGCAGTAGCCCAAATTGACAGCACTGAGAACTTCGACTATAGCAAATTTGGTGACGCGGAAGGGGTTAAACGGTTTTGTAATCAGAAAGTAGTCAACCAAACTCCTACCCGTATAGTGAGCATTGGATATGACCGGCTGTCCTCCTTTGAGATGCCCTCTATTCCGGTATCAGCCATGCTTCCAGCCATGCAAAACTTTTCTGTTAAAAACCTATCGGCGTTAAGAGCACAAGTCAATATACCAGTTGTTTCAACCAATAAAGTTATATGGCAGGTTGGAGCCAATTATTGGGGAAGCAGATTCAACCTCGAAAATCCCGGGAGTAACTTATTTGCAAAAACGCTACAGTCTCACTTTTTGGCGAGCGCAGGCGTTAATAGCACATTATTTAAGCCCCTGAATGAAAAGAATTTTTTGATCATCCAGGCGAGTGCTGATGTAAATGGGATATTTCACACCCTAAAGGATGTAAATAAAAATGCACTCACCTGGAGCGGAACCATTGTATATGGTTGGAAAATTTCTGAAAATAACATGGTAGGTACAGGTATTGCCAGAACCTATCGTGCAGGAAGAATACTGCATGCACCTGTGTTCCTTTGGAATAAAACATTTAATGAAAAATGGGGAATGGAATTATTGCTTCCAGCTCGAGGTCACTTACGATATAATTTTTCAACATCTAGTATGTTACAAGTTGGATTTGAACTTGAGGGAAACCAATTCTGGTTGAGTTTGTCCAATAGCCCCATGGGTGAACTTTACTTGCAGCGAGGCGAACTAAAGCCTAGATTGATGTGGGATAAAAAATTAACAGGTTTTATATGGTTCAATGCTCAGGCCGGGCTTCGTTATAATTGGCGCTTTGATGGCATGAACCAATACAATGGGAGCAAGGATAATCAACGGTACTTCATGAGTTCGTTGGGTAATCCTCTTTACTTCTCTTTTAGTTTGAGCTTTGTATCGCCCTAGCAGCACTTGGTAGCTGACTCTTTATTTGGCAACCTGACGAGTCCAGGTATCAGTTCTTCCAATCAGAGACACACCAATAAAGCCCCTGACTTCAATTGTATTTTGACTGGTCATTTTTATGGTGCATGAATACGTGTTACCATTTTTGGGATCATAAATATTCCCCTCTTCCCAATTATTTTTTTCTGCAAAACGAAACCCCCACACATTAACAAGTCCCAAAATTGGACGTGTGCGACTTCCTTCCTCCGGATGATTTTTGTCAATCTTAGGTTTTCCAGTTTCAGGATCGTTAGGCTCTTTTAACCACACTATCTTTCCTTGATACTTCTCTCCATTTTTATAGATTCTGACCATTGCATTACCCTCTCCAGTTTTCCATACGCCCATAATAGCATCAGGATTTTCTTGGAGCACCTTGAAAGAGGAACCCACTGTTAAAAACATAAACCCAGCTATCAGCAAGAACATGTAGCGGCTGATGGCCTGAACGCTTGTCTTAGCTTGAGTGATCATAGCAAAATTATTAGTTTAGTTAAAGAACAAATTTAATAATAGTGGAGGCGACCGGATTCGAACCGGTGTCCAAACATATTCGTCGAAAGCCTTCTACATGTTTATTCCAGAATTATTTGTCGGGGATAGACAGGAACCGGACAAACCAATCTACCCCGTAGTCGTAATTATCTTAGAAAAGCAGCACGACCATCTCTTTTGCAAGAGACCAGCTTTTTGCAACCTGTTTTGTTTGTTGAGTCGGCGGCGGGGCGTGGTAACAGATTAACCGGCCCGGCGGCCCTAATGACTACCTAATCACTGATTAAGCAGCCATGGCATACTGAGTATTGCCATTTATAGTCTCGTATTCAGATTAAACTGCTAATTACGCAACGCAGTACATGCTTATACTTTCAAAGAGCTATGCTGTCAAAACCAAACGCCCCCATTAGAA
>SXWI01000074.1 GCA_005791465.1 Bacteroidota bacterium | reverse complement strand
CTGTATGGCATGAGTGATAATATTACTTTTAACCTGGCTCATGCAGGTTGTAGCGTTAGTAAATATCTTCCCTTTGGTCCCATTGAAGATGTTGTCCCCTACTTAATGAGAAGAGCGCAGGAAAATACGGCTGTAAAAGGCCAAACGGGCCGGGAGTTGGGATTGATACAAAAAGAGTTGGCACGTCGGACTCATTCGGCTTAATATTGCAGTATGCAGCAGTACCACGATTTATTAAAGCATATCCTTGAAAAGGGCACTGATAAAACGGACCGCACGGGTACCGGCACCAAAAGTGTGTTCGGTTATCAAATGCGTTTTGATCTTGCTAAAGGATTTCCACTTGTGACTACTAAGAAAGTGCATCTTAGAAGCATTATCCATGAATTACTTTGGTTCTTAAAAGGAGAAACTAATATCGCCTATTTGAAAGAGAATGGAGTTAGTATTTGGGATGAATGGGCTGATTCAGAAGGCGAACTGGGCCCTGTTTATGGTAAACAGTGGAGACACTGGGAGGGAAAGAATGGGCAAGTAGTGGATCAGATTACTTCTTTAGTTCAAGAGATCAAAAAGAATCCTGATAGTCGTCGATTGATTGTCAGTGCTTGGAATGTGGCGGAGCTTCCTCAAATGGCATTGATGCCTTGTCATTCGCTATTCCAATTTTATGTAGCCAATGGTCGTTTGAGTTGTCAATTGTATCAACGCAGTGCGGATGTATTCCTAGGGGTTCCTTTTAATATTGCCTCTTATGCATTACTTACACATATGATTGCACAAGTGTGTCAATTGGAGCTTGGAGATTTTGTTCACACATTCGGAGATGTTCATATCTATAGTAATCACTTTGAACAGGTTAAATTACAGTTAAGTCGACAGCCTTTTCCTTTGCCAACTTTACAGCTAAACCCTGCTGTCACAGATTTGTTTTCATTTCGTTTTGAGGATATCGAAATTTTAAATTATCAATGCCATCCGGCAATCAAAGCACCGGTAGCAGTCTAAAATAATCGATATGCAAGTATCCCTCATTGTTGCTGCCGCTCATAATGGTGCCATTGGTAAAGAGGGAACCATGCCTTGGCATCTTCCTGCCGATTTAAAGCATTTTAAAAATATTACCTGGGGTTTGCCCATCATTATGGGTAGAAAAACATTTGATTCGCTGGGTAAGCCATTGCCTGGGCGCACCAACATAGTGATTACCCGGCAGACAAACTGGAATCCATCCAATGAAGTGATTGTGGTAGCTGATGTGATAACGGCCCTTTCAAAAGCAAAGAAATGCGGCGTAAAAGAAGTAGTTGTCATTGGGGGCGGGGAGATCTACAATTTGTTTTTTGACTTGGCAACGCGGATCTATCTTACGCGGGTTGACGCTGCTCCTGATGCAGATACTTTTTTTTCTTCCTTTCATCCTAAAAATTGGAAACTCATTAGTCAATTGGATCGAGAGGCTGACGCAAAGCATGCTTATAATTATTCTTTCCAGGTTTGGGAGCGACTAACCTAAACCCTATGTTCACCTCCTCTCAACTACTTGTTAAGTACCTAGACTTTTTGCTTTGTGCTTCTAACTCCAAGGGGCATGGCATTCATTCTCCATATGTTTTTGATTTTGTAACTAAGGTGCTCCAAGATAAAACTCCTTACCAAGAATATCAGAGTTGGAATGCGTGGAGACAATCTTTATTAAGTGATTTCACGTTGCTTCCGGTTCAGGAAATTGGAGCCGGATCTCGGTCTGGAAAATCCAATATTCGTTCTGTTTCATCCCTGGTAAAAACGGCTGCGAAGGCGCCTCGTACCGCTAAATTTATTTTTCGAATTGCTCGTTATTGTCAACCACAAACAATACTTGAGCTTGGTACATCTTTAGGCCTCACTGCTGGTTTTTTTTCGTTGGCATGTCCTGCATCCACCATTTACACCATTGAAGGGGTTGACTCAATTGCTGAAAAAGCAGAAGAAAATATGGCAGACTGGGGATGTAAGAATGTTAGGATAGAAAAGGGCAATTTGGATACTAAGTTGTGTGAATTGCTAGTTCGAATTTCCAAACTGGATCTGGTTTTTATGGATGGGAATCATCAAGAAGAGGCTACTAAGCGATATTTTCTGCAATTACTGCCCCATTTGTCGGATACTTCAATGCTAATTGTGGACGATATTCATTGGAGCGCAGGAATGGAGGAAGCTTGGTTCTTTATACAATCACATGAACGAGTCACATTAACGCTTGATTTTTTTCAATTTGGGATAGTGCTTTTGAATCCGACTTTCTTGGGGAAATCGCATTTTAGGATCCGTTATTAATTGCTACCTTTACCTATAATTTATTAATACTGTTTTCAATTATGATCATTGGAGTTCTTCGGGAAGCAAATCCAGAAACAAGAGTATCGTTAACAGACGAAGCTGTTCTATCTCTTGTTAAGAAGGGATTTACTGTTTGGGTAGAACAAGGAGCAGGAACACTTTCTTTTTGTAGTGATGCCTCTTATCAAGCTGCTGGTGCAACGATAAGTGATCGTACTGCCGTTGTTTCTAAAGCTGATGTGATTTTATCTATGCATGCAATTGCTGAAGAACAACTGAGTTCACTTGCTGGTAAAATTATAATTGGGGCCTATCAACCGCTTTATAAAAAAGAGTGGGTGAATCAAATAGCTAAGTCAGGTGTAACCTGTTTTTCCTTGGATATGCTACCGCGAACTACCAGAGCGCAATCAATGGATATTTTAAGTTCGCAAGCCAATATTGCTGGGTACAAAGCGGTTTTATTAGCGGCTAACACCTATGGTCGTTATTTTCCTATGTTTATGACAGCAGCGGGTAGCATTACTCCAGCAAAGGTTTTAATTCTGGGCGCAGGTGTGGCTGGATTACAAGCAATTGCTACTGCAAAAAGGTTAGGTTCTGTCGTAGAAGTTTTTGATACACGTCCAGCTGTAAAAGAAGAGGTCATGAGTCTGGGTGCAAAATTTATTGAGGTTGAAGGTGCTGCTGACGCGAGCAGTGCCGGCGGCTACGCGGTGGAGCAATCAGAGGATTATCAGCGTCGTCAGCGTGAACGTATTGCGCAGTCTGCCGCAAAAGCCGATATAATTATCACCACGGCTCAAATACCAGGTAAAAAGGCGCCTATTTTAATTACAGCCGATATGATTGCTGCTATGCGGAATGGCTCGGTTATTATTGACTTGGCTGCAGCAACTGGCGGTAATACTCCTTTTACCAAAGAAGGTGAGACGGTTGATCAACAAGGAGTAAGAATAGTAGGGGCTTCCAGTTTACCTGCTACGCTTCCGGCTGATGCCAGTAAACTATATGGTAAAAATGTGCTTAATTTCTTCCAACTATTAATCGATAAAGCGGGTTCCTTACACTTGAATTGGGAGGATGATTTAGTAAAAGGAGCTTGTGTTACATTTCAGGGGAAAATCGTAAACGAAAGAATCGCTTCAAGCTTATAAAAATGGAACAACTTTTATCTTGGATTAGCTTACATCAGGAAATTCTTTATGTTGTTATCCTGATGATTTTTGTGGGGATTGAAGTAATTGGTAGAGTCCCCAGTGTTTTACATACTCCTCTTATGAGTGGTGCAAACGCTATTCACGGCGTTGTTATTATTGGGGCCATCATTGTAATGGGCAAAGCTTCTTCCTCAAATTACCTGGCATTGGTGCTTGGGTTTATTGCTGTAATCGTGGGGACATTGAATGTGGTAGGGGGATTTGTGGTCACGGACAGAATGTTGGAGATGTTCTCTAAGAAGAAAAAAAAATCCTGAATTAAAAAAAGATACTTGTGGAACTCAACTTATTAACTTTTTTATACCTCATTGCCTCTATAACTTTTATAGTAGGGCTGAAAATGTTGTCACACCCTGCCACGGCGCGCAATGGAAACAGAGTTGCCGCAATTGGAATGACCCTAGCCATTCTGGGGACTATTTTTTTATACGAGGAGGACGGGGCTCGGTTGGGTAATTATGTATGGATTTTTGGCGGAATTTTAATTGGAACTATTACTGGGACTTTGGCTGCTAAGCGCGTCAAGATGACCGCCATGCCTGAGATGGTAAGTCTTTTCAATGGAATGGGGGGAGCTTGCGCTGCCTTGATCAGTTTGGTAGAGTTTGACCATCTGGCTCATATGGATCCCATGATGGCTGGGGTATTATTGATGTCGGCCGGAGGTGCAAGTGCGGTGAAGGGATTTTTATTGATCATTGTACTAGGGCTAATCATTGGTTCTGTTTCTTTTGCGGGTAGCATTATTGCTTGGGGAAAATTGAATGGGTCAATAAAAGATTTTTCATTCAAAGGCCAGCATATTTTCAATATTTTACTTCTTGCAGTTATTGTTGTGCTCGCAGTTTACCTGATTGTGTTTTTGCCTGCCAATGCAGTATTAATCTTCTATACAATCTTCTTTCTGTCTTTACTTTACGGAATATTCTTTGTGTTTCCCATTGGGGGCGCCGATATGCCTGTGGTAATTTCATTATTGAACTCCTTTACTGGTGTTGCGGCAGCATGCGGCGGTTTTCTTTATGATAATAAAGTGATGCTCACGGGAGGAATTTTAGTAGGTGCTGCAGGTACACTACTCACGATTCTTATGTGTAAGGCTATGAATCGTTCGCTTACTAATGTATTAATTGGTTCTTTTGGCGGATCAAGCGTAGGAGTTTCTTCTGCTGGTGCAGTGGGTACACATAAAGAGATCAGCCTTAGTGATACAGCAGTGTTAATGAGTTATGCTTCTAAAGTATATATTGTTCCTGGATATGGTTTGGCGGTGGCACAAGCACAACATGCTTGTCATGAGTTGGAAAAGTTGTTAACCTCCAAAGGGGTTGATGTAAAATATGCGATACATCCAGTTGCAGGTCGTATGCCTGGTCATATGAATGTTTTGCTGGCTGAAGCAGATGTTTCTTATGAGAAATTGCTGGAAATGGAACAGGCCAATGAAGAATTTTCTACAACAGACGTTGTGTTGATATTAGGCGCTAATGATGTTGTCAATCCAGCTGCAAAATCTGATCCTGCTTCGCCAATTTATGGCATGCCAATTCTAGACGTAGAGCTTGCCAAGCATGTAATAGTTAACAAGAGGAGCATGAAACCTGGATATGCGGGTATTGAGAATGAATTATTTTTCAGGCCCAAGACTTCTATGTTGTTTGGCGATGCAAAAAAAGTACTGCAGGACTTGGTGGCAGAGATTAAAAATCTCTGATTCTTCTTAGTTTTAACTGTGCAACTACCTTCTTCTTTTTTAAATTCACTGGAGGGTCTTCCCGGGTATGATCCTGTGCTTTTTGAGGCCGCACATCTTCAAGCAGCCCCAATTACCTCCATTCGTATTAACCCTGCAAAAAAAAGCGACTTATCTTTTTCGCTAACCCCTGTCCCTTGGGCACAGATGGGATCATATGTTTCACCAAGGCCTTCTTTTACATTTGATCCAAACTTTCATGCCGGCGCTTATTATGTACAGGAAGCTAGTAGCATGCTGCTGGAGCAAGTTTTCTTACAATCCGGTTTGTCAAATCAACCCATTCGTGCTTTGGATTTGTGTGCAGCACCTGGCGGTAAAGCAACCCATCTTCATTCGCTACTTGCCCCTGGCAGTTTATTAGTGGCCAATGAAGTGATTCGCTCAAGAACAGGTTTACTCAGAGATAACATGATAAAGTGGGGAGCAGATAATGTTATAGTCACTCAAAACGACCCTGCTCATTTTGAAAAATTACCGGGATATTTTGATTGGATTACTTTAGACGCTCCCTGTAGCGGAAGTGGGTTATTCAGAAAAGATCACGATGCAATCGCATCGTGGACAGCAGGCCAGGTTAGTCATTGTGCACTTCGACAGCAACGAATTTTACAAGCCGCTTGGAAAGTGCTGAAGCCGGGAGGTGTTTTGTTTTATGCCACTTGTTCTTATTCTGCAGCAGAAAACGAGGAAATAGCGGAGTGGTTCATTAATGAATATGGGGCTATTTTTATGGCTATTCAACTTGATTCTTCTTGGGGAGTGATTGAAACCACGAATGGCTATCGCTGTTGGCCTCATCATGTACTGGGGGAAGGATTCTTTTTTACCTGCTTTCAGAAGCCAAATACAGCTGCTCCAATTGAGAGGGCTTTCCGAACTGAAAAAAATAAACAGATCAAAAAGTCTGTAGATTTTTCCTCACTTGTAGAATGGATCGATCTTGATGGAATGGATGTTACGGAAATGGGGGGGCAATTGATGGCGTTTCCGAAAGCGATGCAAGCGGATTTGCAAATTATTCAAAGCGCCATACATCCCGTTTATGCTGGTGTTCGGATTGGGGAGTGGATGCGTGATAAATTAATACCAGATCATGCGTTGGCATTGTCCACTCATTTATCTTCTGTAGTAGAACACTTACCGCTTGATTACTCGCAGGCCATTGCTTATTTACAGCGAAAGGAAATTAAAGCAGCTACCTCAACTAAGGGTTGGATGGTTGCAGCTTATCAGGGATTGCCATTGGGTTGGTTAAATGTCTTGACAGGCCGTATCAATAATTACTATCCCAAAGGTTTGAGAATACTCAAAGAGCATTTGTAATAATCGTTTTACGAATTAATTAGGAGAAGCGGTAGCCCTGTAAAAACGGAATTGTTTTCATTCTCTTTTTCCCTTCTAGTTGAATTTCTTCCACCTGGAGCCAACCGTCCTGACAAGCAAATCGCAGATAATTTTTACCATCGGTTTCAATAGTACCCGGTTCTACCGTAATTTTTTCTTCAATGGCAACGGCGTAATAAATCTTTAGCGTTTTGCCATCCAGCTTGGCATAGGCACCAGGGACTGGTGATAATCCTCGGATCAAATTGTTTATCGTACACACGCTGGAAGTCCAATTGATAGCTCCGGTTTCTTTCTCCAGTTTTGGAGCTGATTTTAATGACTGACCAGCATTAAATTGTGGCGTAGGAGTTATTTCATTTTGAACATATCGCTCAATGGTTTCTGTGAGCACAGCCGCACCCATTAGTTTCAACTTGTTATACAAGCTTCCAAAATTATCGGCCTCTTCAATTTCAATTTCTTTTTGTAATAGCAGATCCCCTGTATCAATCTCATGCTTCAATAGAAAAGTGGTTACCCCTGTTTTCTTTTCTCCATTGATCAATGCCCAATTGATCGGTGCTGCCCCGCGATAGTTAGGTAATAGCGATCCATGCAGGTTGATAGTTCCTTGGGCAGGTAATCCCCATACAACCTCTGGAAGCATACGGAATGCAACTACTATTTGTAAATCAGGTTTCCAGGCTTTTAGCTGCTCCAGGAAATCTGGATCTTTTAGCTTGACGGGTTGAAGAAGTGGGAGTTTGTAAGAGAGGGCCAATTGTTTTACAGGGCTTTGCTGTATTTCAAGTCCTCGGCCTGCTGGTTTATCAGGAGCTGTTATTACACCTACTACATTAAATCCTTGATCCAGCAAAGCCTGAAGGCTGGCTACAGCAAAATCTGGGGTACCCATAAATACAATACGAATCGACTTGGGGTCTTTTATCATGAGTGCGAAAGTACAAAATGTGGCAAGGCCTACTCAAAGTCCTTATAAAGCAAATACCGTTTTCTGATCTCTTTGAATTGCGTTAATTGCGGCTCCCAAGTCTTACGAATTTCCTGCTCGGAATTGCCGGCTTTGATTTGCTGCATCAATACTTGATTACCTGCAAGTTTATTGAAGAAGGACTGGTCAGGGTTTCCTGATTTAGGTACCAAGAAGAAACTATCTTTCTGTGGGAAAATCCGATAGGCCTCCAAGAGCCAATTCAATTGAATTTTTTGATTCGTTTTATTTAGTACCTGTTCTGGAGTGCCGCTAAAATCCCATCCGTAACAAACCAATCCATAATGTTTTGATTTTTTGGCACCCTCGTTTGGATTTGGTGTAAACTGAACCATATTTTTAGAAAGAGCAGGGTGGCCGATTAGTTGAAAAGGCTTTATTGTGCCTCTGCCCTCACTGAGCACTGTGCCCTCGAAAAGACAGGTAGTGGGGTAGAGGTAAATAGATTGTATGTTTGGCAAATTAGGAGAAGGACGAACCGGAAGTACATATTTAGATCGGTGATCATAATTCTTACAACAGATTAGGATAAGTTGAAAGGCATCTTTCTTTGCTAGTTGGTAATCCCATTCACTATTGGAGCAAAGAATCAGCGGTTTGTTTTTTTCGTATTTAGAATTAGAAGCTGCTATATGAGCAGGTGCTAATTGGTCCTCCATAGTGGACAGGGATTCCTCTTGTCTTTTTTCTTTCTTTATCCAACTTTCACCCAATAACATCCAAGCATATTCTCCTATGGTCATTCCATACACAATTGGAACGGGTTGCATGCCAATAAATGATCGGTAGGCTGGGTCTAGTACGGGTCCATCCACATAGAATCCATTGGGGTTCGGTCTGTCTAGTATCACCAGCGGCTTATTGAATCGCATGGCTGATTCCATGTAGGCCTCAAGAGAGGAAATAAATGTATAAAATCGGACTCCCACGTCCTGTATATCAAAAACAAGAATATCTACTTCTTCCAAATCCTTTTTTTCTGGTCCGCGTTTAGCTCCGTATAATGAAACAACAGGAATGCCGGTCTCTTTATCAATATAGTCGCCGACTTTTTCTCCCGCATCTGCTGTACCTCTGAATCCATGTTCTGGTCCAAAAATCACTCGGATATCTACCCCTAAGCTGAGTAAGGTATCTACTAGATGTTTCTTGCCTACTATCGAAGTTTGATTGGCGAAAATGCCAACTCGTTTTTCTTTCAAAAAAGGAACATAACTATTAATTTGCTCTGCCCCAGATTCAATCTGCCTTTTAGTGGAGTTCCTCTTAGCGGTAATTGCTTTTTGTGTATAGCCAACATGGCTGCATAAAAAAGCTAGTGCCAGAAATATGGTAGTACGCATTCGTTTTTTTTAATCAGTCTCAAAGTACATAAATCTGGATTGAAAAAGGCGTCTGACTCCCTCAATTCCGTTACTTTGCATCGTAAAATAAATTATATGGCAGCAGTAAAGGCGGGTGATAAAGTAAAAGTGCATTACCACGGAAAATTGACCAACGGGGAAACCTTTGATTCCTCTGAAGGCAGGGAGCCGCTTCAGTTTGAGGTGGGTAGCGGAGCTGTGATCAAAGGGTTTGATGATGGTGTGACTGGAATGCAGGTTGGGGAAAAGAAAACTATTCAAATTCCTTTTTTGGAGGCGTATGGTCCTCATAGTGCTGAAATGGTTATTGAGATGCCTAAGGACAGATTTCCAGCTGATATGACCATTTCAATTGGTATGCCATTGCATATGAGTGATGGTCAAGGCCGTAATTTTCAAGTTACCGTTATTGAAATTTTAGAGGGTGCTGTAAAATTGGATGCGAACCATCCCTTGGCTGGTAAAGATTTAGTATTTGATTTAGAGTTGGTAGATATCGAGGGAGCAAGTCCTCTGATTATCATGCCTTAATTTTTTATAGCATTACGCGTGTTTCAATCTTATTCCTTTACAGCGGCGGAGCGTTTTTTGCAGTATGTGCAAATAGATACGCAAAGTGATCCGCATGCCACTAGTTTTCCCAGTAATACAAAACAGCTTGATTTATCTAGATTATTGGTGCAGGAGTTGCAAGCGATGGGTGTTTCTGATGCAGCTATGGATGAGTGGGGATATGTTATGGCCACAATACCTGCTACCAGCCCAAATCATTTTCCTGTAATTTGTTTTTGTGCTCATGTGGATACGGCACCTGATTGCCCCGGTGCGAATGTCAAGCCTATTGTACACCGTAATTATCAAGGTCAGGATTTAATCTTGCCGGATGATCCATCACAGGTTATTCGGATGTCTGACTATCCTTATTTAGCAGAAAAGTTGGGTGAAGATATTATCACGGCATCTGGTACTACTTTATTGGGTGCTGATGACAAAGCAGGTGTTGCCATTATCATGGATTTTGCAAACTTTTTAATTGCAAGCCCCTCTATTGAGCATGGCCCTGTTCGTCTGTTATTTACTCCCGACGAAGAAGTAGGACGAGGGACTGAGAAATTAGATTTAAAAAAACTGGGTGCAGATTTTGGGTATACGCTTGATGGTGGGGATCTGGGATCATTGGAGGATGAAACCTTTAGTGCCAATGCTGTAAGAATTACTTTTCACGGAATTATTGCCCATCCTGGAATGGCAAAGGGTAAAATGGTCAATGCATTAAAACTGGCCAGTTCATTTTTGGAAAGTTTGCCCAAGGAAACTCTTTCTCCAGAGACTACAGCGGGCAGAGAAGGATTTGTTCATCCAACTGAAGTTAAGGGGATAGCAGATCAGTGTGTGGTGGAGTTTTTAATCCGAGATTTTCAAACGGCTGAACTTGCTTCCAAACAACAATTGTTAAAGGAATTGGCTCAGCAAGTTTGTGATACTCATCCAGGAACTCGATTTTCAATGGAAGTGAAAGAGCAGTACCGTAACATGAAAGAAATTCTAGATCGTCATCCACATGTTGTCGAGTTAGCCAGAAAAGCCATGGAAATTACTGGTGTCAAAGTAAAAACGGAATGTGTACGTGGCGGAACAGATGGCTCCCGTCTTTCCTTTATGGGGTTGCCCTGTCCAAATATATTCGCGGGTGAGCAAGCCGTGCACTCGCGTCATGAGTTTGTTTGTGTGCAGGATATGCAAAAATCTGTAGAGACCTTAGTACATTTGGTGACTATAGCTGCAGCGCAATAAAGCGTTGTATAAAATTCAACACTATGCAATTTTTTATTTGGTTGTGGGAAAATTGGTATGTTCTTGTTCTTTTGATTGCATTCTTCTCCGGGTTATTTACCGTTAATCAGGGGTATATAGGGGTGATAACCATGTTTGGAAAATATCGTCGTATTGTACGTCCAGGACTCAATATCAAAATACCCGTATTGGAAGTCATTTATAAGCGTGTTTCAATTCAAAACCGTTCTGTAGAACTGGAGTTTCAAGCTGTGACACAAGATCAGGCAAATGTTTATTTTAAGAGCATGTTGCTCTATGCCGTTCAAAATGCAGATGAAGAGACCATTAAAAAAGTGGCATTCAAGTTTATTGCAGAGAAAGATTTGATGCAGGCATTAATCCGAACTATTGAAGGTAATATCCGATCTTTTGTGGCTACCAAAAAGCAGGCAGAAGTACTAGGGCTTCGCAGAGAAATTGTGCAGTATGTTAAAGTAGAGGTGGATCACTCCCTGGAAGAATGGGGATACCACTTATTAGATCTTCAAATCAACGATATTACGTTTGATAAACTGATTCTCGATTCAATGAGTAAAGTGGTTGCCTCCAATAATCTGAAGGCGGCAGCTGAAAATGAGGGACAGGCCTTGTTGATTACTAAAACAAAGGCTGCAGAGGCAGATGGAAATGCCATTAAAATTTCAGCAGAAGCCGAAAAAGAAGCTGCCCGTTTACGAGGGCAGGGGGTTGCCTTATTCAGAATGGAAGTGGCAGCCGGTATGACCGAAGCGGCAGAACAATTAAGGCAAGCAAACCTTGACACTAATGTGATATTTTTTAGTATGTGGACGGAGGCAGTTAAAAATTTTGCTGAATATGGCAAGGGAAATGTCATTTTTCTCGATGGTAGCCCCGACGGAATGGAGCGAACCATGAAGCAAATTCAGGCATTGATGGTGAAGCAGGCAGGCACCAGTAATAATCCTGCTTAGTCTTGTTAACAATCCGTGAAAACAGCTATTACCACACCAAAATTGAGCAGAGAATCGTTTTGAGAATGGTTATACACTGCTGTTAAGAAAAATAAGAGTTCATAAACTCATTCAGCCCTATTTTAGCTTTAAATAAATCTTGCTATGATTGATCTATTGCAGGTGAGTGGAGTAGTAACAACCCCTTCGGTTGCAGGGGATGCTAACCAAGATGGCTTTTTAACATTGTGGGAATTGTTGACTACGGGTGGCTGGATCATGTTGCCACTTGGAATCATGTTGTTGTTAGCTGTTTACATCTTTACTGAGCGCTACCTTGCCATTCGAGCTGCAGGCCGTATCGATGATAATTTTATGAATATTATCAGAGACCATTTAGTCACTGGTAATATTGCTGCTGCTAAAAGTTTCACCCGTAATACGAATAATCCTGTCGCTAGGATTATTGACAAAGGAATACAACGGATCGGCAAACCCATTGAGCTCATCGAGAAAAGTATGGATAATGTGGGCGTATTGGAGATGTATAAATTGGAAAAGAACCTTGCAGTTTTATCAGTTGTGTCAAAAGCTGCTCCCATCTTTGGATTTGTTGGAACACTGGTTGGGCTCATGCAATTATTCTCAGCCATCAATACTACAAATGAATTTGAGGTAGCCACAATTGCCGGAGGTATTTATACTAAATTGATTACTTCAATCTCAGGTTTAGTCATTGGTTTGTTGGCCTACTTGGGTTATAGTTTTTTGCAGACGCTCATTGAAAAGACTAGCCATAAAATGGAAGCAGCCTCCGCTGATTTTCTAGATCTATTACAAGAACCCGGCCAATCCTAATTTGCCCATGCGATTTAGAAAGAAGAAGCTGCACGAATCTGAAGTCTTCACCGACTCGCTGAATGATATTCTATTCATTTTGCTTATGTTCTTTTTAATCGTGGCCACGCTTGCTAATCCTAATGTTGTAAAAGTGGGGCTTCCCAAGGGTGCTAAAGACACAAAGGCGAAGCAGCATATCATGGTTTCTATCGATAAGGATCAGCAATTCTATATTGGAACTACCCCTATTCCAACCGCTTCTTTTGATTCTTCCTTGTCATCTGAGATTGCACGATATAGAACCCAGACAGATACTCCAACTGTAGTGATCAATGCAGATACTACTGCCTTTTATGGGGAAGTTTATCGGATTATGTTACTGGCAAAAAAAGAACGCGCTAAAGTAGTGGCTCGTATCGATTAATCAACCCAGCCTCGAATCATTCGTTCTTTTCCCTGCATATCAAGTTTGATCTCACAACAAATTCCCATTTCTTGCCAGTCATTAGAAAGTTGAGCAGCATACAAGGGATTGATTTCGCAAAAGAGTTGACTATTTTTTTTCTTTTTTAATAAAAAAAGTGAAGCGAGCGCGTGGTAATAAAGTAATGGATCCTGGGTGGGCGTAAATAAAGCTTCTGGAGGTTCAAATTCCAACACCTGTGGTGTCATTTCATTTTTTTCTGCAGGGGTAACATAGGGAGGGTTGCTAACTATAAAATCAAAAAGAGGAAGCTGTTGCCATTCATTTTGATTCAATAAGTCCTGGTGAATGAAATGAATATCTGTTCCCAGTTTATTTGCATTTTGCTTTGCAATTTGCATTGCTTCTTTGCTTATGTCCATTGCGTAAACTGTAGCACTTCTAATCCTGCGCTTCAAGGATATGGCAATACAACCGCTACCGGTGCCCACATCCAATATTTCTAGGCTTTCAACAGGAAACCTACAATTGCTAATTACCCATTCCACGAGTTCCTCCGTCTCGGGGCGTGGTATAAGCGCCCCTTGCGCAACATAAAATTGAAAACCGCAAAACCAAGCTTCTCCCAGTACATATTGGAGAGGTTCTTTTTCGATTAATCTTTTTACTTGTTGCTCAAGCTTTTCTCTCATATCAGGTGTGAGTAAATGCTGCTGAATACGTATCCAATCTTTTTTTTCTGCCTGAAACAGACGTAGCAGCAACTCTCTGGCAATAGCAATTCGCTCCTCTGATTCATAAAGGGATTCTACCGTTGACTCGATCCAACGGGCTGTCTCTGCTACATTCATGCTTGCAAACTTACATGCATATGATCTTTCATGCCTATTTCATTTAGTAGATTTACTGAGTGGATTCTTATGTATTTAGAACCGTACTCAAAACAGGTAAGTCCGTCTACACAGACCGGGGTTGTCGATTTCTGGGGCACTTTATTGGGTGTTCCTGGATTGATTTAGGCATACAGAACCTGCGGTAAGCTATCAATTGAAAATGCTGTATTAGGGGAAAAGTCAATCGTTAAATCTGGCTACATTACTTACGACTATACACAGGAACACAACGTACACCGGCTCATACAACAATTTAATATTTCAATCAAAGGGATTGAACAAGGAATTTTTCCAAGAATGCAAATAGAAATTCCTCTTTATAGTTATTCCCAGGTAATGGAAGCTATTGTGTTTATACCTTCTTTGCAGTGGGAGGAAAATGATTAGTTCAGGATTTGAATCGCGGACTGACAATTAGGTCTTTGCTGCCAGGCGTGTATTGATAGAATCCTTCTCCTGATTTAACACCTAGTTTCCCTTCTTTCACTAGTGTTTCTAAAAGGCTTGCTGCTTTATATTTCGGGTTATTAAATCCACTCTCTAATACGTGCATGATCGAAAGGCAAACATCTAATCCAATCAAGTCAGCTAGTTGTAAAGGGCCCATTGGGTGAGCCATGCCTAATTTCATAATGGTGTCAATTTCTTCAACCCCTGCTACACCTTCTTCAAGACTACAAATTGCTTCATTTAGCATGGGCATAAGAATTCGATTTGAGATGAACCCGGGAAAGTCATTTACAACACAGGGAATTTTTCCAAGCGCCTTACTAAGTGAAACAGTTTTGTCGGTCACCTCTTGATTAGTAGCTGGGCTTTTAATTACCTCTACTAATTTCATGACAGGCACAGGATTCATGAAATGCATGCCAATGACTTGATGCGGACGTTGTGTTGCATCAGCAATTTCTTGAATAGGAATGGAGGAGGTATTGGAGGCCAAAATTGAATTGGCTGGGGCATGCTGATCAATTTCTTTGAAAATACTAAGTTTGATATTCTTGTTTTCAGTGGCAGCTTCTACTACAATCTCAGCATCCTGAACCCCCGTTGCAATCGAGTTATCAGTAGTTAATCTGTCGAGTGTTTCCTGTTTTAGCGTAGCGGGAATTGTTCCCTTCGCAATCATTCTGTCTAAATTTTTTTCTATTGTCTGTACTGCTTTTTCAAGTTGTGCAGTTTGCACGTCAATAAGTGTAACCTGCCATCCAGCTTGAGCAAATACCTGCGCAATTCCATTGCCCATGGTCCCGGCGCCAATTACAGCCATCTTATTCATGCTACTTATTTTTTTCTTTTAAAGTCCCCTCTTTTCCACGATTGGATAAAATCAGCCCAAGCAACGGGGTTAAAAATATTCATTGGTGGGGCTTGCCCTTGGTATACTGCTCGGTTAGCAATTTTATTCATTTGCATACGTGTTGCTTCTCCGCCATCACCAGGGGTACTTTGAAGCAGTAAACGGCGGGTGGTTGCACTCGTATTTTTACGAGCAATTTCATAGGCGTCGTCTGGAATAGGCACATTGGCAAAGTCTCTTGCAAATTGTTCAGGCGAAGGTCTTGGTTTGAGGACGGTGGCGGGTAGATATACGGTATCAGCAACCAACAATTGAACAATGCCATATTGATTTCCTACCAGATCTCTTGGGATCAAAACTTTTTTTGATTGGTAACTCACGTGAGAAAACTCAACTTCATCTCCTTTGAGGACCACAATTGAAAAAACACCTTGATTATTGGAAATGGTCCCTCGGTTTTGGCCTTTCACGATAATACTTACCGCAGGAATACCGATCAAACTGTCGGCAGTCATGACTACGCCATAAAGTTGAACAACTGAATCGCGGGTTGTTTCAAACTGTGCTTTGACAAGTTGAGGTACTAAAAGCAGGAGCAGGCAGCTATATCGTATCCAGTTTTTCAATTGGTGCAAAATTAGCCAGTTCCTGCCAACCGCTCAACAAAATGGCTGTTATTTGGTTAGCTTTGCCGGCAACAGAACACTATGATTACTACAGAAAAAATACTGGCTGCCTTGCAAAATGTGCAAGAGCCAGATCTGGGAAAGGATTTGGTTACGCTGAACATGATTCAGGATATTGAGATAAAGGGAAACGAGGTAAGTTTTACCGTTGTTTTAACAACTCCTGCTTGCCCTATGAAGGACATGATGCGTACAGCTTGTGAGAATGCAATTCGATTATTGGTCAGCAAAGAAGCAGTTGTTAAGGTAAATTTTACTGCAAAAACTACCTCAAAAAGAGTAGATGCTGGTGCTATATTACCTCAGGTTAAAAATATTATCGCTGTATTTAGTGGAAAAGGCGGGGTAGGGAAGTCAACCGTTGCCGCTAACTTGGCTTTAGCACTCTCACAGGGTGGCGCTTCTGTTGGGTTGATGGATGCTGATATTTATGGGCCCAGTGTTCCAATTATGTTCGGAGTACGGGGTGAGCGTCCGTTGATGGAAGATGTAAACGGGAAGGGAATGATTTTGCCACTTGAACGTTTTGGCATCAAGTTGATGAGTATTGGACTGTTAGTGGATGAAAAGAATGCAGTGGTGTGGAGAGGCCCAATGGCAAGTAGTGCGGTAAAGCAATTTGTTTCAGATGTAAAATGGGGCTCATTGGATTATTTAATTATCGATATGCCGCCAGGTACCGGTGATATTCACCTCACTTTGTTGCAAACAGTGCCTGTAACAGGATCGGTAATTGTAACAACTCCACAAGACGTTGCCTTGGCTGATGCTAAGAAAGGGATTGCCATGTTCGGCCAGGCTCAACTGAATGTGCCATTGATTGGCTTAGTAGAAAACATGAGTTATTTTACCCCTGCTGAATTACCCGATAACAGATATTATATCTTTGGAAAGCAAGGTGGAAGACGCTTGGCAGATGAGTATGATATTCCGTTTTTAGGAGAGATTCCCCTGGTGCAATCGATTCGAGAAGGAGGTGATCAAGGAGTCCCAGCAATGATGGGGGACGAACTCGTAACTAAACAAGCTTTTACTCAGTTTGCATCGCTGGTTGTACGGAGTATAGCTATGCGAAACGCTAATCTCTCTGCTGAAAAGATCGCTGCTACTGTGTAAGGCATTAATTTTTGATGAACCGCGCTCAACTTATACAAATCATCCGTGATAAACGATCTTATCTCTGTGTAGGATTGGATACAGATCCATTGTTATTGCCAACGTCATTAAAGGACAAGCCTGATGGCGTACTGCTTTTCAATAAAGCAATAATCGATGCAACACGATCTACTTGTGTTGCCTATAAGATTAATACTGCTTTTTACGAAAGTATGGGAGCGCAGGGATGGTTGATCATGGAAGAAACTGTACGATATATTGGGGAGGAACATTTCATTATTGCAGATGCCAAACGGGGAGATATTGGCAACACATCTCGTCAATATGCGGCTGCTTTTTTTTCGCAGTTAGCATTTGATTCCATTACTGTTTCACCCTACATGGGGGAAGATAGTGTAAAGCCATTCCTTAGTTTTCCAGACAAGTGGGCCATTGTACTTGGCCTTACTTCGAACAGAGGTGCAGCAGATTTTGAATTACTCGACTGTGAGGGTACTCCCTTGTATGAACATGTTCTTCGCAAGGTTTCCTCCTGGGGTAGCCCTTCAAATCTTATGTTTGTTTTAGGAGCAACTCAGGCTGATTCCTTTATTCGTATTCGGAGTATTTGTCCTGATCATTTTTTCCTGGTACCCGGAATAGGAGCACAAGGTGGAAGTTTGCGTGAAATTTCTGAAAAAGCCATGAATAAGGATGTTGGTTTGCTGGTGAATGCCAGCCGGGCTATTTTATATGCATCTTCTGGGGAGGATTTTGCGGCAGCTGCAGCAAAAGTGGCCGGTAATTACCAGGCGGAGATGGCAACATATTTGTAAAAGACGATTTATTTTTCCTTCTTTACTTTTAATATTAAATTATCCAAACGATGGCTGCCAGAACAGATCAGTTTCAACATCCCGATTATTTTGATTTAGATGCTTTGCTCTCCGAGGAGCACAAGATGGTTAGGGATTCCGTTCGTAATTATGTTAAAAAGGAAATATCTCCCATCATTGAGGACTATGCGCAACGCGCTGAATTTCCCGAGCACATTGTAAAGCAATTGGGCGAACTAGGTTGTTTTGGTCCCACCGTACCTGTTGAATATGGCGGTGGTGGTTTGGATTATATCTCTTATGGTCTCATGATGCAGGAGTTGGAGCGGGGCGATAGCGGTGTGCGGTCTACTGCGTCGGTGCAAGGTTCTTTAGTGATGTTTCCAATACAGGCTTTTGGTAGTGAAGAACAAAAAAAATATTTTTTGCCAAAGCTGGCCAGTGGTGAGTGGCTGGGTTGTTTTGGTCTGACTGAGCCCAATCACGGAAGTGATCCATCTAGTATGCTCACCAATTTTCGGGATGCCGGAGATCATGTAATATTAAATGGAGCAAAGATGTGGATTAGTAATGCTCCTTTTGCACAGGTTGCAGTGGTATGGGCTAAGAGTGAGAGCGGGGAGGTGCATGGATTGATTGTTGAGAGAGGAATGAAGGGTTTTTCGACCCCCACCACACATGGTAAATGGAGTTTAAGAGCCTCCGCTACAGGGGAGCTGGTTTTTGATAATGTGTCGGTGCCTAAAAAAAATATATTACCCGGAGTGAAAGGATTAAAAGGTCCTTTAAGTTGTCTGACTAAAGCACGCTTCGGAATTGCTTGGGGCGCTATTGGAGCGGCTATGGATTGCTATGACACCGCACTGCGATATGCCAAGGAGAGAGAACAATTTGGGAAGCCAATTGCCTCTTTTCAATTGCAGCAAAAAAAGTTAGCTGAAATGCTAACAGAAATCACCAAAGCACAATTGCTAAACTGGCGTTTGGGTGTTTTGATGAATGAAGGTAAGGTTACTCCTCAGCAGGTTAGTATGGCAAAACGCAATGCTTGTGAGGTAGCTACACAAATTTGCAGAGAAGCAAGGCAGATACTAGGCGGTATGGGAATTACCGGTGAGTATTCGATTATGCGACATATGATGAATTTGGAAAGTGTTATTACTTACGAAGGAACACATGATATTCATTTGCTGATTACAGGGATGGATATTACGGGAATCAATGCTTTTAAATAATAGTCTTGCGATTTTTTTTGATTGGTTTTATGGGGGCCGGGAAAACCTGGATGGGGCAACAAATTAGTTTGTCAACCGGTCATTCTCATCATGATCTGGATGCTTGTATTGAAGAAACTGAGGGTATGGATATTTCAGCCCTATTCAAGAAAATAGGCGAGGATCAATTTAGAGTTGTTGAGCAAAAATGTTTGCATGAATTGATTGCGGCTAATTCCAATCTGTTACTAAGTTGTGGCGGCGGTACTCCCTGTTTTTTTGATAATATCGATTTCATGAAAAAAAATGGAACGGTAATTTGGCTTGATCCACCCATTTCAGTGCTGTTTGACCGTTTAAAAGCCGCGTATCAAAGCCGCCCCTTACTAAATAATAATTTTGAGCCAAAACAGTTAGAGGAATACATTCATCTAAAATTGGCTGAACGCAATCCTTTTTATAAGCAGGCGCATTTTCGGATACAAGATGTCAAACCCGACCCGCTTTCCCTTATTAAACTAATCCAACATGGATAAAGTAAATTTTTTTCTGGCTTCTTTATTTGCAGCAACAGCGGTTGCAGCCGGTGCTTTTGGCGCACATGGGTTACAAAGACTCACAGCGGAGGCAACGGTAATCCAGACTTACCAAACTGCAGTACAATATCATTTTTGGCATGCTATTGCATTGCTTTTGGCAGGGTTGTTAGCCCCCTACGGGAAACCGCAACTTAATTATTGGGCTCGTCAGTCTTTTCTTGCCGGCCTAATTTGTTTTAGCGGCTCTCTTTATTTGCTCACCTATTTACGACTCCAGCAGTTGCTTTCTTTCAAGTGGATTGTTTTTATTACTCCAATAGGCGGACTTTTCTTAATCATGGGTTGGGTGCTGCTTGGTTTCTCTTTTACTTCATTCAAACAGTCAAACTAATTATCTTTGTTTGGATGGCCAACCGCATCAAATCAAGTAGCTCTAAAAAGGAAAAAGAAACGGACAAGGATCCTACACTCCGTGATTTTAAAAAAGAGCCAGAAGCCCAACTTGATTTAATGGCAATACTTCGGGATGAACGCACCTGGAAAATTGTAGGCATTACTTTTATTATTCTTTCTCTATTCTTGTTTATCTCTTTTACTTCCTATCTATTTACTTGGCAGGAGGATCAGGCTATTGCACAACAAGGATTGTCTGCTTTATTGGAGGATGACAAACCCGCGCTAAATTGGTTAGGTCGTTTGGGAGCAGTGGTCGCTCATTTTTTCTTCTTTAAAGCTTTTGGTCTTGCTTCATTTCTGGTCTGTACCTTCTTTTTTGTAGTGGGTGTAAATCTTTTATTCCGACAACGTGTGTTTTCAATATGGAGAAACCTGAAGTATGTAACAATCGGAGTTACGGTATTGTCAGTTTCTTTATCTTATATTTTTAGATCCAGCGATTTTCCATTTGGAGGGGGAGTTGGAGAATTAATAAAAGTGGAGATGGAGGGACTTTTTGGAGTAGTGGGGACTGGCGCCATTTTGTTTTTAACTGCATTTGCATATATCATCTGGCAATTCAATCCATCTTTTAAATGGCCTGTACGAAAACCTGAGCTTGTAGAAACTACCGAGGAGACTGAGATAGCCAGTGAGGAGGAGAATGCTTCTGAAGAACAGAATCAGTTTGTGCCACTTGCTGCGGGGCAAACACTTAACGATCTGTATGCAGCAGGAGTTCGTCCTAATCAACTTGAAGAGGAGGGTGCCATGGTAATTCCTCCCCAGGAGGATGCTGACTCTATTCCCCTTAGCTTGGTTGAGCATGAAGAACTAATGATCACCGATGAACTCACTGCTCAAGAAGAGGTATCTCTTACCGAAGCGTCAACTCTTGAACCCACAATCCAAGAGGAGCTTCAGATCGATGAGGTTCCACCTATTGAGGAAGAAATTCTACCTGTAGTTGAAGTGATTCCTCCATCTGAAGAGGGAGATCTTGAATTAGAAATTAAAACTGTACCCAGTCCCATTATTGAAGAGGCCGAGGCCGTAACCGAGAATCTTCCTCCTTATGAGCCCACACTGGATTTAAGCAAGTATAAATATCCAACGCTGCAACTACTCGAGCAACATGGTTCAGAAAAAATTGTTCACGATCCCAGCGAATTAGAAAGTAACAAAACACAGATCATTAATACACTTCGGAATTATGCAATCGAGATTCAAAAAATAAGTGCCACCGTCGGTCCCACCGTCACACTCTATGAGATTGTACCTGCTCCAGGAGTTCGTATTTCACGTATTAAGAATTTAGAGGACGATATAGCACTGAGTTTGGCGGCACTGGGGATTCGTATTATTGCCCCGATTCCTGGCAAAGGAACCATTGGTATTGAGGTGCCGAATCTCAAAAAGACTATTGTGAGTATGAAGACATTGCTGTCTTCTGAAAAATTCCAGCATAATAACTACAGCCTCCCGATTGCAATTGGAAAGAAAATTGATAACGATAATTATATTGTAGACTTGGCCTCAATGCCTCACCTGTTGATGGCGGGGGCTACTGGTCAAGGTAAATCAGTTGGTCTCAATGCTATCCTGGTTTCTTTGTTATACAAAAAGCATCCTTCTCAACTGAAATTTGTTTTGATCGATCCTAAGAAAGTCGAGCTGAGTATTTATCGTCATATCGAGCTCCATTTCTTGGCTAAATTACCTGGCGAGGAAGATGCAATTATCACCGATACAAAGAAGGTGATTCATACACTCAATGCGCTTTGTATTGAAATGGATAACCGGTACGATTTATTAAAAGAGGCTGGGGCCAGAAACATCAAAGAGTACAATGAGAAGTTTATTAACAGAAAATTAAATCCTCAAAAAGGGCATTCCTATCTGCCTTTTATTGTACTGGTAGTGGATGAGTTTGCTGATTTAATTATGACGGCTGGAAAAGAAGTCGAAATGCCGATAGCTCGCTTGGCGCAGTTGGCGAGAGCAATTGGAATCCACTTAATCATTGCTACCCAGCGTCCTTCTGTAAATATCATTACAGGCACTATCAAGGCTAATTTCCCTGCCCGTATTGCTTTCAAAGTTTCCTCCAAAATTGATTCACGCACCATTCTGGATACGGGTGGGGCTGAGCAATTAATTGGAAAAGGAGATATGCTGATTTCCCATAATGGGGAGTTGACGCGTTTACAATGTGCTTTTGTAGATACTCCGGAGGTTGAACAAGTGGTCGATTTTATCGCGGAGCAACAAGGCTATCCGCAGGCCTTTTTGTTGCCAGAATATATTGATGAAAAAGAGGCAGAGGCCCGTGGGGATTTTGATATGTCGGACCGGGATTCCTTATTTGAAGATGCTGCAAAATTGATTGTGCAGAACCAAGTAGGCTCCACTTCCTTGTTGCAAAGACGTATGAAACTTGGATATAACAGGGCCGGACGTTTGATGGACCAGCTTGAAATTGCAGGAATTGTGGGCCCCAGTCAGGGCAGTAAACCTCGGGATGTTCTCATTAAAACGGAGGCAGACCTGCTACGTCATCTCGAAAACATGGGTTGATTTGGACTATCTTTACATCGCCAATCCCCAGGCAGGATCAACCCCATGAAAACACCTTTAGCATTACTTTTTTTGTTCACCCTTTTAGTCGGGTCTACAAATGCACAAACTAAGTCTACTAAGAATGACCCAGAAGCTAAGAAGATTTTAGATGCTGTTAGTGCTCGGTTTAAGTCATTTGCCACGGTGCAAGCTAGTTTTACCTATAAGGTTGAGAATGCAGCAGGGAAAGTACTTTCTACAAAGTCCGGGACTATTTTGATGAAGGGGACTCGCTACAAGCTAAGTTTTGGGGGGCAGGAGATTTTTTGTAATGGTAACACAGTTTGGAATTACGATAAGGCTGCCAATGAAGTGACCATCAATACACTTGATGCATCCAGTGGTATGATCACTCCGCAAAAGTTGTTCTCTAATTTTTATGACAAAGATTTTTTCTATTTGCTAAATGGGGAGAAAAAAGTGGGAGCGCGTTTAGTGCAGGAAATTCAATTAACACCTTTAGATAAGAGCAAGAATTTTCACACAGTTTATTTATTGATTGACAAGAACGCTAAAACTATGTATTCTACCAAGGTAATGGAGAATGCAGGGAATCGATATTCCTATACAGTTACTACCCTCAAATCTAATCTGCCTGCCGCTGATGCCTTGTTTGTGTTTGATAAGGCTAAATTTCCCGGCGTTGCTATTGAGGATCTTCGTTAGTACTAATTGCTTTTCTAATTTTAATTAACTGCTCCAAAAGCGATTGAAGTTGATTCAGTGGGAGCATATTGGCTCCGTCGCTCTTCGCTAAGGATGGGTTCGGGTGTGTCTCGATGAATAATCCTTCTGCTCCTGTGGCAATGGCTGCTTTTGCTAAGGTTCCGATCAATTGAGGATTGCCACCAGTGATACCAGATGTTTGATTAGGCTGCTGCAATGCATGCGTTACATCCATCACCACTGGAACGCCAATTTCTTGCATCCAGGGAATATTTCTAAAATCAACCACCAAGTCCTGATAGCCAAAGGTGGTGCCTCTTTCTGTTAATAATACTTTCTCGTTGCCAGTGCCTGTAATTTTCTCTACTGCAAAGCGCATCGCAGCACCACTTAAAAATTGTCCCTTTTTAATATTTACAATTTTACCAGTTTCTGCTGCAGCCACGAGTAAATCAGTTTGCCGGCAAAGGAAAGCAGGGATTTGTAAGATGTCTACATAAGGAGCCGCTAGTTTTGCTTCATCGGCAGTATGTATATCTGTCACAACGGGCACTTTGTAAACAGCCCGGATCTGTTGTAAAATTTCAAGCGCTTTTAAGTCACCTATACCAGTAAAGGAGGAGGCGCTGGTCCTGTTTGCTTTACGGTAAGAAGCTTTAAACACAAAGGGGATCTGTAATTTTTGGCAAATTTCACTGATGGTGGATGCTATTTCCAAAGCCCCTTTTTCTGATTCAACCACACAGGGCCCTGCCATCAGGAAAAAGGAGTGTTGGTGGTAAGTCTGTTCTTGGAAAAGTGTTTTTAGAAAGGATTTCATCTTGCAAAAGTAATGCTAAGTTTGTCTATAAAACCTTGCCATGCGAAAAGAGAAAATCCTGGTAATTGGCGCCTCTGGCCAAATTGGAGTAGAATTGACCTTGGCGCTTCGAAAAATATATGGAGAAAGTCAAGTGGTGGCTGCAGATTTACGTGAGCAGAATGCGCTATTACAGGGAACAGGTCCTTATGTTTCATTGGATGTGATGAATAAGGAAATGTTGCATGTTCAAATTATTCGCCAAAATATCACACAAGTTTATTTATTGGCCGCCATACTTTCTGCAACCGGAGAAAAAAATCCGTCCCTGGCATGGAATCTTAATATGCAAGGATTACTCAATGTTTTGGATATAGCCCGGGAGGAAAAATTAAGCAAGGTTTTTTGGCCTTCCTCCATTGCTGTGTTTGGACCCAGTTCTCCCCGTGTAAATTGCCCGCAACACACGGTAATAGAGCCAACCACGGTATACGGTATCAGTAAATATGCAGGTGAATTTTGGTGTAACTATTATTGGAATCGGTTTGGGGTTGATGTTCGTAGTATTCGTTATCCTGGTTTGATTTCCTATAAATCTGAACCAGGTGGAGGTACTACTGATTATGCGGTAGAAATATATCGAGATGCATTATCGAAAAAAAAGTACACCTGTTTTTTAAAAGAAGATACCTACCTGCCTATGATGTATATGCCCGATGCGATTCGGGCAACGATGGAATTGATGGAAGCACCAGCCACTTCAATAAAAATTCGAACCTCTTATAATCTTTCTGGGATGAGTTTTTCTCCGCGTGAGGTATGTACGGCCATACAGCGTCATATTCCTGAATTTAAGATGATTAGTGCTCCGGACTACCGACAACAAATTGCTGACAGCTGGCCGAAAAGTATCGATGATTCACCAGCTCGATCGGACTGGGGCTGGAAGGAAGAGTTTAATTTAGAATCCATGACTGAAGACATGTTGAAGAATTTACCTCGTTGATTCTATGAGAAAACCATTATTGCTACTATTTTTCCTGCTGTCATCGCTAGTTGTTTTTTCGCAGCAGTTTGGAGGGCATCGCAGTGGTCAACGTTGGCTTCAAATCAAAACAGACACCGTACAGTTAATTTTTTCACCTGGGTTGGATAGTCAGGCTCAACGTGCTGCTAAATTGATTCATTT
>SXWI01000073.1 GCA_005791465.1 Bacteroidota bacterium | reverse complement strand
TTCATAGCCCTCACGACGCATGGTTTCAATGAGAATTCCCAAATGGAGGATGCCTCTTCCATAAACCAGAAAGCTATCTCCCTCGTCTGTATCGTGTACACGAAGTGCCAGATTTTTTTCAATCTCCTTCATCAAGCGATCACGCAAGTGACGAGACGTCACAAACTTTCCATCCTTACCAAAAAAGGGAGAATTATTGATGTAGAACAACATGTTCATCGTAGGTTCATCCACACTAATCACAGGTAGCGCCTCCGGATTTTCTGCATCAGCAATAGTATCTCCAATATTGAAATCTTCAATTCCTACCACCGCACACAAATCACCAGCAACCACCTCTGTAACTTTTTTCTTTCCCATTCCTTCGAACACATATAATTCCTTTACACGGGTCTTGCGGATAGTTCCATCCCCTTGTACTAAGGCAATAGGTTGATTTTCTCGAATACTACCGCGACCTACTTTACCAATAGCAATTCGACCTAAAAATGAAGAATAGTCAAGCGATGTGATCTGTAATTGCAGCGTACCTTCGCTTACTTTAGGTGCAGGAACATATTTCAAGATTCCATCCATTAAAGGAAAAATATTATCAGTTTGCTCTAGTGAATCATTGAACCATCCATTTTTACCGCTTCCATAATAGGTTGGGAAATGTAACTGTTCTTCCGTCGCATCTAAATTGAAGAACAATTCAAATACAGCATCATGTACCTCATCCGGTCTACAATTGGGCTTATCCACTTTATTGATCAGAACAATGGGATGCAGGTTTAGCTGTAAAGCTTTTTGCAAAACAAAACGTGTTTGAGGCATAGGCCCTTCAAAGGCATCTACCAATAGGATTACCCCATCTGCCATTTTAAGCACACGCTCTACCTCACCTCCAAAGTCGGCGTGACCGGGGGTATCGATTACATTGATCTTAACGTCCTTATACATAACGGCCGCATTCTTACTAAATATGGTAATTCCACGCTCACGCTCCAGATCATTACTATCCATGATCAGCTCACCTGTTTCTTGATTATCCCGAAAAACCTTGGTGGCATGCAAAATTTTGTCCACCAGGGTAGTTTTTCCGTGGTCAACGTGGGCGATGATAGCAATGTTTCTAATATTCATGAGGGCTTGTTAAAGACGCGCAAAGGTAGCTCATTTCCTGGCAATAAAGGGTTAATTTTAAGTGTAAATCACAGGTATGAAGCCCTTTAAAATAGCAGGTCTTGTTGTAGGTATACTAGCCATCGTTTATTTAGCAGGCCCCCGACCTGCCAAATCCGTGTATCTTTTAACACTTCCAACGGTACCCATGCAAGCCGATTCGCTGGAAAACTATGTACAACAACAGGAAAGCAAACAACCAATCAAACCCGGTAATCAGGCTCATATCATTTGGAATAATGACTCGTTAAAAAATCAAACAGAATTTGCCATTGTATATCTACATGGATTTTCGGCCTCACAAATGGAGGGAGATCCGGTACATCGAAATTTTGCAAAGAAGTTTGGATGTAATCTCTACCTCAGCAGATTAGATGATCATGGCGTAGACACCAGTGCCCCATTGAGTAAATTCACAGCGGAAGGATTATGGAATAGCGCATTGGAGGCAGTAGCTATTGGAAAAAAATTAGGGAAGAAGGTAGTGCTCCTTTCTACTTCCACCGGTGGAACACTGGCATTAAAGTTAGCAGCAGAGTTCCCCGATATTGCTGCTTCCATACTACTCTCCCCCAATATAGAAATCAATGATAACAAGGCTTGGCTATTAAATAATCCCTGGGGTTACCAAATAGCAAAAGCAATTGTTGGAGAAATGAGAACGGTTTCTGATACCACTGCAGCGTATGCTCGATATTGGAACTATCAATACAAAACATCGTCAGTGGTGCAATTGCAACAATTACTCGAAACTACCATGAAAGCTTCGTTATTTGAACGTATCAAACAACCTACACTCCTGTTATATTATTTTAAGAACGAACAGGAGCAGGACCCCGTAGTGAAAGTAACTGCCATGAAAAGAATGTTCAGGCAATTAGGAACACCCGACTCACTTAAAATTGCGATGGCGCTCCCCAATACTGGAGACCATGTTTTAGCATCCCCAATAAAATCAAAAGATATTACGAGTGTAGAAAATGCATGCACAGATTTTGCAATTCGTGTGTTACACTGGAATCTGCAAACACCCTGAAACATTTTTTAGCAGACTAAAGTTTTAGCTGCGCAACTGATTTTGTACCTTTCCAGTTCAACCGCTTGCTATGTTACGCTCCCGTATTGCAGGAATAGGGAAATATCTGCCTGAACAAATTGTACGCAACCAGGATCTGTTACGCTATATGGATACCAGCGACGAATGGATTCAAGAAAGAACCGGTATTCAAGAAAGAAGATATGCACACCGGACGCAGGAAACCACCACAACAATGGGGGTTGCTGCAGCACAAATAGCCATGGAACGGGCTGGTGTTACTACGGATGAAATTGATTTTATCATCTTTGCTACCTTATCTCCGGATTATTATTTTCCGGGTTGCGGGGTGCTGTTACAACGCGCTATGAAGATGAAAGAAATTGGAGCGCTGGATGTACGTAATCAGTGTAGTGGTTTTGTATATGCCCTTAGTATTGCAGACCAATACATTCGAACAGGGACTTATAAAAATATATTAGTAGTGGGTGCCGAAAAACATTCATTCGGTCTTGATTTTACAACTCGCGGACGAAACGTTTCTGTAATTTTTGGAGATGGTGCCGGTGCGGTGGTGGTGCAACCCGCGCGCAATAGCGAAGAAGGTATTCTCTCTACACATCTCCACAGCGATGGCGAAAGTGCCGAGATACTAGCTATGTATAATCCAGGCACACATGCAAATCATTGGAAAGCGGAAGAATATGCTTCATTTGATAATGCAGAAATTGGACAACTATTTTTTAGTCATGCCATGATTGATAAAGGGCAAATTTATCCTTACATGGATGGGCCCGCTGTGTTCAAGAAAGCCATTGTAAAATTTCCAGAGGTAATTTTGGAAGCATTAGGTAAAAATGGATTTACTCCTGCTGATCTAAACTTGTTAATCCCCCATCAAGCTAATCTCCGAATTGCACAGTTCGTACAACAAAAACTAGGATTGCAGGATAATCAGGTTTACAACAATATTCAATATTACGGTAACACCACCGCTGCATCGGTACCGATTGCCTTATGTGAGGCTTGGGAAAAAGGGAAAGTAAAGGAAGGTGACTTGGTTTGTCTGGCAGCCTTTGGAAGTGGTTTTACTTGGGGAAGTGTACTATTAAAATGGTAAACAGAAAATTTCTTTATATCATCAATCCTATTGCAGGAACTGGCACCGCTGCTGATCTTGAGCGATGTATTCATGAAGAACAAGCAAAGGTTGTATTTCCTTATGCGATTCAATACTCGAACCCTGAGGGTAATTTTCAAGCACTGATACATAAAATAAAAACTGAGCTTTTTACAGATATTATAATTGGGGGTGGAGACGGAACGGTTAATCAAGTAATTGGCGCAATTCGCACATTACCCGTTCAATTTGGTATCATACCCGTAGGTTCTGGGAACGGATTAGCTAGAGCGGCTAGGATTCCAACCAACACA
>SXWI01000072.1 GCA_005791465.1 Bacteroidota bacterium | reverse complement strand
ACGTCTTTTTCCGACTTGCTGCCGCCAAATATTTTGGAGATATATCCAAGCATAAGGCGGCAAATATAAGCCAAAAAAAACCCTAAATTTGCACCCCAAACAAGCGTACATGGCAGGCCAGCTCAAAGAAGTCAGAAATCGAATAAAATCAGTACAAAGTACCCAGCAAATTACCAAGGCAATGAAAATGGTAAGTGCGGCTAAACTTCGCCGTGCTCAGGATGCTATTATTCAAATGCGTCCCTATGCCCAGAAGCTGCAGGACATGTTGTCTAACATTGTAAGTGCCAGTGAGGCGGGTTCCGAGATGGCACTAGCTGCGGAGCGTCCAGTTGAGAAAGTGTTACTGATTGTAATCAGTAGCGATCGTGGTTTGGCGGGTGCTTTTAATGCCAATGTGGTAAAATTGACCAAGAGCACTATTGCTGAAAAGTATGCCGACCAGGCCAAAGACGGAAATGTTACTATTTGGAATATTGGTAAAAAGGCCTACGAAAATCTAACCAAGTTAAATTTCAAAACAGACGCAACTTTCAAGGATATTTTTCTACAGTTGAGCTTTGAAAAGGTGCAGGAGGCTGCAGCTGCGGCTCGCCAGGCTTTTTTGAATAAGGAGTTCGATGCAGTTGAAATTATTTATAGTCAGTTTAAAAACGCGGCCACACAACGTTTTGTTGCTGAACGCTATTTGCCAATTCCCCGTGCTGTGAAAAAGGAAGGCAGCACTCAAGCTGATTTTATTTTTGATCCTGAAAAGAACACGCTCGTTGCAGAGCTGATGCCTCGTATTCTTAATACCCAGCTGTACAAGGCTGTACTTGACTCCAATGCTTCTGAGCATGGAGCCAGGATGACCGCTATGGATAAGGCTAGTGAGAACGCAAATGAAATGTTGCGCTCACTAAAAATTTCTTATAACCGGGCACGTCAGGCTGCCATCACTACCGAATTGACTGAAATCGTTAGTGGAGCCGCTGCTTTGCAGGGTTAATTGGACTGTGTACAATTTTCTGTTTGCCCTATTCTGCTTCTTTGTATTTTCAAGTTTCTAATCATGCCTGAAATTTCAACCTTATTGCCTCACGTCGAGGCCCTGATATTTGCAAGTGATCGGCCATTGACTACCCTAGAGTTAACGGATTACGTTAACAATGCGCTAGGTTTTTTGGAGGACCGGGCAACCCTAGACCAGATCGAAGCTGCTTTGAACGGAATTACCGAAAAATATGCATCGGACTTTTACCCATTTGAAGTAGTGCAGTGTGGCGGAGGTTGGCAGTTCCTTTCTAAAAAGGAATATCATCGGACTATTGCCCAAATAAATGGAGATAAGTTTTTAAAAAGACTTACTACTGCTTCATTGGAAACGCTGGCAATTATTGCCTACAAGCAACCCGTTACAAAGGGCGAAATTGAAGCCATTCGCGGGGTAAGCTCCGACTACGCTGTACAAAAATTATTGGAAAAGGAATTGATTGTAATTGCAGGTCGTAACGAAAAATTGCCCGGTCATCCCTTGGTCTATGCAACTTCAAGAAGCTTTATGGACTATTTTGGTATCAACTCTTCGGACGATCTTCCAAAAATCCGCGAAGTGTTGGCTGAGCAATTAGTTGCACCAACAATCGTGCAGGACGAAGTGATTACTGAATCTCCTGCCAACGAAAGTCAAGAAGACTGATCTTGTTATCTTCGCTCCATGTCCTCCCACTTGGCTCCTGAAATACTAATTGAGGCTGCTCGTCAATACGGCACACCCCTCTATGTGTATCATGCTGAGCGTATCCGGTTTCAGTACGAAAATTTAAAACAAGCTTTCTCGAATTGGGATGTGCGTTTTTTTTATGCGGCCAAAGCACTTACGAATCAACAAGTATTACGGTATGTTAATTCCCTGGGTTGCTGTATTGATTGCAGCTCCATTAACGAAATTAAATTAGCCCTAAAGGCCGGGTTCTCTAACAATAAAATATTGTATACCTCAAACAGTATTCATTTCACCGAAATTGAAGAAGCTGTTTCATTGGGGGCTTTTGTGAATGTAGACAGTTTATCTGCCCTTGAAAAATTTGGGAAGCGATTTGGTAGTTCGTATCCAGTGGGGATTCGACTTCGCCCCAATATCATGGCTGGCGGTAACCTAAAAATTTCAACGGGGCATGCGGGTAGTAAATTTGGTATACCGGTTGAACAGCTGAATCAAGTGCATGCGCTAGTCTCAGCCTATAAAATTCAGGTTCATACATTACATATCCACACCGGCAGTGAAATCAAGGATGCTGATGTCTTTGTACAAGGTGTTCGTCTTTTATTAGACATCGTAGCGGACTTTCCGGATGTGCGCGTCATTGATCTAGGCGGTGGCTTTAAAGTTCCTTATCATCCAGGTGAAAAAGGAACCGATATTCGTGCAGTTGGTAATGCAGTTGCCGAACTTTTCTCAGCCTATCAGCAAAAAACAGGACGATCGCTACAAGTATGGTTTGAGCCTGGAAAATACATGGTTTGCGAAGCGGGTTATTTGATCACTACGGTGAATGTGATCAAAGAAAATGAAACATTGACATTTGCAGGAGTAGATACTGGATTGAATCAATTGATACGTCCCATGTTTTACGAGGCGTATCATCATATTGAAAACTTGACCAATCCTTCAGCCCCTGTTAAAACCTATCAAGTTGTTGGAAATATTTGCGAGACGGATACGTTGGGTGCTGATCGGGAACTGCCTGCAGTTCGCGAGGGAGATTTATTGTCTATTCAAAATGCCGGGGCTTATGGTTTTGAAATGGCTTCTCAATACAATGCAAGGTATAGACCTGCAGAGGTGTTTTATAAAGAAGGTATGTTGCAATTGATTCGTCGAAGGGAAACGCTTGATGATTTATTACGAACACAGGAAGGGTTATCTGAATAGTATGGAAGCTTTTTTTAAATTAATTCGCAACCCATTTTTATTTCGGTTCTTCCTGTTAACCCGTTTACCCGCTGCTTTTTTAGCAGGCCTACGCTTGGAACTAATCACTCCTGCTCGTGCAGTTGTAAAACTGCGATACCAGTTCTTGACAAAAAATCCTTTTCGTTCTACCTATTTTGCCTGTTTAGGAATGGCGGCAGAGATGAGTACAGGCCTCTTGGCTATGGCTCATTTGTATCAACGCAAACCCGCAATTTCCATGTTAGTAATTCGAATCGAGAGTCAGTTTTTCAAAAAGGCAATCGGTGTAACCCGTTTCACTTGTGAGCAAGGAAAAGAATTGCAGGAGGCCATACAAAAAGCGTACGAATCAGGCGAATCAGTTGAGCTTCCCGTGGTTTCATCGGGGTATAACGAACAAGGTATTGAGGTGGCTCGTTTTTTGATCACCTGGTCCTTTAAGAGAAAAGACTAAATTACCAGCCATATTTGTTGTGTATGAAAATCTCCTTTCATGGTGCGGCAAGAACCGTAACTGGGTCAAAGCATTTGCTTGAACTTTCATCTGGAAAAAAAATCTTACTGGATTGTGGTCTTTTTCAGGGAATGGGAAAAGAAACAAATGCACTCAATCGTCATTTTGGTTTTGATCCATCGACCATTGATGTAATGGTGCTTAGTCATGCACATATTGATCATGCCGGCTTAATCCCAAAGCTGGTGGAGGAGGGTTTTCAGGGAAAAATTTGGTGTACACCTGCTACGAAAGAACTGGCGATGGTACTACTTGAAGATTCAGCACAAATTCAGGAGGATGATATTCGCTACGTTAATAAAAGAAGGAAGCAGCAAAATCAACCCTTGTTGTATCCTCTCTATACCAAAGAGCAAGCACAGGCTTCATTTAGTTGTTTTGAGACAGCCGAATATGGCAGTTGGACTTCCATTATGGAAGGAGTGGAGCTGCAATTCACCGACGCTGGCCACATTATTGGGAGTGCCGCAGTCCACTTAAAGATCCACGAGAAAGGGGAAACCCGGCGTTTAACTTTTAGCGGGGATATTGGTCGTTATCGAGATGCTATTTTGCGATCCCCTGCTTCGTTCTCGCAGGCTGAGATTATTTTGTTGGAGTCTACCTACGGCAACAGGCTTCATCCGCTGCATCAGTCAACTCCTGATTTATTATTGGAGTGGATTGATAAGATTTGTATCCGTAAAAAAGGAAAGTTGATCCTTGCCGCTTTTAGTGTAGGACGAACCCAGGAACTACTATTTCAGTTAAATCAGCTGGATCTTGAGAACCGTCTCCCGCCTGTACCCATTTATGTGGATAGTCCATTAAGTGTGGAGGCGACTGAATTGGTTAAAAAATATCCCAACTACTTTAATAAGAGTATTCAAAAAATAATGGAAAGCGACTTGGATCCTTTTGACTTTTCTTCGTTGCGATACATCAAAACAGTGGAGGAATCGAAACAGTTGAATTTTATAGATGGTCCGATGGTGATTATTTCAGCAAGTGGCATGGCCGATGCCGGCAGAGTCAAACATCATATTAGTAATAATATTGAAAACTCGCGCAATGGGATATTGTTTACAGGCTATTGTGAGCCTCGTTCACTTGGGGGGCGCTTGCTGTCTGGCATGTCAGAAGTAAGCATTTTTGGTGTGGCGCATGAGGTGCACGCCTCAGTTGGTCTTATCCCCAGCATGAGTGCCCATGGAGATTACGAGGATCTTTGTCAGTGGCTTTCAGATCAGGTTCCCGGGGAGGTAAGGCACTTATTTTTAGTGCATGGGGAGTATTCAGTCCAGGTAGACTTTAGGGAGCGGTTGCTCAAGAAGGGCTTTCCATTTGTTGAAATACCAGAAATGCATACTAGTCACGGCTTGGGATAGAAAAAAGAAACCCCTCCGAGCTAATCAGAGGGGTCGAATTTCATAAATGATAAGGGTAACTGCTAATGGGTGGGTCCCGATAATTGGACAATTGCAAATCTATCCACTGGTCACTTCTTTTTAATTGAATTAAGTAATGGAACTGGTTAAGTTACAGGTTATTTCCTATATTTAGGTGCTGATTTTATTTTTAACAAACAGGTTAATAACCAATTAGTTTGCTGAAAATCAATACTATAAGGAATTTACTAGTCTTAGTGTTTCTGCATATGTCTATACAGTTAGTTGGACAGAGGCAAATAGGACCTGATTCAGTATTCTATGTGTATAATAGCCCATTCTTTAAAGAATTACTATCAAAACCCACACGTTCTTTCACTTTTGAAGCCGGTACTTTAAGCCTAATCTCTTCATTTGATCCTTCAGTTTTTAAAATGAACAGTGGAGAGTTTATCAAGGTGAAAGATGCTCTTTATTTCCATTTTCATAACTCTGGACAACTTTTCAAGTATAACCCAAATAGCGCCTTAACGGACTCTTTAAAGTTTGTTCGATTAGATGCAACCGTAAATGCTAATTATAATATCGGTTCGTTTGTTTTTCAAGTGGGCCAGGATATTTATGAGTATGGTGGCTATGGTTTCTGGAAATCCAATGGGATTGTTCGCCGCTACAATTTTAAAGATCGCGAATGGGATGTTGTGGTGCTTGACCAAGAAATATTTGGACCTGCCTCTGTTTCCTCGGGCTACAGCATTTGGGTAGACTCCAGTGAAAAATATTTGTATATTCCTTATCAACGTATCATCAACGATGGGGTATCCCGCGTGAATGAGGGGCATTCCAATTTGTTGACTAGCTATCGACTTAATCTTCGAACATTTCAGTGGGAGTATCTTGGAAAGCTCAGTCAGGAGGCACTTGAGCTCGTGCGTGCCCCTTATCGGACGTTTGCAACGCCTAAAGGGCTTTTTGCTGCCTTTACTAGCCGCCTTTATTGGTTTGACTTTGAGACTAATTCCATCAAAATGTTAGCGGACCCCATCCTGTCACAAACATTACAGCGGATTCAACCCTATATGTTATCGTATTGGGACCAAGACAAAATTTATTGGATAAATCCTTCTAGCGGTCGCTACGACTCTCTTTTTGTGGGTACTTCTAAATTTAAAATTCACAGCAACCAAATTTGGCGCAAGCCTGTTGAGTTAAGTGAGTACCTGTTGTTGCTTCTGCTCTTGATTTTTCTTTTTGTTGTAACATACACCATGTATAAAAAGAAAGGAAAATTACTGGCCAGCAATATTTCGAAAGAAATGGAGGAGTCAAAGCATCCTTTTACGGCCACCGAACTTTCTCTCTTGGAATTGTTATTAGCTAAACAAGGTCAAAATCAAACAGTGTCTATCCCTGAGATTAATTATGTATTGGGGTTAAAAGATAAGAACCAGGGAATGCAGAAAAAAGTGCGTAGTGATATTATTAATCGAATCAACGAAAAGTATAGTTTTTTCAGTCAGGAGAAAGTTTCGCTTGTTCAGAACATTCGAAGTGAAACGGATAAGCGTTTCTTTGAGTATCATCTTAATCCTGAACAGCTGGGAATCCTTGTTGAGCTTATATCCTGAGTACTTAAAATGTATTACCTTTACGCCCCCCAAAAGGGGTAGGCCGGGGTAGCTCAGCTGGTTAGAGCATCGGATTCATAACCCGAAGGTCGGCAGTTCAAGTCTGCTCTCCGGTACTTGTTATTTTAGAAAATAATATCAAAGGCCCTGGATATCGGTCCGGGGCTTTTGCTTTGCTGGCATCCCTTTCGTAAATTGTGTCTTGGGCAAAATTTATGAGACTTTCTATTATCAAACCGACTTTTCTGGATCGCTATCGCCAAAAACAGCCGATCAGCTTGTTGAAGCATTTCAATAAACTTAAGACTATCCCACTCACCAAGAGTAATTTCGGGTACTCATTTTCAAAAGCCTCCGTTTATTCCTCCATGATCGAGGGCAATACCATCGATCTGGATACGTATCTCCGATTTGCCACAACCGGCATGAATACAAAAAGCAAATCCTACCAAGAGATCGATGACCTGCGGTCGGCCTATACGTATGCACAAAAAACGGAGTTGACAAAAAGAGCTTTTCTAAAGGCGCATGCCCTTTCAACCAAGACGATCATAGGAGAAGAAAAATACCGAGGTAAAGTCCGGGATAAGAATGTTTTTATTTATTCTAATCAGGTAAAGATCTATACCGGCGCAAGCCCCAATGTGGTCAAGGAAGAATTTGAGCAATTCTTTGAGGATATTGAAATATTGCTTGATCGGAACCTGACCATCACAGAGGCCTTTTACTTTGCCTCGATGATTCATCTGGTATTTGTAAAAATCCATCCCTTTGCGGATGGGAATGGCCGTACCGCTCGTTTGCTGGAAAAGTGGTTTCTAGTTGAAAAATTAGGCGAAAATGCTTGGTTTTTGGAATCGGAAAAGTTGTACCAAAACCGGATCTGGTCGTATTATAAGAATCTGGCCATCGGCGTCCAGTATGAATCGGTCGATTATTCCAAATCGCTCCCTTTCTTGCTCATGTTACCCATGGCATTGACTGCTTGATAGGCTGTGAATTTTATAAAATCCTCCCAAACCGACTTAGATAATCGTCCTATCCCCGGTACATCATGGCCCCAAGCGGGGCCTTTTTTTTAGGTCCGTGTTTAGCTGAATAGCTGTTGATAAAGTTAGTAAACTGGCGGATTTTGAATAACCATTTTCAGTTCTAAATATTGGCTCTCTAGCTTGAAAGATTCGCCACTCGGCTCTGCAAATGATTCGTCGGGCAGGATGAAAGTCTGTATTGATGGATTGGCTATTGGCTAACACGGCTACCCCATTCGTTGGTTTTGTAATGACTTGGTCAGGGTCCGAATATCGTTCTATTCGAATAGCTGACTGCCATTTTTTATTGAATGTATGTTGAGTGATGATGACAGGAGAATACCACGTGTAAAATGACTTTGATTTTCTCTCTTTTTGTTCAAGGCCTACATCCAGTCCAATGGTACAAGCCCAGTTGCCCTTTTCAAACTGCCAAAAGAAGTTGTTGAAATATCTCCACTTACGGGTGCTATCAGGATTGTCGGATCCAATAAAAGAACTCCAATTGACCTTGCTTTTATCTGTGGGCTTATGAATCCACTGCCAGCCAAAGGAGGGTAGTGAATTCCCCTTTTGAGGAGCGATCCGCTGCCAACCCGTCAGGAGGTATACCGCTATCTCATTTTTGGGGCTGAGAAGGTAGTTTGCTTTTAGCCCAGTGAGAAAATAAGGCGAGTTTTCCGCCAATAACGACCTTGTCAAGGTGGTATTGTCAAATGCATTTACGCCCTCAAAACCTATGTACGACGGAAATATACCAGCCTCGAGCCACGCATCTTTCTTTTTGCTTATTCGCATGCCTATATGTGCCCTATAGATTGTTTGCAAGAGTGGCTTTTCATTGCTATAATTTGATTTCACATACGTGCCTGTGTGGAGGACAATACCTGCTCGTATATTTCTTCCCTCATGATCTATGCCTATATAGCTTTGGTTTATTGCAACTTGGTTCGTTTTTATATGGTTGTACTGAAAGTCTGATGGATGCTGACCCCTCAACGTTTGTCTATTAAGACCGAAATATATTTCACCGTATCCGTTTAGTTTCCATTTTCCTTTTACGGTGGAGTCAACATTCGTTTGCCCCTGACTAAAATAACTTGTGCAAATAGATAAAATGAGTAGTAAATACTTTTTAAGAATGCGGGGCATAAGTGTCCTGAATTTTTTCCTGTCGTGTGTCTTTATTAAAGTTAGGTGCTTTAATAAAAAGGTGAATTACTTCACAAATGAATTGAAATCATTCCAAATCGGGTTAGATAATCGTCCAATCCCCGGTGCTGTTATTTTTGAAAATAATATGAAAGGCCCTGGATGTTGATCCGGGGCTTTTTTGATTTGCTTCAAATTTTATTGTTTGCATTTTATTAAAACAGGTAAAGGAGGAGTATTTAAGTGCTTTATGTAGGCTCAACCTATCTTATATCGCATCTAAGGAGAGAAGCATCCATATTGAACAGGAAGTATGTCCTGAGTTCCCCATCGCTTTTTCCAGTGACTTAAATCCAAGCCTGATGTAAAAATCTACCGCTTTAGAAAATTGTGGCATGCTTTCCAGGTATAATTTTTCATACCCCAGTTCTTTTGCTGACGCTATACTTTTTTTGATTAATTGTTTTCCTATTCCACTACCACGCGCATTTGGACTTATATAGAATTTTACAAGTTCAGCAGTTTTGACGGGCAAACCCTCGGTAGGGTACACCCCACAACAGCCAACTAGTTGATGGTCCCATTCGGCAACCCACAATATTGAATCTGCATTTTCAAAGAGGTCGTACAGGTAGTCTGTTGTTGGATCAGAATATACGGTTCCCTCTTTAGGTGCGTTATGTTCCTCAAATACAGCTCTAATAATTGCAGATAAATAAGGTTCATCCCTTTTCTCAACCTTTCTAATCGACAACGTAAAATTCATTAATATCAAAGTTACAATAGAAGCCTATCTATTATTTATGTGTTAAAGCAATCTGATAATCTTTTATTTTATGAGTAATGTTATAAAAATAGAACAAGAGCGATTACCGTCATTGTAAAGCCATTTTGTTGCTCGTATGTTTACTTATGAACCATATTATATGAATCTCAAGCACATCTTCATCGCGCTATCTTTATCGGTATCCCTTATTTCTTGTGACAAAGACGAAACTCCCCAAGCAACGGCTTCTATTAACATAATTCATGCTTCTCCCGATGCGCCGGGCGTTGATTTATTGGTTGATAATGTTAAAGTAAACGCAGCTGCCTTAAACTTTCCGGAGGCTACTGGGTATTTAAAAATTTTTGCCGGTACTCGTAATATTAAAGTCAATGCAACGGGTACAAATAATTCTGTGATCAACGCAAACCTCACCTTTACAGCTGATAAATACTACTCAGTATTTGCTTATAATCAATTGGCTTCCATTGGTGCTATTGTGATTGAGGATAATCTTACAGTGCCAGCAACTGGCCAAGCTCACATTCGATTTTTTCATCTTTCGCCCAATGCTCCAATCGTGACGGTTGGTACTCTTTCGGGAGCAACTTTTACACCGGTATTTGCCAATCGTAGTTTTGAGACACAAGCTACCGCCAGCGCTAATCAAAATTTTACACCAGTTCCTGCGGGCACCTATACATTTGATGTTCAAGCGAATGGAACTTCAGTGCTAACTCTTCCGGGAATTGTGTTACAGGCAGGTAAAATTTATACTGTTTTTGCAAAGGGTTTAGTGGGTGGCCAGGGGTCCCAGGCGCTTGGAGCTCAGATTGTGATACATAATTAGTAAAAGGCAACATTAATTTGCTTTCGTGGGGTAAACACTGTAAGACTCTCGCAAATTGATTTAGATATCTGTCCTATGCCCAGTATTTATTTTTAAAATTTATCTATTGCCCCGCTATTTTATCATTTAGCGGGGTTTTTTATTAGACTATAATGTTGGGGAGGGAGTGCCAAGGATTTAGTATCTTACTGCCACACGTACTAAAAAATGGCACAACAAAACCAAAAGGAATTTAGGAACTGGGTAGAAAAAGGCCGGAGTCTTTTACTTTCTCCCACCTTTAAACAGCGAAGTGAACGTGTAGTGTTGACACTTGCTATTGTGAGTTATCTGTGTCATCTTCTGTTAATTGCATTATCGAAGCAGGGATTGATACAAACGGACATAGCACTTTTTAGTAGTCCAATTTCAGCTATCTATACCCCCTTTTCTTTTATTCTGGTTTACGAAGTGTACTTACTCCTTTTTTATTTACCTAAGTCAACAACCTTTTATATTGGAAAGCAGTACGAGATTATTACATTAATTGTGATTCGAAGAATTTTTAAGGATTTGGGAGAATTAAAATTGGTTTCTAATTGGTTTGAAAATGCGAGTGATCTACAATTTACTTATGATGTGGTAACCTCGTTGGTCTTATTCTTACTGATCTATTTGTTCTATCACAAAATTGTTAAAAGACCAATTGCTGAAGTTGATGAATCCGGTTTGCATGCTGGACCTACTGCACAATTTGTGTTTCTTAAAAAGGCACTAGCTTTAGTACTAGTGCCTGTATTAGTGGGCTTAGCTGTTTATTCTTTTTCAACTTGGGTAGCTATCCTTGTTGATAATCAATTATCAGGCATGGCAGCTCTTTCCAATATAAATACCATATTTTTTGATGATTTTTTTACGATTTTAATAATCGTGGATGTTTTGCTTCTTCTCGCTTCTTTTTATTACTCTGATCATTTTCATACTATAATAAGAAATTCCGGGTTTGTTTTATCAACCATTTTAATCAAACTCTCCTTTTCTGTTTCTGGTATTTTAAATAATGCGCTTATCGTTGGGTCTGTTCTATTTGGGCTACTCATTCTTTATATCCATCAGTTATATGAGCGTGCGCATCTTACATCACGCTAATAGCTAGTCGCAATTCTTGGTCAGTGGGCGCGCGCCTTACAATCAGGAATTCATTGATGTTCATCATTTACATCCTTTTTTCAGGAACCTATTTTGCAACCGCTATCAATACTGTAAATCGTCAGCATAAGGTGGACAAGCTACATTACAGGAAGTGATACAACTAAAAAAACAAATCGCCGAGACTAAAAGGCAACATTAAAATATACTAGTATGAAGAAAATTAATACATTTTTATTAGGCACTGCATTATTTAGTCTGCTCGCATTTGCCAGCGAAAAGGTATACGTATTTAAGTTTTCCGAACCTCAAATCAATTATCATTTGCAGAACTTGGAGGCTATCAAATTAATTATGGATCAAAGTGCGTTACCGCATAACCAGGTTAAGCAAGCGGTAGGTGCTATTGATTCCTTGCAAAAGGATATGCGATCTGTGCTGACAATCGACACAACTGCGCAGTCTATCAAGTAGATTAGTGGTTGGTCACTCCGATGGCAACTCCGGACCAGTCTGGATCTGCAGCGCCGATCCATTTACCAGTAGTACTGGCAATTGTGGCATGCACTCTTCCAAATTGAGCAGGTTTGTTTACGATTTCTATGTGCTTAATCTTTTCCTTGATTAAATTCAGCGTAGAGGAGTTTTCCCAAAAAACAGTTGGATGATTCTCAATTAAAAGTTTTTCGGGTAATTGAAAAACTCGCGCTGCAGCAAGGGCTTGTTCAATAGGTAGGTCCCTGTCAATGATTCGACTGATTGTTTGAACAATAGCAGGAACAATACGAGCCCCTCCAGCTGCACCAATACTCATAAAAGGTTTTCCATCTTTAAAAATGAGAACTGGCGCAATATGGGAAGATGCGCGTTCGCCGGGGTTCATTTTTCCAAGGTAGGGTCCCATTGTTGTGGCTAACATAAAACCTCCATCTTCTGCGGCAACTTTAGATCCCATCGTAGGACCCAGGGATTGTGTCAGGCTTATAATATTACCAGCTGCATCACAGGCTACCAGATGCGTAGTATGTCCATTCTGAAAACCAATACTATCCGTAAGGGTTTGTTGTTTATTGTTGGCATCCTGCCATCTCTTTTTTGCGTATTCAAGTCGGGTTAACTTTTCTTGATCTGACTTTAAAAATTTTCGGTCTTCGTAAGCAAGTTGATGAACGCTGGCGTGTTTGAGCAAAAATTCTTCCTCTGTGCAATTCTTTAAATCATTTTGTGCAAGCAGATGAAGCATCTCAATCACGATCGCTCCGTATGCAGGCATTCCAATAGTGACAATCTCAAAACCTCTATAAGTACCTCTTAAAAGAGTAGCATTCTCAGCACGATAATTAAGCATGTCTTCCCATGTTAAATATCCGCCGCCTGCTTTTACTTGTTTGATCAGTGATGCGGCAAGGGGGCCTTTATAAAATGATTCTCCTTTGTCATTTGCAATGGATGCTAATGTAGAAGCAAGTGCTGATTGCTTGAGCCAATCTCCTCCTTTAGGGAGCGAATCAGCTATAAAAAAATGCTTTTTGGTGGCTTCAAAAATTTGTAAATCTTTTTTTACTGATTTTATGCGATCGGCTTCGTCTGGAAGTAATTGAAAACCTTCCTTGGCATATTGTATGGCTGGTGCCATTACTTGCTGCAACGATAGAAGGCCGTTTGACTGGTGTAGTTCAATAAGTCCTTTTACAACTCCTGGAATACCAATTGTAGTGTAGCCATCTTCTTGATTGGCGGTCTCGGGTAAATAAGAAGCGGGAACCTGTGTAGTGGCATCAATTCCTTTGATCTTTCCTTTGCTATTTCTGTGAATAACCTGGAGTCGTCCACCTAAACCGCTCATCGAAGGCTCTACGACACTCAATGTAAAAGCTGCGGCTGTTATAGCATCATACGCATTTCCGCCCTGCTTTAAAACGGTTGCTCCCGCTGCAGCTGCTAAAGGATGTGCACAGGCAACCATAGAATAGGCGCTGTCAATTTTTTGTTGAGCAAGCAAGCCAATGTTGCATAGGAGGAGTAGAACAAGTAGGCTGTTTTTCATATTAGATGCTTGACAAGAAAATGTCTTTTGAAGGACACAAATTAGTTTTATTAGACCTGTGAACCTATGAATTTATTTAAAGGTGTATATTCGTTCTTAACATACCAAATCTCTTGCTTATGAAAAAAATCGCATCCAAGATTGGAGGCGCGCTTCTGCTCGCAGCCAGCGTCTTTTTCTCACAAGTTGCTGATGCCCAAACCATACAGGTTTCAGGAAAAGTCTTATCAGCCAAAGAAAATCTTCCGCTTGAAAACGTTTCTGTTCGCCCTGCTGGCACACGTCAGGGTACTTCTACCAAAGCTGACGGTAGTTTCAAGATTGAAATCCAAAAAGGACAGTCACTTGAGTTCTCGAGCGTGAATATGCTGAGCAAAACAATTAAAGGGATTGATAATTCAACTTCAAGTTTGATGGTGATTTTGGAAGAATCAGATAATAATCTTTCGGAGGTTATGGTTGTGGCCTATGGCACTCAAAAGCGATCATCAATAACAGGAGCTGCTGCAACGGTCAAGCCTGCTGTTTTAGAAAATGCGCCAAGTACCTCCATACAAGAAAGTCTGCAAGGAAATGTTGCAGGTCTTCAGTCTCAAAATGGAAGTGGACAACCGGGATCAGTTCCTAATGTTCGTATAAGGGGAATCGGATCTATCAATGCTGGTGCTGCTCCTCTATATGTTATTGATGGAATTCCAGTGGTTAGTGGCGATATTTCTGGAGGAAACTCCAATACCATCGCAGGTCTTAATCCTAATGATATCCAAAGTTTAACTGTTTTAAAAGACGCTTCTGCTACTTCCTTGTATGGATCACGTGCTGCGAACGGTGTTATTTTGATTACTACCAAGAACGGTAAACCAGGAAAAGCTAAGATCAATATTACAGTCCAACAAGGTATGATCAATAATACCTTACGCGATGAACAAAAAACGCTGAATACAGACGAGTATATTCAGTATTTCAAAGAGGGTTGGATTAACGCGGGACGCAATCCTGCCGCTTACGATTCTGCATTGGTTGCTAATGGGGTTAGTCGTAGTGTCAATACTGATTGGTTTGATGTAGTGATGCGTCAGGGTAAATTCAGCCAATACAATCTAAGTGCAAGTGGGGGTAATGATAAATCTACTTT
>SXWI01000071.1 GCA_005791465.1 Bacteroidota bacterium | reverse complement strand
TGAATCAACCGTATAGTAATACCCCAGTAAACTTGCAGGCCCGATACCTGCATAGCCCTTTAACACATAACGGCTACCCGCATGTTCAATAGAAACTTCCGCATCTTTTACAAGGCTTTCATTTAAAATTGACAAATTAACTGAAGCGTAATAACCAATACTTGAAGTAAGAAAAACCATGGGGGGTTCTCCATTTTCAATAAAAGCCTCCACCACTAATTTAGAGGCAGGCTGATCAAGTTGAAAAGTGATTTCTCGCTCACAAGAGAGAAATAGCTGAGAAATGAATAGAACAATAAAAAGGAAGCGCATTGAATTTGCTTAACCCAAATAAGCTTTTAGTGCACTACTGTATCGAGCTTTCTGCAAACGCTTTATAGCTCTTTCTTTGATTTGGCGAATACGCTCTTTTGTAAGATCATATTTCTGACCAATCTGTTCAATAGTGACGCCATTTTCTCCATCTAAACCAAAATAGGCATTTACGATCTCAGCTTCACGGGGAGATAGTGATTTTAGCACTCTTCGAATTTCATTTCGAAGTGAATCTTTCATAACCTCATCGTCCGTATCGTCACTTCCTTCTAATAAATCACCCATGGCTACATCCTCTGCTTCATGTACAGGGGCATCGAGTGAGGTATGACGAGTGTTACTTTGAAAAATATTATTGATTTCCGTCTCACTCATTTCCAAGAGTTCGGCCAATTCCTCGGTTGAAGGCTCACGCTCATGCTCCTGCTCAAAGGCCATGTAAGCTTTGTTAGCCTTGTTATAGGTACCAATCTTATTTTGAGGCAAACGAACCAAACGACCTTGCTCAGCTAAAGCTTGTAAGATCGATTGACGAATCCACCATACCGCGTAAGATATAAACTTGAAACCCTTGGTTTCATCAAAACGTTGTGCAGCTTTGATTAAACCCAAATTACCTTCATTAATAAGATCACTCAAGGACAAACCCTGGTGTTGATATTGTTTTGCAACTGAAACAACAAATCGAAGGTTGGCTTGCACGAGTTTATCCAATGCTCGCTGTGAATCAATAGGATTTCTATTGAACATTTTGATTCGTTGCGCAAGCGTAGTTTCCTCTTCAGGAGTAATCATGGAAATTTTTGAAATTTCCTGCAAGTATTTCTCTACTGCTTGCGAGTCTCTGTTTGTAATTTGGGTAGCAATCTTGAGCTGCCGCATGTACTAGAAAATTTAAAGGTGGTAGGCGGGAAGAACGAAAAATCCCCTCCGAACGTGTGCAAAGTTACGAAAATAAACAGAGGTTTCTCTTATGACTATCAGGATTCTACAGAAGTTTTATGTCGCTTAACCAAATAAAAAAGTAGTACAAATCCAGTTAAACAAAGTACGGTAGAGATCACTTCAGCCTGAGTAGGATGAAAGCCTAATAAATCGAGTCTATTATTTACCCTTATTTTTTCTACAGCAAACCGCTCTAATCCATTGAATATTAAATATATAGAAAATATAATTCCACTAATTTTAATGTGTCTTTTGCTATAAAACAAAACGAGGGAAAGAAAAATCGAAACAATAGATTCATAGAAAGGAGTAGGATATACCCCTTGCGGTAAAACATTACAGTAAGGGCCTGAACAGCCTTGGATTGGAACGCCTGCTTCAATTACATTATTTGGATAGGTATAAGACCAGGCCCAATCCGGAAGGAAAAAAGGCTTTGAAGCAAGTTCGCTCACAACGCCCCAGTCTCCATCTCCAGCAAGCTGACACCCCATTCTTCCAATACCGTATGCAAGCATAAGTCCAGGAGCAATCGCATCACTCAAGTTTAAAAAACCGATTTTATGGCGCTTTGCATATACTGCAATTGCAATGGCTGCGCAGATAAGTCCCCCATACATTGTTAAGCCCGCTGGTGAAAACAAATAGTCACCCGGACGCTTCAAAAAGTCTGTCCAATTTTCAAATATGTCAAATAACTTGGCCCCAGCTAATCCAAATACTAAAGCCAAAAGTGTAATATCCCCTACTCGATCCTCTGGCCAAATTCGAATGATCCTCTTTTCTGGTTTTGCTAACTTCTGCTTTTCTTTTTCACGCCATTTGATAATCACAAAAAACAGACCCACCAAAAAACCCATTGGTAAATTTCCATCGGTAGAAAAAATGAAACTTGGAGGGTCTACAACCTGATCGCTGTCCAATAAAAAAAGGGCAAGTAATTTAAACCCGAGAAGAAAGCCCAAAATAAAATTGAAGATTAAGTCTTGCAATCTGGCAGGCTCACCTACTAAAATAGTAGTTTCTTCTGGGCGAAAAAGGCCTTGCTTGCTTTTTTGCCTTAATTCATAAGAGAGTGAGGTGGCTGCAGCCCCAAAAGCCAAAGCAACAAAAAATCCAAATGTGTTAAAAAAACGAAGAAAGGGCAAGTCAACCCCCATTAAATCCTTGAAGGCGTAATAGAGGTTTGGATACATATTTCTTTAATTACAATGTTGCTGGAAAGAAGCAATAAGATTTTCGGCAATAGCTTGTGCAGAACGCCCCTCGATCATGTGACGCTCAATATAGTGCACTAACTGTCCATTCTTAAAAAGTGCAATAGCAGGTGATGAAGGTGGGTATGGAAGTAAATGCCCACGAACAGCTTTAACTGCCTCGATATCAAACCCAGCAAAACTTGTAGTTAAAAAATCAGGAGGGGTTCCACTGTTTGCAACAGCCATTAACACACCGGGACGAGCAGTTCCAGCCGAACAACCACAAACAGAATTGATCATAACAAGTGTAGTTCCTTCTTTTGCCAGTTGTTCGTTCACGGCAGTAGCAGACAACAACTCCGTAAAGCCATTTTCTGTTAATTCTTCCTTCATTGGAATGACTATTTCTGCAGGGTACATGTATTTGATTTTAGAATGGCAAATATAAAAAAAACAAGAGACATATCAGGATTATTCCTCAGAACGGCTTTAAGAGAACTTTCACAATTTAATAGGAGATTTTACGAAATTATTTTAAACCAAAAACGTCTATTAAGTGTCTATTTAATAAAGAATCTCTTTCTCATAAGCAGTTGGTTTTGGTTTACCGCCCCTCGTTTCTACGAGGGGTTATTTTTTTACAGCAAGCTGCTTTCTTACCAAGGAAACCTCTTGGACCGAAACCGATGTTGATTTATTATCAAATTGAGTACGAATAAAAGTTAGTACAGCAGCAATTTGTTGATCTGACAAAAAAGAAAAAGAGGCCATAGGATTATAATACTCTTCATCATTTACAATAATTGGCTCATTAAGCCCTTTTAATAAAATAGCAATTAGCCTTTTCTTGTCACCCGTCACATATTCAGTATTTACTAAAGGAGGTGTCATACGGGGGACCCCTCCACCATCTGCTTGATGACAGGACATGCAATACTGCTGGTATACCTTAGCTCCAGGAGTTAACTTAGTTGAGGGATTTCCCTGACTAAATGAAATAAATGAAAAGAGTAAGAAAAACTGAATAGCTAGAATACCACGCAACATATTTTCATTTTTGCAAGTACTTAATTTTCCATACCCAACCACGAACATCATCACTTACTAGTAAGGAACCATCTGGGGCTTGTGCAAGACCACAGGGTCTATGTTGCGCCTCTCTTGGACTCATTATTTTATCCTTTCCTTTAAATCCATCTGCGAATATTTCCCATTCACCAGTAGGAATACCATTTTTCATAGGCACAAAAACAATATAAAAGCCCTCTTGAAACTCAGGATTTCGATTCCAGCTTCCATGAAAAGCTATGAAAGCTCCATTTTTATAACGCTTAGGAAATTGTGAGCCTGTATAAAATAAAAGTGCATTAGGAGCAAGATGACCAGGGAAGTCTATTAGCGGCTCTATCGCTTGTGGTGCCCCTTCTTTAACTCCATCACCTCCAAATTCCGGTGATAAAATTTTCTTCTTTTTGAATTGATCCCAATAAACATATGGCCATCCAGCATCCTGACCTTTCTTTAATCGATAAAAAGTTTCCGCTGGTAATTCAGCGCCTGCTCTAGCATCATAAAGCTGAGGAAAATGTTGAAATAGTAAATCACGTCCGTGAACTGTAACATATAAATCATCCACTTCGCTGTTCCAGTCTAAACCAACCACATTTCTAAGCCCCGTTGCATAGCGTGTACCTTGCCCGTACGTTTGATCCAACACTGATGAAGAAAATTTCCAAATACCGCCCGCTGAATCTAAAATAGGACAAGGCATTCGGCCGGGTGAACCTGCTTTGCGATCTTCAACTTGACATATATTAGAAGGCGCCCCAATGTTGACGTAAATATTACCGGCATTGTCTAAGGTAATTGACTTAGACGCATGTTGACCTTTGTCGACTAAACCATACACTATTCGTTCAGGCTTTTCAGGCTGGATCGGTTCGTACGTCGCATCTAGCGAGTAACGAAAAATAGCATTATTCGAAGAAGCATACAGAAAGTTCCCTTTTATAGAAATGCCAGTTCCAATGTAATTCCCAAATAAAAGACTGTCTTCATAAACTCCATCCTGATCAAGATCGCGTAAACGCACAATTCCTGCTCCATTACGTAAACGCTCTAATTTCAAATAGAGTGTGCCATTGGGAGCGATGGCAATATGACGAACCCGACCCTGGTTTAATGCAACAGCCTGCGCAGAGAATCCAGCAGGAAGCTGCAGAGAGACTGTAGACTGAGCAAACAAGAAAAAAGGAGATAAAATTACCAAGCAAAGCAGGTAGGTTTTTTTCATATTGAATAGGTTAATACCCTAAAATTTTCAACATACTTTGAGCCGTTTGTTGCTTTGCATACACCCAGTCAGTCAACTTACCATGCTTATCATAACCTACTATGACATGTTTCGGTGAGGGGATCAAGCAATGTTTGATACCGCCATACCCACTAATTTGATCCTGATAAGCGCCAGTATGGAAAAAGCCGACGCATAAAGGCTCTTTCGTGCCATTGGTTTTAGGAAGAAATACCTCATTAATATGCTCCTCAGAGTCATAATAATCATGGCTATCACAGGTTATTCCACCCAATACAACCCGTTGGTAATCCTGATCCCATTTATTAACAGGGAGCATTAAAAATTTCTCCCCTATTCCCCATGTATCGGGCAGCGTGGTAATAAAGGAAGAATCAATCATATACCAAGTTTCACGGTCATTTTGAACCTTTTCTGCTGTTACACTAAAAAGATGAGCCATGCTTTCGCCAACTGTGAAGCTGCCAAACTCAGTGAAAATATTCGGCATTGGTACTTTTGCTTTCTTACAAGCTACTTTAATATTTCGTACGATTTCATTAATCATGAATTGATAATCATACTCAAAACCAAGAGAATGTTTAATAGGAAAGCCCCCACCAATATTAATCGAATCAAGTTCAGGGCATATTTTCTTGAGCTGACAATAAAGATTAACCACTTTATTTAATTCACTCCAATAGTAGATATCGTCTTTTATTCCTTTATTCAAGAATATATGAAGCATCTTTAGCTGAAACTTACTTTCGTATCCTTCAATTCGGTCTACATAAAACTCAAGCACATCCTTTGCCCGAAAACCCAACCGCGAAGTATAAAAGGGAAAATTAGGTTCTTCCTCTGCGGCTACACGAATACCTAATTTAAAAGGTACTTTAACTGAGTGAGCATAATCCTTCAACTCTTCTTTATTGTCCAACACAGGAATAACATTAGAAAACCCACTATTTAGAAGCTGCGCAATTCTTCTGGTATACCCTTTTTGCTTGAACCCATTACAAATAATAAATGTCTCTTTGTTTATCTTTTTCTTGGCATACAATTTTTTGATGATCTCAATATCGTATGCGTAAGAAGTTTCCAAATGGATTTCATGCTTAAGAGCCTCCTCTACCACAAAACTAAAATGAGAACTCTTAGTACAATAGCAATAATGATACTTCCCTTCGTATTTATGTTTTTTAAACGCCGCCGCAAACATGGACTTGGCTTTTTTAATTTGAGAACCAATTTTTGGGAGGTACGTTAATTTCAAGGGAGTGCCATGTTTTGCAATTATGGCCTTCAAGTCTAATCCATTGAAATAAAGATTTCCGTCTTCAACTTCAATCCCTTCCTGTGGAAAATTGAACGTTTGCTTAACAAGGTCTAAATAAGAGTTGGTCATTTCGGTACCAAATTGTTGGGTTAATAAGAAAACGGCACAAAACTATCCTTTTTAGAAGTATAGGCCACAAATAGATAAAAAAAAGCCTGCCCAGATGGACAGGCCCCTTTATTTTTTGATATCAACCTCATTTTACTTCTTCAAAAGGGACATCTGTAACATCTTCAGCAGGCTGCTTAGCACCTCCGGCAGCTTGTTCGCCAGGTTGTGCATTTCCTTGCGTGGCTTTGTACATATCCTCACTGGCAGCGGTCCAGGCAGTATTAAGAGCAGTCAGGTGTGCATCAATTCCAGCCAAATCCTGTGCTTTATGCGCCTCCTTGAGTTTCTCCGCGGCTTGTTCAATAACTGCTTTTTTATCAGCGGGGATCTTATCGCCATATTCTTTCAATTGTTTTTCCGTCTGGAAGAGTAAAGAATCAGCCTGGTTAAACTTGTCAACTTTTTCTCTTTCAGCTTTGTCTGTAGCTTCGTTCGCTTTTGCCTCAGCCTTCATTCGCTCTACTTCTTCCTTGCTCAAACCAGAACCTGCCTCAATGTGGATCTTTTGCTCTTTGCCAGTTCCTTTATCCTTAGCAGTCACATGAAGAATACCATTCGCATCGATATCAAAAATAACTTCAATTTGAGGCACACCACGTGGAGCTGGCGGAATTCCATCCAAGTTAAAAATACCTAGACTCTTGTTGTCTTTTGCCATGCTACGCTCTCCTTGAAGCACATGAATTTGGACACCAGGTTGATTATCACTTGCTGTAGAGAAAACCTCAGATTTTTTAGTAGGAATGGTGGTGTTAGCAGGGATTAGTGTAGTCATCACAGCACCCATTGTTTCAATACCAAGAGACAATGGTGTAACATCCAAGAGAAGTACATCCTTAACTTCTCCAGTCAAAACTGCCCCTTGAATACCTGCTCCAATTGCAACTACTTCATCCGGATTAACTCCTCGGTTTGGTTTTTTACCAAAGAACTTCTCTACGATTTCCTGTACTTTGGGGATACGTGTAGAACCGCCCACCAGGATTACTTCATCAATTTGAGAGGTAGACAGACCCGCATCTTTCAAGGCCGCCTCACAAGGTTTCAAACAACGAGCAAACAGTGTATCTGCTAGTTGCTCGAATTTAGCACGACTTAGTTTTTTTACTAAGTGCTTGGGTACCCCATCAACAGCCGTGATATAAGGAAGGTTAATTTCAGTCTCCGTTGAAGAACTCAACTCAACCTTTGCTTTTTCTGCAGCTTCCTTTAAACGTTGCAAGGCCATAGGATCTTTACGCAGGTCAATAGATTCCTCTTTTTTAAATTCATCAGCAAGCCAATCCATGATTACTTTATCAAAATCGTCACCACCCAAGTGAGTGTCTCCATTGGTAGACTTCACTTCGAACACACCATCTCCTAGCTCAAGTACAGATATATCAAAAGTTCCACCACCCAAGTCAAATACTGCAATTCTCTTATCAGTTTGCGCTTTGTCTAATCCATAAGCAAGCGCAGCAGCGGTAGGCTCATTAACTATCCGACGAACATTTAATCCAGCTATTTCACCCGCCTCTTTAGTGGCCTGACGCTGCGCATCATTAAAATAAGCTGGTACAGTAATAACAGCCTCCGTGACTTCCTGCCCAAGATAATCTTCTGCCGTTTTCTTCATTTTCTGAAGCACCATGGCACTGATTTCCTGTGGGGTATATAAACGCCCATCAATATCGATGCGAACCGTGTTATTATCTCCTTTGGCAACTTTATAACTCCAATGGGTAATTTCCTCCCCTACTTCATCAAAACGACGACCCATGAAACGTTTTACAGATGCAATTGTGTTTTGGGGGTTGGTAATGGCTTGACGTTTGGCAGGGTCACCCACTTTACGTTCTCCATTTTTTAGAAAAGCAACAATCGAAGGTGTTGTACGACGGCCCTCATCATTTGCAATAACTACTGGCTCATTTCCTTCCATAACAGAAACACAGCTGTTAGTAGTTCCCAAGTCTATTCCAATTATTTTTCCCATTGTTCAAATTTTAATGAATACTAATAATCAACTCTTATGCCGAACTTGACAAAATGCAATTTTGTCAGTTTAAACTTTAAAAAGTCGAAACTAACCAGAAAAAAGGCAATTTTGGCGTGATTAAGGTGTGAAAATCAACAATTTGTCTGATTTTTCTGAGACCTAAAGGAGAAGTTACGTTGCGCTATATAGCTAAAAGCAACAACCAGTATAACAGTAATAAGCTGAGAAAATATTGCCTGCCAGTTTAATACCTCTACAAAGGTCTTTAGCAAAATATAGTTTAAAGCCAGGTTAAATAAGCACACCAATAAATATCGAAATAGCTGCACACGACCTCTCAATAGCGAATTCTCAAAAACTACGTAGCGTGCAAAAAAAAATCCCACAGGAAATGTGACTAAAAAGGAACAGAATAAACTTGCACTATGTGCTTTGAATGCATAAAAACCAAGATCAAAGATCGACTCCCTAAATAGCAACCGATAAGTAAGAAAATAGACCAATAAACCCAAAAAAGTATTGGCGCCACCCGCAACCAAATAACGGAAAGTCTGTAAGGGAATAAGTCGAAGAAAGGGGCGATGAAAAATGTCAAAAAGATCACTAAACCAATGAGCCAATTTTTCCATCAGAATATTCATAACACGCAAAGTAAATGAAACCTTTAAAAAAGACAAATGGGACCTTTACCTTTGCGCTGACCTGACTATATGTTGCTACAAAATACCATAAAGCTAATACTAGAAGAAGTTGTCAAAAACACGTTGAATCTACCAATTACCAAAGATGAGTTGGTGATTCAACGTACCAAAGCTGAATTTGAAGGGGATTATACCCTCGTCCTATTTGGCCTGGTAAAGAAATATAAGCTCAAACCAGATGAGATCGGAGAGCAGATTGGAACTACGGCATGTCAACAACATGCAAGTATTTTCAAATCCTTTAATTTATTGAAAGGCTTTTTAAACTTTTCGCTGCAAGACCAATGTCTGCTTGATTTTTTAGAGAACACCTATCCTAATGCTGATTTTGGGAAGGCGTTCCCACATACCAAACGAGTGATGGTGGAGTATTCCTCTCCCAATACCAATAAGCCACTCCATTTGGGTCATTTACGCAACATTTTTTTGGGATGGAGTATTGCAGAACTTCTTAAGGAAAGAGGCTACGATGTTACAAAAAGCTGTGTTGTCAACGATCGAGGCATTCATATCTGTAAAAGTATGATCGCCTGGCAACTTTTTGCTAATGGCGCTACCCCTGCTTCTACAGGGCAAAAAGGTGATCACTTTGTAGGGGATTATTATGTCAAGTTTAACGATGCCCACAAAGCTCAAGTTGAAGAGGGATTAGCTGCTGGCCTCTCAAAAGAACAAGCAGAAAGAGAAGCGCCAATAATGAAAGCCACCCAACAGCTATTGCAAGATTGGGAAGCAGGGAAAAAAGAAGTACTTGAATTGTGGAATCGAATGAACCAGTGGGTTTATACAGGATTCGAAGAAACTTATACAAAGATTGGGGCTGACTTCGATAAAACCTACTACGAAAGCCAAACCTATTTGTTAGGGAAGCAATTTGTAGAACAAGGACTCGCCAATGGAACATTTTACAAAAAAGATGATGGAAGCATCTGGATTGATTTAACAGAAGAGGGACTGGACGAAAAATTAGTACTGCGTAAAGATGGTACTTCTGTTTATATAACACAAGATCTGGGATTAGCTGAACAAAAATTTCAAGAATACAAGTACGAACAAAGTATTTATGTGATTGCTGATGAACAGAACTATCACATGAAAGTATTGCAGCTTATTTTACAAAAGCTGAATAAACCCTACGCGACTGGTATTTATCATTTAAGCTATGGAATGGTAGAATTACCAAGCGGAAAAATGAAAAGTCGCGAGGGAACTGTAGTGGATGCAGACGATTTAATTGCTGAAATGATCCAGGTTGCCAGTGCTAAAACAGAAGAATTGGGTAAAGTGAAAGATTTTTCTTCAGAAGAGCTTGATAAACTTTACCAAACGCTGGCATTAGGTGCATTAAAATTTTACTTGCTACGGGTTGATCCCAAGAAAAAAATGATATTCAATCCCCAGGAGTCAATCGACTTTCAGGGCTTTACTGGTCCATTCATTCAATATACTTATGCAAGGATCCAGTCGATCTTAAGAAAAGAAACGCCTGCAGCTTCTTTACCCATGCAAAAACATTTGGAAAAAGAAGAAAGAGATTTGTTGATTTCGCTTGAACAATTTCCTGCCGTGCTCGACCAGGCTGTTACCGAGCACAACCCCTCAGTAGTAGCTTTATATGTTTTTACAATTGCTAAACTATTCAATACATTCTATACCCAACATTCGATTATGAACGCGGGAACCGCTGAAATTCGACAACTTCGTTTACGATTAGCCATGTTAACAGCAACGGTTATTAAAAAATCAATGTCATTGCTTGGTATAGAAGTGCCCGGTCGTATGTAAGGACTACCCTAACACAACTCCGGCCAAAGGAGGTAGATATAGAGTTATACTAACCTGTTTTTGCTTGCGATCATTCCAGCTGGAAACTACCGATAAATCTTCTACAGAACTACTCCCTCCCCAGGATTTCAGGTCACTGCAAAAAAGCACCTTCCATTTTAGCTTGCCCACCAGGTTCAAGGTCCAATGATTTCTGGCTATTGGTGTCATATTCAATAAAACAATTACAGCATTCCCCTTCTTGTCCATTCGCTGATAAGCAATCACAGATTCTTGTCGATGAGAAAGGTCTAACCAACGAAATCCATCATTATAAAACTGTCTTTCAAACAAAGCGGGAATAGTAGTAAGCAATTGGTTTAATGCAGCTACACAAGAACGAAGTCCTGAATGGATCGGATGTTGAAGTAGTGACCATTGTAGTTCTGTCCGAAAATCCCATTCTGAAGTTTGGCCAAACTCCCCTCCCATGAAAAGAAGCTTAGCCCCAGGATGTGTCCACATATAGGTATACAACAGACGAAGATTTGCAAATTTTTGCCACTCATCCCCAGGCATTTTATAAATTAATGGACTTTTCCCATGAACCACCTCATCGTGACTGAGCGGTAGCATAAAATTTTCGTCATAGAAATACATCATGCTGAAAGAAAACTTATCCTGAACATGTTGACGGTATAAAGGGTCTGACTTAAAATAACGCAAGGTATCATGCATCCAACCCATCATCCACTTCATCCCAAATCCAATTCCACTTTGAAAAGTAGGCCGAGAAATACCCGGCCAATCCGTTGCCTCCTCCGCAATGGTCTGCACGGATGGAAAATCTCGATAGATAACTTCGTTTAGTAATTTCAAAAAAGCAATTGCCTCAATATTTCCATTTCCACCATATTGATTAGGCTCCCACTCACCATCTGCTCGAGAGTAATTTAATTTTAGCATAGAGGAAACGGCATCAACACGTATTCCATCTATATGATAATGATTAAACCAAAAATGAGCGTTGCTAATCAAAAAAGAGCGAACCTCTCCCCTGGCATAATTGAAAATGTAACTATTCCAGTCAGGATGAAACCCTTTTCGCATGTCAGCATATTCATAGGTATGCGCACCGTCAAAAAGAAATAAACCGTGCGCATCATTGGGGAAATGGGAAGGTACCCAGTCGAGAATGACTCCGATATTAGCTTGATGTAGTTGGTCAATCAAAAACATCAAACCTTGGGGCTGTCCAAAACGGGAGCTTGGAGCAAAATAGCCCGTACACTGATATCCCCAGCTTCCATCAAAAGGGTACTCCATGACAGGCATAAACTCCACATGCGTGAAGCCCATCTCAGTAAGGTAGGGAACTAGTTGCGCCGCAATAACTTCATATGAATTATAACTTCCTTCATCATTTGGATCAGGGCGTTGCCAACTAGCTAAGTGCATTTCATAAACACTCCATGGAGCATCTAGCGAATTACGTTTCTTACGTTGATGCATCCACTTCTTATCATTCCATCGATATTTTAGATCCCATGTGATCGAAGCGGTATTGGGTCGTTTTTCCCAATAATTAGCAAATGGATCACCTTTCAGCTGCTCAGAACTTTCATAGCCCCAGATATAATATTTATAGAGCTCCCCTGTGGTAAGATGTGGGATAAAGCCTTCCCAAATGCCACTTTTATCCCAACGAGGGAATAGATGATGCTTTTGCGAATCCCAATGATTAAAATTACCAACTACCGAAACAGCCGTGGCATTAGGAGCCCAGACGCTAAAATATGTTCCACTTGTATTATGGATTTGGAGTACATGATTACCAAATTTTTCATACAAACGAGCATGCGTGCCAGCCTGAAATTCAACTACGTCCTGTTCGGTAAATAATGAATAACTCCAAACCGATTGGTCATTTAAGCTTAACATCAATTACAATTAAGGCAATAGTTCCAAAACAAAACTTTCGCCAGGCTTAATTGAAAAATCTATGAGACGAGTTACTTCACCCGTCACCACGTTACGGACACGGGAATAGCCATCAACACGCTCCCGATACACACTCCAATCAGGTTTTACTACTTCTTTTCCTGTATGAGAAATTACCAACACGGTTTGTCTGGAATCATATCGAAAATATAAATAAAGTCCATCGCGTGGAATAAACTGCATGAGTCTTCCAGTTATTAGTGCAGAAGAAGATTTTCTAAATCCAGCTAGTTGACTGATATAATTGTAGGTAGAATCCTGCGATATAGTTCTTCCTTCCTTGATAAACCGATTAGAACGAACATCATCTGAAGGCCAACCACCTGGAAAATCCTCACGAACGGTTGCATCTGTGTTGACTTTATAATTTTTCATCAACACCTCAGTTCCATAATACAGCTGCGGCATACCGCGTAACGTAAATAACCAATTCAAAGTCATTTTGAGTTTACTCCAATCCTCTCCAAGCACTGAATAAATGCGATCCATGTCATGATTGTCTAGGAAAATACAATTCTTTGTAGGATCCGCATACAACACATCTTGTGCAAGTGAATTGTATAATTTAATAACTCCAGTAGACCAACCCGATTCCTCCTTAGCTGCGTTGATCATTGCAAAACAAGTTTGAAAATCAAGCATTCCTTCCGCATTGTGAGAAAAAGGTGTTTTGACGTTATTACGAGTAAAATAGGCATTTGCTAAAGGAGAAGTTACCCAACTCTCCCCAAAAATGGTCAAAGTTGGAAACTCGCGTGTCAATGCAGTGTTAATGTCATTTACAAAATCTTCTTCATTGTATTTGTACGTATCAACTCTCCAGCCATCTAAACCATACTCTTCAGTAGCCCAGATGGAATATTGAATTAAAAAACGGGCAACGTCTTTGTTTCGTTGGTTTAAATCAGGCAAGTGCGGAACAAACCAACCATCCAACATTTGTCGTTTATCTTGTGTAGAGGCATACGGATCAAAAAAAACTTCTTCTCGATGATGTGGCGGATTTTTTCCTTGTGAACTGTTGAGCCAATCGGCAGTGGGAGGATCTTGGGCAATCCAATGATAATTTCCGATATGGTTATAAATAGCATCCTGGATAACCTTCATGCCCCGAGCATGCGCTAACTGACAAAGTTCCTGATAGGCTTTATTCCCTCCCAGCCGTTTATCAACTTGGTAGTGATCCGTAAACCAATAACCATGATATCCTGCCACCTTATTGCCCCATTCATTTAATCTGGGCTGATCATTCTCATTGACAGGGGTAAGCCATAGTGTTGTAACTCCTAGCTTTTCAAGATAGGACAACTGATTCCCAACTCCCTTTAAGTCTCCTCCGTGTCTAGAAAATTTATCATTTCGATTACAAAATGTATCTCGATATTCTTTTACAATATCATTAGTAAGATCACCGTTTGAAAAACGGTCCGGCATAATCAGGTAAATAAAATCACTTGTATTAACCCCTTTCACTCTAGTCACTCCATTCTGCTTAGAACGAGGCTTTAATTCATAGGGAATCCTAATCATTGCTTTTCCTGGAGATTTAAGCTCAATAAAGAATTGTCCTGGCTGGGTGGCAGCGGTAATGAGTAAGTCAAGAAATAGATAATTTTTACTGGATGCCTTTCTGATTCGCTCCAACTTAACACCGCTTTGTCGAATAGATGCAGATGTGAATGTCCCGACATCTTCACCTCTTATAATAAGATTTAGATGTTGATCGGAAAAACCAGTCCACCAATGGGTTGGATAAACAACAGCTTGGCCCCATAAAAAAGAGAGGGACAATTGAAAAACAAATAGAAAAATAATACGTTGCATATTTAATTATATTAAGATTTCCGCTCACGAACAAATAGCAAACAAACAACAGCAGCCGATAACAGCAAAACTCCCCCAATCAAAACAGCCAATAATCGATCATTTCCTAAATAGTTTTCCATGATTTTACCAAAGGTCAAGGCTGCAATAATTTCAGGAAGTACAATAAAAAAATTAAACACCCCCATGTATATTCCCATTTTTTCCTGTGGAATTACGCCGGCCAATAAAGAATAGGGCATTGAAAGAATAGAGGCCCAAGCAATCCCTACCATTCCCATTGATAAATACAACCAGGAGGGATTATCTACATAATGCACAGAAATCAAACCCAGTCCTCCAAGCAATAAACAAAGAGAATGCGTCCATTTCTTCCCCAACTTAGAAACCCAAAAAGGAATAGTGAAAGAAAAAGCGAACGTAACAAGATTTAGGATAGCAGAAGTTGCGTTTGCATATTCTAACCCTTCAGTATATCGATCACTGTTAGTAATAGGGTCGCCACCAAAAATTGAACTTGCCACTCCCGTGCTATAATAAAACCACATTAAAAATAAACCTGGCCAAGTTAAGAATTGAACAACTGCAAGTCGCTTCATTGCATCTGGCATCTGTGTAATAGCTTTCAATACCTCCTTCCAACCGGGTGTATCTTGTTGGCGTTTTTCTTTCCAGTTTGGATCAGAAGGGGGATACTCGCGACTTTTGAAAACAGTGTATAATACTGCTAATAGGAAAACTGCTGATCCGATGTAAAAAGACCACATAATATTTTGCGGAATACCACCGGCTCCCTTTTCGCGAGAAACTCCAAACCAACTTACTAAAATGCCAGGCAAGAATCCTGCAATAAAAGAAGCAGCACCTATAAACATACTCTGCATGGCATATCCATACGATTGTTGACTCTCATCCAAATTATCAGCCACAAAAGCACGAAAAGGCTCCATGGTTATATTGATACAAGAATCTAAAATCCAAAGTGTCCCGGCCGCCATCCAAATAGCAGAGGCATTGGGCATATAGAAAAGTGCTATAGAACTTAAGATCGCTCCAATTAAAAAGAATGGTCTACGACGGCCTAGTGTTGGATGCCAAGTTCGGTCACTAAGATATCCTACTATGGGTTGCACCAACAAACCGGTCATAGGAGCTGCTAGCCATAACCCTGGAATTTGTTCTGGACTTGCCCCTAAAAATTCATAAATGGCACTCATATTGCCCATTTGGAGACTCCAGCCAAACTGGATTCCAAAAAAACCAAAACACATATTCCAGATCTGCCAAAAATTAAGTTTTGCCTTGTTGCCGGTATATGCCGTAGACATGGGTTAGATTTTTCTCAATATAGGAAGAAAATCAAGAGATCAGATAGTAAAATCATCAGGAATAATAGCCCCTTTTTTTATAACAACAATTCCATCCTTGACGCAATAAAGTGGATGGTCTTTATTCTCGAGATGACTTCCCCCATTGATTCGAACATCATTTCCAATTCGAACATTTTTGTCAAGAATTGAATTTCGTATATAACAGCGTTCGCCGACCCCAACAGGAGGAACACCTTTTCGCTTATTATCCGCTAGTTCATCCAATGTTTCATAACTATCACTACCCATCATGTAGGTGTCCACAACAGTGGTCCCTAGACCTACCCGACTTCGTATTCCAATAACACAACGCTCCATTCGGGAGGCACTAATAATTGAACCTTCAGCAACTAATACCTTTTCCATCGTGGTACCACTGATTTTTGCAGGAGGCAACATCCTTGAACGCGTGTAAATTGTTCGATGGCTATCGAACATATCAAAAGCAGGAATTTCCTCTGTAAGTTCAATATTGGCCTCAAAAAAAGAACGAATATTCCCTATATCAGTCCAGTAGCCACCATACTGGTAACTAGCAACCTTATAGCGCCCGATAGACTGAGGCATGATCTCTTTTCCAAAATCAGTGGCATCTTTGAATTCATTTCTCAGGATATCGAATAATAAGTTCCGGTCAAAAATATAAATACCCATACTGGCCAGATAAACACGGCCATTTTTTTTCATCTCGTCTCCCGTGTCACTAACCCATTCTGGGAGTACCGATGGTGAAGGTTTTTCTATGAAAGATGTTATCATTCCTTCCTCACTTTTTAATATACCAAATTCGGGAGCCTCTCGATCTGAAACGGGAATTGTAGCAATGGTAATATCCGCTCCAGCTTGCTTGTGCTGAGCAAGCATAGCTGCAAAATCCATTTGATATAATTGATCACCCGACAAGATCAAAACATACTGACTTTCGAATGGCTCAATATGACGCAACCCTTGACGAACAGCATCTGCAGTTCCCTGGAACCAGGTTGGATTATCTGGAGTTTGTTCAGCCGCCAAAATATCTACAAAAGCGCGACTAAAGGCACTGAAATGATAGGTGTTTTTAATATGCCTGTTTAATGAGGCGGAATTAAATTGTGTTAGCACAAACATCCGGCCAATCCCATTATTCAAACAATTAGAAATGGGTATATCCACCAATCGATATTTGCCAGCAATTGGTACAGCCGGTTTTGAACGTGTTGCTGTCAACGGATAAAGCCTTGATCCTGCTCCGCCTCCCAGAATTACAGAAAGTATTTCAGTAGCATGTGTTATAGTTCTAACTGCCATAACTGTTTATTTTAAAGTCCGATATAAATTCAAGTAATTTCCAGCTGCTTTATCCCACGAAAAATCAAGCTGCATCATCTTTGAACAATAGTTATGATAATCTTTAAGATTATCATAATACAAGTTGATTGCTCGACGGATTGAGTATGTTATATCCCAAACAGATGGTTGGTCAAAACAAATTCCGTATCCGCCAGAATCGCCTAGATCAATGACGGTATCCTTCAATCCTCCAACCCGACGAACGATAGGCATGGTTCCAAATCGCATGGCATAAAGTTGATTTAACCCACAAGGCTCTACACGACTTGGCATGAGTATAAAATCAGACCCAGCATATAAGCTGTGGCTTAGCGCTTCTTGATACCCAATATAACAATTATAAAATCCACCTGCAATGTTTCTTAATTCTTGAAGCTGATACTCCGTCTCTTTTTCACCAGTACCTAAAACAATATAATTTGCTCTACCAGGATTATGCAAAAGCGCATCCTGAATAGCTATCGGCAATAAATCAGCTGCCTTCTCTCCTACCAAACGCCCAACAAATGAAAAAAGAGGAAGAGAAGGATCCATGCCAAACTCTTTACAGATTTCCTCTTTATTCTTACGCTTACCCTCAATCATTGATTGTAAAGAATAATGATAAAGCAAGTAGGGATCACTAGAAGGGTCCCAAATCTCAGTATCAATTCCATTCAATATTCCAGTGCATTTTTCTACTTCAGTTTGAAATAATTTTTCAAGCCCCCCGGCATTCTCCATTAATTCCGTTAGATAACTATAGCTTACGGTTGTAACTCGCCAAGCTGTTTTTATGGCAGCTGCCAGTGGATTTATCTGTCCATGCCAATCAAGAAGATTACATTTCCAGGAATCATGGGGAGGAAGTATGGCTTGTTTAGACCAATCGAAAGCACCTTGGTATTGCGCATTGTGCACAGTAAAAACAGTGGGTATTGCTTGCAAACGAGATCGAAACTGATTGGCTTGCGTCATGATAAAAGGAACCAGCCCGCAATGGTGATCATGACAGTGAACAATATCAGGCAAATGAGAACAACTAAATAACCAATCACAGACAGAAAGTTGGAAAGCCAGAAATCGCTCTACATCATCCGGATAACCATAAACTTTTTCTCGATCTAATAGCCCGTTTATATCAATCAGATACAGATCAAATCCCAGCTTATTAGATTTTTCACGAATTACACTGTACTTAAAAAAGTGCTCCTGTAAAAATTGACTGCCCTCATGCACTAGTTCCCATTCTTCCTGATACAAAAAGGGTGTACGGTACATTGGAATCACTACTTTGGAGGTCACCCCTAATCGATTTTGGTATTTTGGCAAGGCTCCAACAACATCGCCCAAACCACCTGCTTTAGCCACAGGAAAACACTCTGCTGCAACATGTAGAATCACCATAAATTCCCTCTCTCGTTATCCCGTAATTTAAGTTAAAAAAATGAGGCTCCATACCAAAAATCACCTATTTTCAACCCTACCAAAAAACCAATTCATGAGCCAACAAACTAAATGGTCGCAATTCAGTGTACTGATCAGTGTTTTCTTTTTCTGGGGCTTTGTTGCCGCCTCTAATGATATTTTGATTCCTGTATTCAAGGAAAAACTAAATCTGGAGCAATGGCAGTCACAAATGGTATCTTTTGCCTTTTATGTTGCCTATACCGTTGGATCACTCATCTATTTTATGGTATCTAGATTTATGGGGGGCGATTTGTTAAATAAAATAGGCTACAAAAATGGAATTGCCCTCGGACTAGTCATTTCCGCGCTTGGATCACTTCTATTCTATCCGGCTGCCCAACAATCCTCTTTTAATTTGATGATAACTGGACTTTTTATTGTAGGACTTGGCTTTTCACTTCAGCAAACGGCAGCAAATCCCTTAGCTATAGTAATGGGAGATCCTCAAAGAGGAAGTCAACGACTCAGCATGGCTGGCGGTATAAACAACTTGGGAACTACTATTGGCCCGGTACTTGTTAGCTTGGCTATTTTTGGTTCAGTGGTAGCCAGCACCGGCGTTGCCAGTATTGAAAGCGTTAAAACACCATATTTAATTTTGGGTGCAGCCTTCTTAATTGCTGCTATCATATTTAAATTCTCTTCCGTTCCGAACCATGTGGAGCCATCAGCACTCACAAATGATAATAATGCTAACGCAACCAGTCGCGTTAGTGTATGGAAGTATCCTCAATTAGTAATGGGAATGGTGGCTATCTTTTTATATGTTGGGGTAGAAGTTAGTACAGCATCGAACCTCCCCGAATTCATGAGGATCTACACACAAACTGAGACAAAAGATATCGCACCGTACGTATCACTTTATTGGGCAAGTTTGATGATTGGCCGTTGGACTGGTTCAGTCGGTGCGTTAGATATTAGTGGAGGTGTCAAACAAATATTACGTTTTATCATGCCCTACGTTGCATTTGGCGTGTTTTTATTGATCAATAGTTTAGCGGATCATGATGTTACCCCTTTTTACATTTACGGTATAGTAATAGTTGCAATGATCATTGGGGATATTCTGAGTAAAGGCAACCCAGCCAGGCAGTTATTAATCTTTTCTACAATGGGTGCCCTTGCAACGATTATAGGTATGTTGTCTAGTGGGATGGTTAGTGTATACGCATTTATTAGTGTTGGTCTTTTTTGCTCTACTCTTTGGCCCTGTATATTTACATTAGCCATCGCAGGGCTAGGCAAACACACCAACGAGGGATCAGGATTGTTGATTATGATGATCATGGGAGGTGGCTTTATTAGTCTCTTACAAGGATTTTTGGCTGGCGATGCATACTTGGGTATACAATGGTCCTACCTTGTTGGAGTTGCATGCTTTGCTTACCTGGCTTATTATGCCATTAGCGTTGCCGGAATTCTAAAAAAACAAGGAATTGATTATGATAACAAGGGCAATAGCAACACAGGAGGTCACTAACTTATAAGAATTGATAAACGTTTTGGTATGTCTAATTATGCAATTGGTGTAGATATAGGGGGCACCAACACAAAATTTGGAATTGTTGATAGAGAAGGTAAGATTATTGAACAAGGAAGAATGCTTACCAATGCTCATGATACAGTACAAGGTTTCATTGGTGATCTGTATGAATTTCTACTACCTATGATCGAAAAAATAGGGGGAATCAGTCAGTTTGCCGGCATAGGGATTGGAGCACCAAATGGTAATTACTACACAGGCAATATTGAACACGCTGCTAATTTAAAATGGAAGGGTATTGTTCCGCTTGCTTCCATGCTTCAAGAAAAGTTTGGAATGCGTGTGAAGTTAACAAATGACGCCAATGCTGCAGCGGCAGGAGAACAGCAATATGGCTGCGCAAAAGGGATGAAAGATTTTATAACTATCACGCTAGGAACTGGTGTTGGTAGCGGAATTTTTATAAATGGAAAAATCGTGCTGGGTCATGATGGTTTTGCCGGTGAACTTGGTCACACAATTATAAGGCCAGGCGGACGGCTTCACAAAGGGACTGGCATTCGTGGACCCCTGGAGGCCTATGCCTCAGCAACAGGTGTTCGAGAAACAGCCTTGGAAATGCTGGAGCAACAACCAACATTACCTAGCATGCTTCGAGATATTGAACCAGCTGATCTCACGAGTGAAAAAGTCTATGAATGTGCTATTGCGGGCGATAAAATTGCGCTAGAAATATTCCAATTCACCGGACAAATACTTGGAGAAGCCCTTGCAAATTTTGTAATGTTTTCTTCTCCCGAAGCAATTGTTTTATTTGGTGGCCTTACCAAAGCAGGCGATTTAATTTTAAATCCAACACGAGAAGCCATGGAAGCTAATCTCGTTCAAGTATTTAAAAATAAAGTCAAACTAGTTTTTAGTAATCTGAAAGAGGCTGACGCTGCTATTCTGGGTGCTAGCGCATTAGTTTGGGAGGAAGATTAACTCTTTCTTTTAATTATAAATACCCCTGGTACTGCCCTTTCACCCTCTTTATCGGATGGAGCTATGGTGGATTTGCCGTTTATAAGTAAACTACTGCTTCCTCCCCCATCCAGGTTTAATCCCTCAACACAACCCCAATCTATCAATAATTGAGCAGTTTGCTTTAAAGTCAATCCCTCTGCTTTGCCGAGATGTCTGCCCTCTGCAACTAAAACTAATAACCAACCATCCTTGGTATAACCCATAGCAGTTCTAGGATGGCGGTCATCGATTGCACGTCCGGCAAATTTCATTTCTTGCTCGTTAGCAATAGCCATAACCCCATTTTGCACGAGTACCGGGCCACCGCCTATTGCGGTATTCATCTTCCAGGTTTTTACCTCATTATCAGCAATCATGCTAAGAAATGCATTTTTTGAAAGAATTGAATGACTATCCTTGATTGGACTTACGGGCTTTTGTATAGCTAAAGGGTATGTTGATACTGAATCGGTATAGATCCAGGCCACATCAGCCTTTCGCCTACTACTAATTCCTAATGCACTACCTAATGGGTGTTTCCAGGTTAACGTATCTCTTCCTTTACCAGGGATTGAATGAACCTGAAAAGCAAGTTGTTCTCCATCACGGATTACTATATTAAGATTTTGATGCGTGGTAAAAGAAAAAAAACTCGTATTAACTACTAACAAGGGTGAGGCATTTTTTTCAAAAAATTGCCGAGGCGTTAACCTTCTATTTTTACTGGTATCGGCCGTGAATAACAATGCAGGATCTGACAACTTAGCGCGAATCAAATAAACGATAGACGGTTTCGCATCTACTGGGGAAGTTGATTTCCATACCTCCATTGAAGTGGGAAGAGGTGCATACAAACTATCTACCCGGGTCCAGCTTTGCTGAGCAAGCAAACAGCTTGTATGGAAAAAAAATATTAAAAAAATTAAAGCTTTTCGCATGCAATTACGTTGTTTGAGCAGACTCCCATTGTTTCCTACCTAATCCTGCAATCACATGTTTTTCGCTGTGATATGAAGAACGAACCAAGGGCCCACTTTCAACATAATCTAACCCAAGCTGATAGCCAATTTCTCTATAAGAAGCAAATTCATCAGGATGTACAAACCTGACCACTGGTAAATGCTTTTTTGTCGGTTGTAAGTATTGCCCGATTGTAACAACGTCACATCCATTATCCTTTAGATCCTGCAAAGTCTGAACAACCTCCTCCTTCGCTTCGCCCAACCCCAACATAATACCACTTTTAGTACGCATTCCCCCTTCTTTCAACGTACGGATTACCTCCATACTGCGCCAATATTTTGCCTGTACCCTCACCTGACGTGTTAAACGCTCTACGGTTTCGATATTATGACTTACTACCTCAGGTGCTGCTTCAATAATTCGATCTATATCCACTTTTTTCCCCTTAAAATCAGGGATAAGGGTTTCTAAAGTGGTAGAAGGCGATAAAGCTTTTACAGCCTTAATAGTATTCTGCCAAATAATAGAACCCCCATCTGATAATTCATCTCGATCTACTGAGGTAATTACAGCATGTTTCACCTTCATCAATAAAATCGCTTCAGCCACGCGCTGCGGTTCATCCCAATCCACTGCTTCCGGCCTACCCGTTGCAACGGAGCAAAACCCACAACTTCTTGTGCAAACATTTCCTAGAATCATGAAGGTAGCTGTACCCGCTCCCCAACATTCGCCCATGTTTGGACAGTTACCACTTTCACAAATAGTATGCAATTTGTGTTGATCCACCAATTGCCTAACATGTTTGTAATTTTCTCCAATTGGTAATTTTACCCTAAGCCAGTCTGGCTTTTTACGCTGCGTAGGATTTACGGAAATAGACTCAGGCACTTGCGACATGATGCAAAGGTAGTATTTCGCTACTTTCTTCTTCCAAAGAGAAGTGCAATGGACGCTTGAAAAAAAAGTGGTTTATCCTTTTGCAAAGCCATAATGGGTATTCCCCCAGGATAATATTCAATACTAAAACCAACTTCAAGTGCACTTACTACTTCGTTGAATCTTCCGTAGTCATATCGAAGAGAAGTTTTAGCAAAAGCACCAGGCTTTACACGCAACTCGTTCCATCCACGCCAAAAACCACCTGCTCCCAGAATCGAGGGGCCTAGGAATAAAATTGAATCCTCAGGGGTGTACTTGATGTATTTGATATCCGTACCCGTTGGATTCTCTACCTGAACAAAGTAAGGCTTCAAAAAACCCATGGATAAACCTCCGTTATAATTCCAGGATACTGAAACTCCATTTTTGTTTCCTTTTTGCCCAATTAAACGCTGTTGGCCAACCCCAAGCGTTAACTGATAAAAATTGTTCACTTTCCCATAGATGTAGGGATTGCTGATAAACAAAAAAGGATTGGATAGATTCTGAAAACGATTCTCCTTAGGATGTTTTATTTCAGTCAATTCAATACGATAAATAGTTGACTTTAGCGGTGTTTTCATTTTACCAAGCTCATACAATAGTCCGTAACCATTAGAACGAGCTTGAAACCCAAAAATGCTATGCTTGGTATAAACCAAGGTGCCTTCCTCAGCCTGACGAATGAGTGCATTAATTTTTCTTCGCTTTTCCGCTTTACGGTCCTCCCGGCTATCTTGAGAACCTACCGTAAGTTGGGCCTGCAACTGAGCGACCGCCAAAAAACTTAATAAAAGAAGAAAAGATTTTAGCACAATCCTTATTTTAAATATCAAACGTAAATTTATGAAAATTATTTAGAATGACTTCTACTGTTGAGTACCAGGGTCAATTACGTACACGGTGCGTTCACTTACAAAGCGAATCATTCATATTCACAGATGCCCCCGTAGATAATCATGGCCAGGGAGAACAATTTTCCCCTACTGATCTAATGGCAACAAGTCTAGCTTCTTGCATGCTTACCGTCATGGGTATAAAAGCAAAGCAACTGAATATCCCATTAGAAGGAATGAAAATGAACGTTAACAAAATAATGGAGGCCAATCCCCGCAGAGTGAGCGCCATCTCGCTTACCGTGCTAATCCCGGTTCACCTCCACACCATTGAGGCCCGAGACAAAGAGGTATTACGGAAAACGGCTGAAAGTTGTCCAGTTGCAAAGAGCATACATCCCGATATCAAGGTTGAAATCAATTGGAACGAATGGGCTGTCTAAATTGCTGTAAGTGTTGAATAACAAGGCTTACAGGCAACCCCATTACATTGTAGAAGTCGCCATCAATCGATTGGATACCTACTACACCAATCCATTCCTGTATTGCATATCCACCCGCTTTGTCATAGGGTTTGTAATGATCTACGTAATGCTCAATTTGCGATAGCGTAAGGGGATGAAAGGTAACAGAAGTTGTTTGAGAAAAACTAATTTCCCGATCCCCTTGCAACAAAACAACTCCGGTTATTACTTGATGTGTAACTCCTGACAAAGAGAGCAACATACTGACTGCTTCTTCCCGGTGCATCGGTTTCCCGATTATATGGTCATTCAATATCACAACAGTATCTGCAGCAAGAATTATTGAATCACCAGCACAACGAGGCTGTACAGCTAGGGCTTTTTTACGGGCTATAAAAACGGGAACATCTTCCTTTGAAATGGAAGGCGGAAAATCCTCCTCCACATCACTGACAATAACAGTAAAAGGTATAGTGGCCCACTCTAATAACTGCTTACGACGTGGGGACTGGGAGGCTAAAATAAGTGGCGTCATAATTTAAAAATAGAAGAAAATCATGGATACAATCCCGGCTAATAATATCCACCTCATCCGTTTACTTAAAAGTCCAAAATCTTTTTCATGATTAGCCATAGTAGTTTTTCTAATTAAAATAATGAGAGGGAAAACCAGCATAACAGTTGCATACAAAAAAGCGATTCGCATTTTGAACTGTAACAGATAAATCATAACTACTAGTAGTAATACCAACAGTAAGACTAGCCAAAGCAATATTACAAACCGAGCAATAGGAATACCCCAGACAATAGGCAAGGTTTTACAACCGTGTCGGCGATCTCCTTCTCGATCCTCTACATCCTTCATCAATTCTCGGGCCATGGTAGAAAGAAACGCAAATCCGGCATATAAAGAACATAATTGATAGAAACGGGCCTGCCGAACCTCCTCCCCTTTTACAAGCTCAATTGGGGTGATTTTAGAAAGAAAGAAGATTACGATAGTCCAAGCGACTAGTAATGAGATCATCAGATTTCCCAGTAAAAAGCTTTTCTTAAAACGAACGGAGTAAAACCACAACATGAGTATAGCCAGTAAATTCAATGGGACTAAATAAAATTGATAAGAAGATCGAATAGAGCAAAAGGTGAAAAACAAACCGATGCTGCTACACAAAAAATGTAAAATCATAGCCCATCGTCGACTGATAATTTTGCCAACCACTAACTTAGCTGGACGATTAATCTCATCAATGGCCACATCAAAATAATCATTGATAATGTATCCGCCTGCTGCAATCAACAAAGAAGCGGCTAATAAATAATAGAACTGAATAGTATCATTAATTGGAATCAACCCTTGGTAGATAGGCGTATAAATGCATGCTTGGAGCATACACTGCGTCAAGCCGATAAAAAGAAGATTAGGTAATCTAATCAGCCTGAAAATACCACGGAGGCGATTCATTGCTTACTAGTAATTATTGAGCAGAAATTGTTGGATCAATCTCCCAATCCCCTCTTGCACGTAATACTTTCTCGATAACCTCACGAACACAACCCATCCCCCCTTTTTTCTCAGCAATAAAATGAGAAATAGATTTTACTTCAGCGACAGCATCAACAGGACAACAGGCGATTCCGCTGTGTTGCATGGGAGCTAAATCAGGAATGTCGTCCCCCATATATAATACCTCTTGACTGGAGAGTTTAAATCGATCAAGCAATTCTCGAAACTGCTTATGCTTGTCCATAACTCCCATATAAATTTCAGACACCCCTAATTTTTGAAGCCGAGCTTGAGCAGGCAAACTAGTTGCCCCTGAAATCACAAAAATCAAATACCCTTTCTTTATGGCAAATTGAAGACCGTAACCATCTTTTATATTCATAGTACGCAGTTGCATATCGTCTGAAGCAAGCACAATACTACCATCGGTGAGCACACCATCCATATCAAAGAAAAAAGCTTTGATATCTTCAAAAAAAGAGGCAGTCTGCATAGATTATTTTTGATTATCCCGCCACTCATAGACCCAAGAACTTTGGATCATTTCCAGGTGTCCTTCCGTACTCTCCTCTCTTTTACCGGTAAAGCCTGGGATCTCTAAAATCCACTCCAACAATTCCGTAAAGCGAATACGGTAAATTTTACTTTCAGTAAACTCGTCGCCAAACCGTTCATATAATTTCAGTGCAATGTCTTCATGATCACTCCATCCTATCGGGGGTTCAAAATGTGCCATATTATTTATATTATTCGCCTAAAAATTGAGATTGGTCAGGAATCCTGATATCAAGTTCGCCCTGCCCTTCCTGCAGCACACACTGACATCCTAGTCTTGAATTGAGACGGGGATTAACTGCGCGATCAATGAAGTCCTCCTCCTTATCGCTGATCTCTTCAACGTGCTCTTGTCCACTTTCAATATAAAGATGGCAAGTACTGCAAGCACAAACGCCACCACAGTTGTGATGTAGCTCAATATTATTTAAAAGTGCGACTTCCAGCAAACTTTGCCCGGGTTTAACCGATTCGAGAGTCTGAGGGTTCAAATCGGCTTGTTCAAATGTAAATCGTATTGTATACATAGCGGTTGCAAAGGTAATATATATGCAAAGAAGAGAGGCTTATATGGGCTTTAAAATAATTTTTCCTATTCTTGCCTAACTTGCGTCCTGTTCAGCAGCAAACTTTTTGTACAAATGGCAACAAATTTATTAATAGTAGAGAGCCCTGCAAAAGCTAAAACAATCGAGAAAATCCTGGGCAAGGAGTTTCAGGTCAAAAGTTGTTTTGGGCATATTAGGGATCTTGAAAAGGCAGGAATGGGGATTGACCTCGAAAATGATTTTACACCGCGATATAAAGTAGCTGCCGATAAAGAGAAAGTAGTAAAAGATTTGACAACCCTGGCTAAAAAATCCAAAGAAGTTTGGCTGGCAACGGATGAGGACCGAGAAGGAGAAGCCATCAGTTGGCATCTATGCGAAGTACTGGGGCTTGATCCTAAAAAAGCCAAGCGAATTGTATTTCATGAAATTACCAAGCCAGCAATTCAAGCTGCGGTAACTAAGCCTAGAAAAGTTGATATGAATTTGGTGATGGCGCAACAAGCTAGGAGAATTTTAGACCGAATAGTTGGATTTGAGTTAAGCCCAGTGCTCTGGCGTAAAATGAGCATGCGAAACAATCTAAGTGCGGGTCGCGTCCAAAGTGTTGCGGTTCGTTTAATTGTTGAAAGAGAACGAGAAATCAATGCTTTTCTACCATTGAGTCACTTTAAAATAGAAGCTCTTTTTTCAGCGAAGGATTTAGATGGAAAACTAGTTCAGTTTCGCGCAGAAGGCAAAAAACAAAACTCGGTTGAAAATGCCAACCAGTTTCTACAAAATTGCATGGGCGCAAGCTATACTGTTTCGTCGATCCAGGTAAAGCCAGGAAAACGCTCACCCGCTCCACCTTTTACCACTTCTACCCTCCAACAGGAAGCTTCCAGGAAATTGGGCTATGGAGTTTCCAGGACCATGTTGATTGCACAAAAATTATACGAGAACGGATATATCACTTACATGCGAACCGATAGTGTCAATTTAAGTGATACGGCTTTAGCGGCAATCAGCGAAACGGTTCGCTCTCAATATGGCGAACAATATCATCAGTTCAGGAAATTTAAAAATAAGAATGAATCCGCACAGGAAGCGCACGAAGCCATTCGACCTACCTACATGAATAACGCCACCATTAAAGAAGCAGAATGGGTGAAGCTTTATGAATTGATTTGGAAAAGAACTATGGCAAGCCAGATGGCAGATGCTGAACTGGAAAAAACTACCGCTCAAATCAGTATTTCCGGTCAAACTGAGGAATTGACTGCATCCGGTGAAGTGCTAAAATTTGATGGATTCTTAAAAGTATATCGCGAGGATCGGGATGATGAGGAAAAAGAAACTGAACAAGAGGAAGGCATGCTACCACCTCTTAAAAAAGGACAGGATCTACCCTTTATATCCATGAAAGCGGTTGAGCGATTCAGTCGCCCGCTCCCCCGCTACACGGAAGCTTCCTTAGTAAAAAAATTAGAAGAATTAGGAATTGGAAGACCCTCCACTTACGCGCCAACTATCTCTACTGTTTTAAAAAGAGGATATGTAGAAAAAAGAGATAAGGAAGGAATAAGGAGAGATTTTCAAGTTCTTCTGCTCAAAAATGATAAGATTAGCAAATCGATTGAGCAGGAAAATACTGGAGCCGAGAAATCAAAATTATTCCCCTCCGATTTGGGATTAGTTGTAACTGATTTTCTATTACAATATTTTGACGATGTAATGGATTACGGATTCACGGCTAAAATTGAAAACGAATTTGATGAAGTTGCCGCTGGAAAGCTGAAGTGGAACAGCATGATAAAAGACTTTTATAAGCCTTTTAAAAAAGATGTTGATAAAACTATTGAAACTGCAGAAAGGATCAAAGGCGAAAGAGAACTTGGCCTAGACCCCGATTCAGGAAAACCCGTGATAGCCAGAATGGGACGCTATGGGGCCATGATTCAAATTGGCAAAGCGGATGATACTGAAAAGCCACGTTTTGCTAAAGTCCCTACCGGACAAAGTATTGAAACAATCACCTTTGAAGAAGCGCTCGCCTTATTTGGTGCACAGGGTCCCATGGGAAACTATGAAAACAAAGAAGTATCTGTCAATGTAGGACGCTTTGGGCCTTATATAAAGTGGGGAGAGGAATTTGTTTCTTTACCCAAAGGAACTGATTTAGGTACTGTTGGATTAGATAAAGCAATTGAATATATCAAGGAGAAACAGAAAGCGGATGCTCCTATTGGCACTTTCGAACAAAAAGCCATCACCAAGGGAAGTGGCCGGTTCGGCCCCTATATTAAATGGGATGGTATTTTTATCAATGTTCCTCGCCGATATGACTTTGCAAACCTATCAGAGGTAGAAATGCATGAGTTAATTGAAGCAAAAATAAAAAAAGAGGAAAACCGCTACATCACAAGATGGCCAGAAGAAAAAATTAGCTTAGAGAATGGGCGCTGGGGGCCACTGGTTAAATTCGGAAAAAAATTAATTTATCTACCCAAAAAAGAAGACGGAACTCGCACCACAGTTGATGAAGCAAAAGCATTGTCTTTAGATGCAGTAAAAGCCATTATTGAAACACAAGTTCCAGGAGCATTTGCAAAAAAGAACTCCAAATCAACTGCAAAGAAATCTGCTAAAGCAAGTCCTAAAAAAAAGAAATAAAGTATGAAGCGCAACTACTGGGAGAAAATGGCCCCCCACTACCAGGAAGAGATATTTGATGTGCTTGAAAATGATAAAAAGAAATGGATTGCAAAAGCAATTCGCAACTACGCAAATCCTAGGCATCAGGTAATTGATATTGGATGTGCAGTTGGAAAATGGTTGCCTGTACTATCCCCCTTGTTCAACAAGGTGGTTGCCCTAGATATTTCCATGAACAATTTGAAAATAGCTCAATCACTATTTCCAAATCTAACTAACGTGAGTTATCAGCAGGGTGATATGAGTAACAACCGACTACGCCTGCAACCTGCAGAAATGGGTGTTTGCATCAATGCTTTACTAACCCCACATGCAAAAGATCGGGCTGTTTTTTTCAAAAATCTTCAACGTAGCATCAAATCGGGCGGGACTCTTATTTTAACGGTTCCCTCGGTTGAGTCATACTTGCTTACCAGAATTATTCAACAGCAATATAATATTGACAACGTCCTTCTTACAAATAAAACTTCCAAGGATAAAGCCTTTAAAAATTGGAAGAACCTACAACAAGGGGTGTTGAACATTGATGATGTACCTCATAAACACTTTTTGCAAGAAGAACTTTATTTGAGTTTAACACGGCACCAATTTACTCCTGTACAGTTTAAAAAAATAGAATACGATTGGAATACTGAATTTTTAAGACCACCCCGCTGGCTTGATCATCCGCGGCCTTGGGACTGGCTGGTAGTTGCAAAAAAAACATCTAAATAGTCTCACTGTTAAGGTATGTGGAAAAGTTCCACTTCATAAAACCAAATCCATGCATGAAATTGTGTGCATGGGAACATCCACAGAAATAAATGCTCTATTAAACTTAATCGATGACCCTGACGAAGAGGTTTTTGGGGCAGTGTCGGAACGAATTGTCGATTATGGAACAACGATAATCCCTACCCTTGAACACTGGTGGGAAACTATACCAAACGAACAAGTACAAGGCAGAATTGAGGGGCTGATTCACCGGCTACAACTCCGAGAACTCAAAAGAAGTTTTACTGATTGGAAAGAGGCTTCAAGAAATGAACTACTACCAGGTGCCCTATTAGTAGCCACCTTTCAATACCCTGATTTAGCATCCGCATCGGTGATTACTGATACCGAAAGACTCAGAAGAAATATTTGGTTAGAGCTGAATAATTATTTGACTCCATTAGAACAGGTGAATGTATTTCATAATATTCTTTACGGATACTTTGGGCTTCGAACAACTCCAAGAGAAGAATGCAAAACAGAAGATTTTCTCATCAATCAAGTGATTTCAAATAAAAAAGGTACACAAGCCGGAAATGGACTTTTATATCTGGTGCTTTGTGAATTACTGGATCTTCCGGTTCGTGCTATTCAATTACCAGACCAGTTTATTTTAGCCTATATCAAACCGTTGCAAGATGATGGAATGGAAAGAGCAGAATTTTTCATGGACCCTTCAGGTGGACAGATTTACACGCATCGAGATATTGAAACGTACTTCAAAAGAATCAATGAGCCGATGGATCAAAAATATCTGAGCCCGCTGACAAACATAGAGACCATTGCGTGGGCATTGCAGCTCTTGGCAAAGTCATATGACCCTCTTAAGGAAAGCTATAAAATAGCAGAATTAAAAGAATTAGCTCGGTATTTAAGATCCTAATGCTGTTAGAGCGAAAGCGACCAGCCCTCTCTGTATTCTCTTTTTACAAATTGATTGGCCTCATCAAAATTGGTAACACGCATGGCCGATGCATCCCAAATTAATTTCTTACGTCCCAGATATTTATCCTCCCAACCTTTAAGATTCGGGTTCTTAATCATCCAACTTCTAATAGCTAAGTTACCCATCAAAATACTTTCAGTAAATGGACCCGCATATTCAAATGGGGAGCTGGTAATGCCTTTCCCATAACCTGCAATACAGGCATTAACCCATTGTAGATAATGGCCCTCTGGGACACGTGGCAAACTTGGCTTAGGCAGCTCAATTTCCTTCATCTTATTGGTCGGAAGCAATCTAGGATTAGCTCCATAACAATCCATCAATAACTTACCCTTGGTCCCTATAAAAAGTACGCCCCCGTCCCAATTTCCAAACGGTTCTTCCGGAGAAAGTTCTTCTGGTCTGGGAGGAAGTAAGCCGCCATCATACCAGGAAACTTTTATAGAACCTTTTCCATCTGTTCTTGGATAATTCAAATGAATTATAGAAGAAGGCGGACAAGCTTCAGCAGCAGGAGTATCATTCCACATTTCACGCCAAAGAGTAGCCACACTGCACTCAGCGGAGGATGGATAAAGAATTGGTAAAATCCGATAGATAGGATCCATAATATGGCAGGCCATATCACCCAAGGCACCGGTGCCAAATGCCCACCAGCCTCTCCAGTTGAAGGGAAGATAAGATGGATTATACGGAATATGTTTTGCGGTACCGAGCCACAAGTCCCAATCTAATTCAGTAGGCACTGAATATTGTCCTGTTGGTGCAGGCATACCCTGAGGCCAAACTGGACGGTTTGTCCAAGCCTGTGCTTCTACAACATCTCCAATTAAACCAGCTTGATAAATCTCTTGAGCAACCCGAACGCCATTTCCAGATCCCCCCTGATTTCCCATTTGAGTGACTACTTTGTAACGCTTTGCAGCAGCAGTCAATAACCTTGCCTCATAGATATCATGCGTCAAAGGTTTTTGTGTATACACATGCTTACCAAGTTGCATAGCGGCCAATGTAGCAACGGCATGCGTATGGTCAGGTGTTGAAATGGTGCAAGCATCAATTGTGTCTTTTTCCTTAGAGAGCATTTCCCTAAAGTCTTTATAATAACTGGCTTTAGGATATGCCTCTCTGGACCGAGCCGCTTGTCTGTTATCTACATCACACAAGGCAACGATATTTACGTAAGGACTTTTTGCAACTTGTGCAAGGTCGCCTGCACCTTGACCCCCTACTCCAATTCCCGCCACATTCAATTTATCACTTGGAGCAACAAATCCTTTACCCAACACTGAACGAGGAATAATCATCCAACCAGTTGCTGCCAATCCTGCATCTTTCATAAACTTTCTCCTGGATTTAGCACTGGGCCTGTTCATACATTATCATTTTGAACTTTAAAATAGATGTTGGCTTTGAAAAACAAATGGAAGCAAGTCCTTTGCGTTATCTAAAACAAGTACATCACCCTGCTCTCCTGCAAGCAGAAGCCGCATAGAATGATCAACCCTAGACTCAAATTCACTCAGTGCCTGGCGGCACATGCCACAAGGAGAAACAGGCCTATCGCTTTTTCGATCGGCAAGCAAATAAGTAATAGCCAGGGTATCGATTGCAACATTCGGAAACTGTACAGCCGCATTACCTAACAAAACTCGCTCCGCGCAACTACCAACAGGATAAGAGGCATTTTCCTGGTTAGAGCCAAGTACTACCACTCCGTTGACAAGCCTTGCGGCAGCACCAACTTTAAAATTAGAGTAAGGGGCATATGCTTGTTCAGCAGCTTTATAAGCTGCATCCAGCAAATCAAAATCTTCCTTAGACAACGCCGCTCGATCGTTGACTCGATAATATTGAAATTGATACAGCTCTTTTTTCATAAAAAATGTACACTAAAAAGGCTCCAAACCGGAGCCTCTAAAGTTAAGTTATTTGACTGTTCGAAACAATCGATTCCAGCGCGGACCATTTTCCCAACTAAACCAAATAAGCCAGGCTTTGCCAACGATCCGATCCTCCGGAACAAATCCCCAAAAGCGAGAATCCTGAGAACCGTGGCGGTTATCTCCCATCATCCAGTAATAATTCATTTTAAAGCGATAACTAGTAGCCGGTTGCCCATTCAAAAAAATCTTTCCATTGTCACGATAAAAAGTATTGTTCTCGTATACTCTAATAACGCGCTCATAAAGAATAAATGTGGAATCATTCAATGGAATTTCAGCACCTTTTTGAGGAATCCAGATAGGACCATAGTTATCCTTTGTCCATTTAAAATACGTTGTGTCGTAGGGAAATACATCCCCAGCTGTTGTACGAGGATCCATGTCTGTTACAGCATTCGATTCATACGTTTCATCATCAGCAACCAATGGACCATCCAAAAAGGGCTGACTTTTAAATTTTTCAACTTTATTGTACGGTAAATTAATAACGTAGCGTCCCGACATATCCATTCCAAACTCTGTAGTGTTAAACTCCTCCTTCATGATTTCAGGATCCAGAGGAACCGTGGAGCGAAAAGAATAGGTATACTGGGCATCAGGAGGCGGAGCTACTTGTTTGCCATCAATAAGTAGTTGGCCGCCTCTTAAACTAAGTACATCGCCGGGTATGGCAACGCAACGCTTAATATAATTGTCTGTTTTATCGTTGGCATGAATAGCAAGCGGATAGCTTACAGAGTCACTCAAAATAATTTTCCTACCAGCATCGATACTACCATTGCCCAATCTACGACACACATCATAATAGGGATCTTTTGATTGGAATTCAGGTAAATTAATCACCGTATCACCTGCAGGGAAATTAAATACCACAGCATCATTTCGTTTAACTGGAGAGGCAAACCAACGGATATAAGGAAGCGAACCCACGGTTGTGTAAGATTTTTTACTGGAGCCAAAAGGCATATAGTTATGAACAAAAGGCACCGACAAAGGGGTATTGGGAACTCTTGGGCCGTAGCTCAACTTACTTACAAAAAGAAAATCATTCACCAGTAAACTTTTTTCCATAGAACCGGACGGAATTGTATACGCCTCAAAAACAAAAGTTCTGATCAAGGTAGCAGCAACAATTGCAAAAACTGCTGCATCAAACCATTCGCGCCAAGCAGGTTTTTGATAGCGCTGCACTCCCTCCTTCCCTACAAAAACAAGACCTTCTTGTGAAGCTAACCATGGAAAATAAAAAGGAGCAATTAAAACAGCAGCCGTATGATCCAGCAATGAGTTTTTTCCAAAAAGCTTTGAAAATTCAATAAATATACCAGGGGTGATAAACCAACCAATCACAGGGATAAATTGCCAGAAAACCCAATGCACCGGCCTTCCACTCAACCGTTGCATCACCCAAGTATTATAAAAAGGAATATAGGCTTTCCACCCTTGTTCTCCTGCCTTCACAAATAATTTGGCAAAGCCAAAAGCAGGCAAAAGAACTAAAAGAAGACTAATAGAAAATACAAGAAGAAAATGTTGAAGTGGCATATTACTTTAGTTGATACATAACCTCTTTCACCAACTTGACAGTTCTGGGAACATCAGGAAGTGCTGCCGTTACCAGATTCGGCGCATAATGTAAAGGAGCATCCGCTGCAGTAATCCTGCGGATAGGAGCATCGAGATAATCAAAACCCTCTTTTTGAATACGGTATGACAACTCTGAGGATACTGAGGCGAAAGGCCATTGTTCCTCCACAATAACTAATCGATTGGTTTTTTGAACGCTTTCTAAAACAGTCATCCAATCTAATGGCCGGATGGTTCTCAAATCGATAACCTCGGCACTTATACCCTCTTTTTCGAGTTCTTCAGCTGCTCCTAGAGCCACTTTCATCATTTTATTAAAAGAAACGATGGTTACATCACGACCATTTCTTGCAATTGCAGCCTTTCCAAGCTCGATATAATATTCATCTGCTGGAACAATTGACTTATCGCCATACATAACCTCGCTTTCCATGAACACGACAGGATCCTCTTCATAGCGGATCGCTTGTTTTAAAAGACCCTTGGCATCATATCCATTACTGGGAGACACCACCTTTATACCCGGGATGTTAGCATATAGTGACTCAAATGCTGTAGAGTGCTGTGCCCCTAACTGACCAGCAGATCCATTTGGACCACGGAAAACAATAGGACAAGTTATCTGCCCCCCACTCATTGCCAACATTTTAGAAGCGGTATTTAAAATTTGATCTAAAGACAGGACCGCAAAATTCCATGTCATGAACTCTACAATAGGACGAAGTCCATTTTGCGCAGCTCCTACCCCTATAGCTGTAAAGCCTAACTCGGAAATTGGGGTATCAATTACTCGTTTAGCACCAAACTCTGCTAACATCCCCTGACTCACTTTGTAAGCACCATTGTATTCCGCAACTTCTTCCCCCATGAGAAAAACACGTTCGTCTCTACGCATCTCCTCAGACATTGCCTCACGAAGGGCTTCTCTGAATGCAATTGACCTTGACATAATTAGCTGATTTTAAGCAATGCAAATGTAAGCACCCCCCTTAATAAATCCTAGTATACCAGGCCCTAGTGACAGAATTAACGCATATTTAGACAGCCCGGCTAGACTTGGCCTTACCTTTGTCATCCTGTGAAAAATATCAAGATCATAGAAGTTCCCTCAGAAATTGGCGCCGGAACACGTGGAGCAAGCTTAGGAGTCGAAGCCATAAAGATTGCTGCACTGGACTTTATGAGTAATTTTTTCATCCATTTTCCTTCTGAAAAAATTCCAACTGAAAATAAACTTTTACACGAACCCATAGAATCCCCCTACGCTAAGCGTATAAAAGGAATGCATACAATGTATGAGCGTGTTGGCAAAGCCGTAAGCGATACCTTAAAAAATAATTTTTTTCCCGTGGTGATCAGTGGCGACCATGCTACTGCAGGAGCTACCATAGCTGGTATTAGAATGGCTAAACCTAAAAGTAAACTGGGTGTGATTTGGATCGACGCGCATGCAGATTTACACACACCTTATACCACTCCATCTGGAAACATGCATGGAATGCCCATGGCAATTTCACTAGGCATTGACAATAAAGAATGCGCTGTACACAAACCCGATTCCTTAACGCTGGAATACTGGAATAAGTTAAAGCACATTGGTAAAATATGCCCCAAGGTATCCCCTGATGATATCGTTTTTATATCGCTCCGCGATTTCGAGAAAGAAGAGAAAAACCTATTAGACCGTCTAGGAATAAAGAAGATCTCTGCTAAAGAAATTAGAAGCAAGGGCGCTGAGAATATTGTACGATCTATCCTGCGT